>JAOUKO010000489.1 GCA_029882525.1 Candidatus Aminicenantota bacterium | reverse complement strand
TTCAGAAATGTCAAATGTTGAGATGCGACCCCTTGATGGATTTCCTTGAATCAGTTTACGTAAAAAGAAATTTGTTTCTTTATATTCCGGTTCTCTTGGATTATGCTTATAAATATCAGGATGATAGTGCCCAAGCATTTTCATTAAGGAGGATTCAATGAAATTGCGGAGAATCTTTTTTATCTTCTTTATCCTGGCTTTATTATCCTCTTGTGCTGTCCTATGGGCAGAAGAAGAGCTGCCGATTGACTTTGAGCGCTACAGCGAGCGAGTCCTCATCGTCAAATGCGGCAAATTTTACATGGACCAGGTTATCGCCATCGCCACTCAAAAGGGCATTGTGATGATCGATACGGGAAAATCCCCGACTCTTAGCACCGAATACCGGAAGATTATCGAGCGTGAATTCGGCCGAAAGGATTTCTCCTACGTGATCAACACCCACTATCACTTCGACCACACAGACGGCAACCAGGTCTTCTCAGAGGCGGAGATTATCGCCCACGAAAACAGCCCCGAGAGAATGCGTCAATTCGACGGGAGAAGACAGGATTTCATTGCCAGCCGAGAATCTGCGATGGAACAGTGGAAAAACCAGTTGAAGGCGCTCGACCCGAATTCGCAGGAGGCCCAGCGGCTCCGTGAGATTATAATCTCCCAACCCATCATGCTGGACGACCTGGCAAACAACTATATTCTCACTCTGCCCACGATCACTTTCAGCGACCGCATGTCACTCGACCTGGGCGACATAACGTTGAATCTAATTTATTTTGGCCAGGGACGCCATACCGGAGACGATATAATCATCCACTGCCCGGAAGAAAAGCTTCTCTTCACAGGAGATATCTTCTTTCGCGGTTCATTTTCTATCGCCTTCTCCGCACAATTCGATGCGCCCCGCTGGATCGAGGTCATGAACGATCTGCTGGAGGATGAGAAGGAGATTGATTGGGTCTACGATACCCATAACGGAAGAATGCCCGTCAAGTTCATCTCTCTCTGGCGGGATTATCTGGTTGACATGTGGGAAGGACTCAACGCCGCAAAAAAAGAAGGGCTCAGCTTCGAGGAAGTCCAAGACCGCTTTTCCTACGACAAGAAATTCGCCTACCTCGAACAATCAGGGCTGGACAAAGAACAGCTCCGCAGAGAACACCAGCAAAACCTCCGTTTTACATGGATGCGTGTCCTGGAACAGCAGTCTGCGGCGACACTCCTGGAGCAGATAATATCAGAATCGGGAATCAAAAGCGCCCTTGAAAAGTACAGGGAAATACGCTCCAAAAAAGAGCAAAAATACTATTTCGATGAGACGGAATTCAACGGACTGGGCTACAGGCTGCTCAACGGAAAAAGAATCCCTGAGGCCATCGAGGTGTTCAAAATAAATATCGAGATGTATCCAGAATCCTGGAATGTCTATGACAGCCTGGCTGAGGCCTACATGCAAAACGGGCAGAATGATTTAGCCGTTGAATACTATCAGAAATCCCTGAAACTCAACCCTCAGAACACCAACGCAGTCGACATGCTGCAAAGAATCAAGAAGAAAAAATTGGGGACTGTCCCACTGCTGTCCCCAATTTCCTGATCGCCACCCGATTCGAACTGCGGCAGTAATTCACGCCCATCGCGTCCAGCCGCGCAAAATGCCTTTCCAGCCTCAGCTTGAAATCTCCCCAGTCCCTTACCTCTTTTCGGCTCCATACAACCTCGGCCAGGGCACACATCCGCGGAACACTCATGTATTCGGCCTT
>JAOUKO010000145.1 GCA_029882525.1 Candidatus Aminicenantota bacterium | reverse complement strand
CCTCTCATCGCCCAGCTCATCCGTCTGGCTGTTTCCCGGAAAAGGGAATTCCTGGCAGATGCCAACGGCGCTTTCCTGACGCGGTACCCGCCTGGCCTGGCATCCGCCCTGAAAAAGCTGGCCGCGGATAAGGAGCCTCTGGAGGCGGCCAACAAGGCCACCGCCCATCTCTACATCGTCAATCCCCTCAAAGATATAAAAGGATCAGTGAACAGGCTCTTCAGCACCCACCCGCCCATCGAGGAACGTGTAGCCGCTCTGGAGAAGATGTAAAGTTCAGCGTCTATAATAAATATGGGGACGTTCCCTGAGGGGACACCTTATCTCTTCCTTATGGTTTCTTAAATATTATCAAGAGATAGAGTTATCCCCGCAGGGAACGTCCACTATAGCTGAGAGCCTCCCACCCCCTGCCATGGGCTTCGGATGAAGAGGAATCGTCGCCGCGCTTCCCAATTAGGTCAGATGTTTCCCCTATCACGGAAATTGAAGATGGTTTCAAAACCTGTTGAAAAGTGCGAGAGTTTGATATTATAATTGTAAGCCCTTGGCGGGGTCGTAGTTCAGTTTGGTTAGAACGCCGGCCTGTCACGCCGGAGGTCGCGAGTTCAAGTCTCGTCGGCCCCGCCACCTTTCCTCTTATTTCTCAAGGTTTTCCCTTTTTAATAACATCATTCTCAAGTATGGGGAAAGTAAAAGCCGTATATCTATTGCAGCTATAGATGAAGAATCTTATCAGAAAATAAATGTGATTGCTTTCTGAGGAGACACTGCCCGAGTCATGGAAATGTCTGGGCAATTGATCGGATTGGAAAAAAACAAAAATAGATTCGTTTGCAGCGGCTAGTCTTTAGGGGTGAGAAGCCCTTCTCGTAAAGGGTTAGGACAGAGGGAGAAAAAGCCACCCCAGATTTCATCTTTTGCGGGTATTGATAAAAGTCCAAAATAAAGCTATTAAAATACTTGGTACTTAAGAAAGTACTCCCTTAGAATTAATTGATCGGATCACCGGGTTTGGAAAAGAAGCAATTCATGCCACCATATGAAAAATTAAACTGCGCGGTCTATCGTCAAGAGTTTCCGTATAAAAAGGATATTCTTGCCTGTAAAAGGCCTGAATAAATGGAATTTACATATTGAATTCCGCATAAAAATAACGAGGAGGAAAAGAAGCATGATAAGAAAAAAAATTTTCAGTATGTTTGCCTGTTTATTTGTTCTGATGGCTTTTTCATCCTTGAATGCAAAAGCCGATGACTTCATTGTTCCGAGTGTTTATCCCACTATCCAGGCAGCTATTAATGCGGCTTATGATTATGGCGGAGGAAGGGTGGATGTGGAGGCAGGAACATATTCAGCCGCTACCAATGGTGAATCTTTTCCGTTAATTATGAAAGACGGGGTGCAGTTGATCGGGGCAGGTGCGGATGTTTGTACGCTTGATGCTGGAGGCACAGGAGCAGTTTTTAAGTGTGAATCTGTAGGCGCCACCTCAAAAATTGAAGGATTCACAATCAAGAATGGCAGTGGAATTAGTATGGGATATGATAATTATGGAAGCGCGATTTATCTCTTGTACTCATCTTTAACTATCACGAATAATATAATAACAGAAAATGGCAATTCATCATCATATGGGACGATTTATTGTGAAAACTCTTCTCCGACCATCTCTAATAACACCTTAACCGAAAATACGGCTTTTTGGGGAGGTGGAATCTGCTGCATGTATCCTAATTATCCTAGTGGCAATGCCATCATCGCTAATAACACGATTAGAGGGAATAATGCTAATCTGGGTGGGGCGATTTTATTTGCTTATTGTTCACCCACCATAGTCAGTAATTTCATCATCGAAAATGACGCTAATTACGGCGGTGGGATATTTTGTCGCATGGGGAATTCTAGTCCTTATCCGACCATAGCTAATAACGTTCTTGACAGAAACACAGCAAGATATGGTGGAGGGATCTATTTTTACAACTCCCCTGCAAACGTCACCAATAATACCATAATAGGAAATCATGCTATCCTTGGAGGCGGGATTTATTGGTATCCTATCTATCAATCGAACATCACCAACAATATCATAGCTGAAAATACAGTCTCTTCCTTAGGCGGGGGTATTTATGGTACTTACTATTGGCTCTCGCAGATCACTTCTAATGATGTCTGGAACAACAAAATAACCTCTGGTGCTTCAAGCGATTATTATAGGGATGTGCCTTCAGGTAATTTTTCTTTTGATCCCGAGTTGAGAGATCCGGCTAACGGCGATTATCATCTTCAGGGTGGCTCAAAATGTATAGATGCAGGAGATAAAGACGCTCCTGGTTTGCCTGAGTACGACTTCGAAGGGGACGATAGGATTGTTGATGGAACAGTTGATATAGGGGCAGACGAAATGACCAATACTCCTCCTGTGGCTGACGCGGGTCCAGACCAAACCGTGCCTGCTGATTTGAACTGTCAGGCCACCGTGACTCTTGATGGCTCTGCTTCGAGCGATGACGACGGCGATGCACTCACATACTTATGGACAGGTCCTTTTGATGATAAATACGATATAAATCCCACGGTCACCCTGCCTCTTGGAACACACATCATAACTCTCACCGTGGATGATGGCATCGATACCGACACCGATACGGTCCAGATCACAGTGGAGGATGTAACACCTCCTCAACCCGACTCATTCTTGCTCCCGGATGTTATCGGTGAGTGTTCCGCAACGATTACGGTCATCCCCAAGGCCTATGACAACTGCAGTGGAGAAATCTTTGGAGTACCAGAAAATCCTCTGTCCTATGATGCGCAAGGGACTTATATAGTGACCTGGGCCTACACAGACGGGTCCGGGAATGTAACTAAACAGAGCCAGAATGTTATCGTCCAGGATGTCACTCCTCCCCATTTTGACAGCCTCAGCGTGAATCCGGGCCTAATCTGGCCTCCCAACCACCAGATGATCCCAGTGACGGTGAGCGCTTCTGTATCCGACAACTGTGATCCAGAGCCTGTTTGCGTGATAGCCGCGGTGAGCAGTAATGAACCGGAAAATGGCCTTGGTGATGGAGACACAGCTCCTGACTGGGAGATTACCGAAGACCTCACTCTCAACCTCAGAGCTGAGCGCTCAGGAAAAGGAACCGGGCGCATTTACACCATTACAGTCCAGTGCATAGACCATGTCGGAAACACCACAGAACAGCAAATTGCTGTAACCGTTCCCCATGACAGAGGAGAAAAGAATCAGAACGAAAATAGCAACAAAAATAAAAAGCAGGAAAAAATAAAATAAAGAAGTAGTTCCTTTACAGACAGAAGCCGATGGAATGATAAAGCCCCCGCGAGCTGAGAGGATTTGCATCCGGGGCAGTTTGAGGCCCACAGGTTTTAAGGATTCAAAGACTCCCGCATCAAGTGCAATTTGGGCGCAGGTCTGCCCTGTTTAAATTTTAGCCGCTTTATCCTGTTTAGCTCCCTCTCATCTCAATATTGACAAAAATTTTCTATAAAAATATAATTAAGACCTGAGATATGGGGGCGAACAGGTTTCGACGGAGATAGTGATGCAGAAGTTGCATGTCGAGGTTCCACCCACCTCGAAAAAAGGTGGAAAACAACTAAGTGCAGAATCACTGCCTGTTGCTGCCTAACAAGTAGGCATGCCGTTTCTCAGGCGTTTTCCTGCGGTGCTTGAGAAGCGCCGACCAGCAGGATAGCGAGTCAGGTTCGTCCTGAGCCTGATAAGCGAAATTTCATCAGGGCTGGTTCGACAGTGTTTTTCCTCTTCGAACACTTTTGAACGAGAAGCAGAAGAGGATAAGCATGTAGAAGCTGTCTGCTGAATGTCTTCGGACGCGGGTTCGATTCCCGCCGCCTCCATTATGATTGGATTGTGTGAGTAGAGTTCGATAAAATTGAGTTGTTCATGCCTTTCTAAGAAGCTGATTGCAGGAGTTGTCCTCTCTCTTTTCCTTTCCATGACTTCGGGTTCCCAGATTCAGCCCTTCGTAAAGTTATCCGTCAGGGATTACGAGGACTTCAGCAGGATCATCATCGAGCCCTCATTTCCTTTGTCCTTTGAGATCGAGAAGGGCTCCTCTTTCCTCTTAGTGAAGATAGCCATAGACGTTCCTTTCCGGATTCAGAAAGATCCCTTCGAGAGTCGAATCGTCAGATCTTTCGGCTGGACGAAAGGAAGGGATTATTACATCCTGACCATCAAGACCAAGCCCGTAGATTTCAGCTATGATTATTTTGTCCTCAATAACCCGACACAACTGGTGATTGATTTTTACGAAGTCGACGAGGAAGGAAGACGAGGCCGAGAGGCGGATAAGGAGATTAAGTCCCGGCTGGATTCGGCTCTATCCAGGGAAAAAGAAGATTCGGCTCCCCAGGAGATAAAGACCATTATTGTCGACCCGGGACATGGCGGTATGGAGCCTGGAGCCAAGGGGAAATTCGGCACGCTCGAGAAAGATATCACTCTGGCTATCGCTCTTAAATTAAAAACGTTCATCGAGCGGAATATGCCCGTGCGCGTCGTCCTTACCAGAACCGGGGATACAAGCGTTTCCCTGGAGAGAAGAGCAGCTATCGCTAATTACAATAAAGCTGACCTGTTCGTCAGTATCCACGCCAACAGCTCTTTCCGGAAAGATGCGCATGGTTCGGAGACTTTTTTCCTCAGCAATGAGTCCACGGATGATGAGGCGAGAAGACTGGCTTACCTGGAGAATAATCCCGCTGACTTCGATGAGGGAATCGGCGGCGATAGTCAGGACGAGCTCACCATGATCCTGTGGGATATGGCGCAGTCAGCCTATCTGAAGGAAAGCAGCACGTTTGCTGAGACCATCCAGGGAGAGCTCAATTTTCTCCTCCGGACCAAAGACAGGGGTATCAAGCAAGCTCCTTTCAAGGTCTTGACTGGAGTCGCCTGTCCGGCTGTTTTGGTGGAGATCGCCTTCATTTCCAATCCCGAAGAAGAGAGAAAAATGAAGACAGAGTGGTTTCAGAATAATGTCGTCGAGGCAATCTATAGAGGTCTTGAGAATTATATCAACCTCTACTATCGAAAATAGAGTGAGAACATGGACCGGAAGAAAATTGCGACTCTTGGATTTCTTTTTGTGGTGTTAGTCGTCCTCGCTGTAATTTTTTTTAAAAGCGGGATAAAGGAAAAGATCCTTCCCACTCTGCCGGCCCCTCCTCCTGAGGTGGAGCCGCTGACTCAACCCGGATTGACAAGGACGGTTGTCCTCTTTTTCCTCTCAGAGGAGGATACCTTTCTTCATCCGGAAGAAAGGGAGATTCCCGCCACCCAGTCGGTTGTCCGGGAGGCGAAACAGACGGTTGAGGAGCTCATCAAGGGCTCTAAAAAGGGATACATCTCGCCCTTCCCACCTGAAGCCAAGCTGAGGGAACTGTATATAACCCCCCAAGGTGTGGCTTATGTCGATTTTACTAAAGAGATTGTGGAAAAACATCTCTCCGGTTCATCGGCTGAAATTTCAACTATTTTCTCAGTGGTGAACTCACTCGCCTATAATTTCGATTCGATCAACAAGGTCTTTATCCTGATCGAAGGACGGGAAAGGGAAACCCTGGGAGGTCACATCAATCTCAGCCGGCCTTTTCTGCCTCTTTATGATTTGATCGCCAAGTAGTACTTCACCTTTTTGTTCCTGAAAGAAAGGTGCACTCTCCTCATGAAGAAATTGAAAAAAATAGCCATCCTCGGTTTTCCCAACGTGGGGAAATCCACTCTGTTCAATCGCTTGCTCAAAGAAAAAAGATCGCTGGTGCACTCCGAGCCAGGGATGACTCGGGATCAAATCTCTGCCGTCTGCACTTTGAGGGAAAAGAAATGCGTTCTTGTGGATACAGGAGGATATTTTGACTACCAGGAGGACTCCATCTCATCTCTTATCAGACAAAAAGCCCGCGAAGCGGCGGAAAAGGCGGATATTCTCCTTTTTATCTTGGATGGGAAAAGGGGCCTTTTGCCCGCGGAGGAGGAACTCTACGCTTCCTTAAGAAGACTGAACAAGCCGGTCCTTGTGGTTGTCAATAAGGTCGATTCTCCTGCTGAAGAAGCAAAGGTCGGTGATTTCTACAGGTTGGGGGGAGAAAGGATTTACCCCATTTCAGCGGAGCATAAGAGGAACATCGATCTTCTGGAGTCCGGCCTTTATGAGGCTCTTCCTTCTCCTGGACTGGAAAAAGAAGAAGCCAAACCTCTCAGGATCGCTCTGGTGGGCCGGATCAATGTGGGAAAGTCATCCATCGTGAATCGCCTCATCGGAGAAGAGAAATTGATCGTGAGCGAATCCCCCGGGACGACAAGGGACAGTGTCGATACTCTGATATTCAGAGACAAGAAGGCTTTCTGTTTGGTTGACACTGCAGGGATCCGCAAGCTGAGCCGGACGCGGGATAAAAGAGAAAAAGCCAGTATCATCAAAGCTAAAAAAGACATCGCGCAGGCGGATGTCGTCTGCATGATCATGGATGCTCAGGAATTCCCGACGCGCCAGGATTCGGCCGTCGCTCATCTCTCTCTCGAGTCTGGGAAGCCGATGGTCATCGCCTTGAACAAATGGGATCTGGTCGAGAAAACATCTCAGACTCCGGAGGACTTTAAGGAGAGGTGCTACAGGAAGCTTGACTTTATCAGCTACGCTCCCCTTGTGTTCGTTTCCGCTTTGACCGGGAAGAGAGTCGTCAGGATTCTCGAGCTTGCCGAGAAGGTCTATGCCAACGGGACTCGAAGAGTCGGGACATCCCGGTTGAATAGTTTTCTCTCCAACGTCAATAAAAACCATCCTCCTCTCTCCAAGAAAAGAGGTCGGATGAAGATCAAATACATGACGCAGAAGAAAGTCCTGCCTCCGACTTTTATCCTCTTCACTCATTCAAGTGCCTCTCTTGCGCCAGCCTACGAGAGATTTTTCATCCAGCTCTTGCGGAAGGAGTTTGGCTTCGAGGGAACCCCCATCCGGCTGGCCTTAAAAAGAAGCTGAACATTAAATTTGATTTATTAACG
>JAOUKO010000144.1 GCA_029882525.1 Candidatus Aminicenantota bacterium | reverse complement strand
CATGAAACATAAGATACTTCTTGTGGGCATAATCCTGGGCTTGATGGCCGCGCCTTTCCTCAGTCCCCAGGCAGAGCAGAAACCGCAGCCCTGGGATGGAAGCCGCACCACGGCCGTACATCTGATCCCGCTCAAAGACGAGTTTGACCAGCCCATCGTCCCCACAGTGCCCAACCCCCTGCCCTATTCGACAAGGTATACCTGCGCTCCCTGTCATGATTACAGCGTCATCGAACAAGGGCTGCACTTCAGCGCAACAGCCGCTTCCCAGCACGGCCGTCCGGGAGAGCCCTGGGTCCTGGCGGATTTCCAAACCGGGACCGTATTGCCCCTCTCTTACCACGACTGGAAAGGGATGTGGGATCCTCAAGAACTGGGCTTGACCTTCTGGGATTTCACGCTCCTTTTCGGAAGACACATGACAGGCGGAGGAATGTCTGAGCCCGAAATCAAAGAGACCAGCCCGGAATCACGCTGGAACGTCTCCGGCAGACTGGAGATCAACTGCATGGGCTGTCATAACGCCTCCCGGATGCAGAGCCACAGCGAATGGGCCAAGCAGGTCCTGCGTCACAATTTCCGCTGGGCGGGCACAGCCGCCTCGGGTCTGGGAGAAGTCGGAGGCATGGCCTCCCGTCTTCCCGGAACATGGGATATCTACGACGGCCCCAACCCGGACGATACAGAATGGGCCGTGGTCCCCTTTGTGAAATACGATAGGGAAAGTTTCGACAGCAAACACCGGGTGTTTTTCGATATAGCCCCTAAAATCGAGGACCAGCGCTGCCTGGCCTGCCATTCGGTCACCCAAGCGGGGGTAAAGAGATACACGGCGGCTGAGGATATCCATTCTGCCGCCGGGATAAAATGCGTGGACTGCCACCGGAACGATGTCAGCCATGCCATGATCCGGGGGTATGAGGGCGAGGATATCGATTATCAAAACTCAGAGGTCAAAGAGTTTTCCTGCCAGGGATGCCATCTGGGAAGAGACTTGAAGAAGAAAGGGAGAAACGGGTCTGGCCGGCTGGGGGCTCCCTACCCCAAACACGCAGGGATCCCAGCGGTTCATTTCGAGAGGCTTTCCTGCACTGTTTGCCACTCAGGTCCGGTTCCTGCCAGGGAGATGACGCAGGTCCGTACCTCCCGCGCCAACCGCCTGGGGATCTACGGCGTCGCCCAGTGGTCCACTGCCTGGCCTTCAATCGTCGAGCCTGTCTTTGTCCGGGAGCGGTCCGGGAAGATCTCTCCCCATCGGCTGATGTGGCCTGCTTTCTGGGGACGAATGGAAGGGGAAAAAATCCTGCCTCTCGAGCCATCCCTCATCCAGCAAGCTGCCGGATATATCCTGACTGTCGAGGAAGACGTGGCCCGGATCCTGACCACGATCTCCCTCTATTCGGAGATCGAGGGTATCCCTGTGCTAGTCTTATCGGGAAAGGTCTATGAGCCGAATGTCGACGGCAGGCTGGATGTCTCTTCCGTTGGGGATGAAGCCCCCAGCGGCAAAGCCATCTGGGCAGTCAAGCAGGAGGGAAAGGTCAGTCCTATCATTCCGGAGTTCGACCCCGATGCCGAAACTCCGGACCCGGATATCGAAAGCCGTATCCAGATGCTGCTTGAATCCCTGGCTATGGTCGAGAATCCCCCGGGCAGGCCAGCCTTGATCTACAGGAAGGCTCTGTATCAAATCACAGAAGGCTACCTGGAGAAGGTTGAAAACCCGGAAGAACCCGCTGAGAAAGCGGGATTTGTCTGGGTCCAAGACGGGAGAATCATTCCTATGGTCACCGATTTTCAGGTCAGGACCATGACCGCGCTCGTCGGATACGAGCAAAGCCTGACCGAGGAGCAGGTCAAGGAGGTCCTCAAAGTCTTATCCCAGATAAAAAGCTCCAGCGGCCAATCTCCAAATCAGGATTATTTCTATATTTCAGGCGGGAGGATGTTCCGGCTGGATGCTGAGGGTAGCCTCTTCTCTGCTCCCCACCCTGCCGCTGAACCGGTTGTCTGGCCCCTGGGACATCAGGTCCGTCCAGCCCAGCAGTCTCTGGGCGCGAACGGGTGCAAGGATTGCCACTCGGCTGGCTCAGCCTTCTTTTTTGCCGGAGTCGACGGCGTCGGCCCCCTCAAGACCCAGAGTGTGGCTCAGAGCTCGGCTCACGCGTTCATGGGTTTGAGCAAGCCTTATCAAAAGCTTTTTGGCCTGTCGTTCACAGGCCGCCCGGCCTTTAAAGTGATCCTGTTTGCAGCAGCAGCCGTGGTGGGGTCGTTGATTTTAATAATCATTCTTCTGGCTCTGGGGAAGCTCTCAGGGATTATCGAGAAAAGGAGATAGCGCCCGATGTACAGCATCATCTTCATCGTCTCTATTCTGACTCTTCTCCTGACGCTCTCCATCCATCGCTTCCTGGAGACAAAGAGTAGGGCCCCGGGAGCATCCGGCGCTCCGTCGTCCGGGTATTTTTCCTGGGCGTTGCGCAGGGTCCTTTTTTCTGTCAAGCGCTTGAAGCAGTCCTATCAAAAATGGATTATCAAGCGCTATAAGGCAGGTGAACGCTGGGTCTTCATCTGTTTAGCGCTGACTTATGGATATCTGGCTGCCAGTGGCTTTGTGTTTTCTCTGGCGGGAATACGGCTGCAGGGAGTTTTCCTCCTGCTCCACATGCTCCTGGGAGGACTTTTTGCTGTCTGTCTGAGTCTGGCCGTTGTTTTCCGGGCGCGTTTTTACAGGTTCGACACTCAACCCAGTGCCAGCTCCCGGAAGCGGCTTTCGATTCTTTTGTTCTGGGTGTTCATGGCCTCCGGCTGTCTGTTGATAGCCACAGCTCTTTGTCTTATGCTGCCCATTTTTTCTCTACGGACGCAACTGGACATATTTGCCATTCACAGGTACGGAGCGCTAGCTTCTCTCCTTTCAGCCATCTCCTTCATCTCCTTCTCCCGGGTCGATGATAGCTGATGAAAAAGGGGAAAGGCATCTGCCGGTTCGCCCATCAGGCCATGGGAACCTTCTTCGAGCTCCTGGTGGGTGGCTGCGAGCAGTCCTACGCGCGTCAGGCTTCTCAAGCTGTCTTCGCTGAGGTCGACCGGATCGAGAATCTTTTCAGCCGGTTCAACCCTTCCAGTGAAATCGGACAGATCAACCTTCTGCGGCTCGGCGAATCCCTCAGGATCGGATTCGAGACCTACCAGTGCCTGCAGACAGCCTTCTGGGTCCAGGCTGAAACGAAAGGGGCTTTTGATATTAATGTCGGCTCTCTGTTAAAATACAAAGAAAAGGAGTCATCAAGGCGCAACAAATCGCCTGTGGATATCATGGAACAGATGGAATTATCCCCCATATCCGGAGGATTCCAGGTCAGAGTCCGGCCCATGAAAGCAACAGCAAAAACAGGGCTGCTTGACCTGGACCTGGGGGGGATAGGTAAAGGATATGCCCTGGACAGAAGCCAGGAGATCCTTGCTGACTGGGAAATCGACAGGGCCTTGATTCACGGCGGAACGAGCACGGCTCTGGCGATCGGCGCTCCTCCGGAAACTGACCCTGAGGAACAAGGCTGGGCAGTCGGCATAGGCGGTGATTGGCGCTGCCCGCAGGCTCCCCGGCAATTCCATCTCAAGGACCGGGCTTTGAGCGGTTCAGGCACCGAGGTCAAGGGAGGACATGTATTTGATCCTCGAACAGGAAGACCGGCTCAGGGCCATCTGGCCGCCTGGGTCTCTCATCCTTCGGCCGCTGCTGCCGATGCTCTCTCCACCGCATTCATGGTCATGAATACAGAGGAAGTCAAAGACTTTTGTGACAGGCATCCTGAGGTGTGGGCACTGGTCGTTGCCGATACTAAGACATGTCAGGTCTTCAACCCGAAGGCTGCTTCGAAATAGACAAGGAAGCTCATAAAGATAAAAAGAAGGAGTAACTCATGATAAAAAAGAGCGATTCACTCGTCTTCACCATTCTCCTCTTCTTCCTGTTCTTTTTGAGCCCGGGATTTGGCTTTCAGGATACAGGTCAGGAGAAGGTGGAACTGAAGCTGAAACTGCCCAAGCCCATGTTCGTCGGGACACCGAGGAACATCCGCAGTCCCAACCTGGAGAGGATAACCGGGAAAAGCCGTCCTCCATTCTATGTGCCCAAGGGTACGGAACTCCTCTCTCTCGATAAGCCGGTCACATCCAGCGATACCGAGCCGGTCATCGGAGACCTGGGATTCGTAACAGACGGCGAGAAATCAGGCGAAGAAGGATACTATGTGGAATTGGGTCCGAGTGTTCAATGGGTGCAGATCGACCTCGGTAGATCCTGCTCTCTGAATGCTGTTCTCATCTGGCATTACCACAGTCAAGCACGGGTCTACCGCGATGTGATCGTCCAGGTCTCAGACGACTCTGACTTCATCACCGATGTCCAAACAATCTACAACAACGACCATGACAACTCCGCCGGACTGGGTATCGGAAAAGACAAGGAATATATCGAGACCAACGAGGGCCGTCTGATCGACCCCCGGGGAGTGAATGGCCGCTATATCCGCCTCTACAGCAGAGGGAACACCTCGAATGAGATGAATCATTACGTCGAAGTGGAGGTCTACGGCACGCTCAGCAAATGAACCGGACGCCAGCTTTCTACGGTCTCTTCTTTCTCGTCGTGCTCGCCGCTTTGCTGTTCCGGGTATCCGGGCTGGAGCTTCGTCCGATGCACCACGACGAGGCCAACCAGGCTGTCAAGTTCGGCTCGCTTCTCGAAGAGGGCAAATACCGCTATGACCCAACCCAACATCACGGGCCAAGCCTTTATTATCTCACTCTCCCCTTTGCCTGGATCGGGTCCGGCACATCGTTCGCTTCTCTGAGCGAAGTGACCCTGCGCCTGGTCCCTGCGGTCTTCGGCGCGGCGATAATCCTTATGCTGTTGCTCCTCAAGGACGGATACTCTCCTCCAGCCTTGTTTTTCTCAGGAATCCTGGCAGCTGTCTCGCCGGTTATGGTCTACTACAACAGGTTTTACATCCAGGAAACCCTGCTGGTTTTCTTCCTGGTGGGAGCTATCGCCTCTGGCTGGCGCTACCTCCAGGAGCGCAGATGGGGATGGGCGGCTGCTGCCGGGTTCTTTTCAGGGATGATGTTCGCCACCAAGGAGACCTGTATCATCCTCTTCGCTGCAGCAACGGGTTCCCTGGTCCTCGTTCGTGTTCTGGGAGGAAGTATAAAATCAAGAGAGAATCCCGAATCGAAAGAGAAGAATTCCAGAAGAGCAACCCTCGTTCATCTGCTGGTCTTCGGGGGGACAGCGTTGGCGGTCTCCATTCTCTTTTTTTCCTCGTTCTTCCAGAATCCAAGGGGAATCCTGGATTCCGTGCTGGCCTTCAAGACATATTTTGGCCGGGCTGCAGGCGCGGGATTCCATAGCCATCCTTTTCCCTATTATCTGAAGATGCTGGCCTATTCTCGCTACGGGAACGGTCCTGTCTGGAGTGAAGCATTGGTGCTGATTTTAGCCCTGGTGGGGTGCGCGGCTGTCTTCTTAAACCGCTCGCAGCAGATGTCCGAACGCCTGTTTCTTCGCTTCACCTTCTTCTTCACCATCCTGGCAACAGCCATCTACTCTCTTATTCCCTACAAAACGCCCTGGAACATTCTTCCCTTTTATATCGGCATCATACTCCTGGCCGGACAGGGCGTTGTTTTTCTCCTGAATCTCAGCCGGAAGGTCATTGTCCAGAGCCTGGTTATCCTGATACTGGGAGTAGGCCTCTGTCATCTGGGCCTCCAGAGTTACAGGGCAAACTTCATCTACAGCGCTGACCCGCGCAACCCCTATGTCTATGCCCAGACCAGCCCGGATTTCAACAACCTTGTCCAACGTGTTGAGGAGATCGCCCGGTTCCATCCTGAACACAAACAGATGCTGATCAAAGTCATCACTCATCCGGATGAAGCCTGGCCTCTGCCTTGGTACCTGAGGAGTTTCGGGAAGGTGGGATACTGGCAGGAGGTCGAGGAAGCCGGCCCTCTCAGCGATGTCCCGCTCATCATCTCCTCCACGGACAAGGTCGACAGGCTTCAGCTTCAGATCCGAGACAGCTACCAGTCGGAATACTATGGTTTGCGTCCTGAGGTCTTGCTGGCTCTGCACATCAGGAAGGACCTCTGGGATAAATTTATCAAAGAACGGACTCTGAAATAATGGATATCTCGATTGTCATCCCTGCCTTGAATGAATCCGGCAAGATCTGCTTCGATGTGGAAGCAGCCGCTATCTTCCTCAAAAAGCAGGATTTTTTGGGTGAGGTCATCGTGGTCGATGACGGAAGCACGGACGGGACCGCAGAGGAGGCCCAGAAAGCCTCTTTTCCTTCATCGGTTGAGCTGGAAATCATACGGCTGGAAAGGAATACGGGCAAAGGCGCTGCCGTCAAGGCCGGGATTGAAAAATCGCGGGGTGAGATGGTGATTTTTGCTGACAGCGGGACCTGCATTCCCTACGAGAACGCACTGCGCCCGATCGAGAGGATCCGTGCCGGAGAGCTGGATATGGCCATGGCATCACGGCGGCTGAAAGAGACGGTGATACGGCGGAACCGAAGCCTTAAAAGAAGGGTTCTTTCCTGGCTGTTTCGGCTGGCGGCCAGAGCTGCAGTCGGTCTCCCCCGCCGGTTCACGGATACCCAATGCGGCTTCAAGGTCTACAAAGGCAAGGTGGCACGAGAGCTGTTCGCAGCCTGCATCACCAGAGGATTCCTCTTCGAGCTGGAAGTGCTGCTTCGCGCTCTGGAGCGGGGCTATCGGGTTGAGGAATTTCCCGTGGAGTGGACCTGCGACCTCGATTCCAGGCTGCGGCCGGGGCACGTCGCTTACAAGGTAACCAAGGACCTTATCAAAATCCGCAAAATCCTCTCCAAAAAATAGAGTTTGCCCCAAAGTGACGGGATTATATGTCATTCAGGCTGTGTCACAATAGAGATTATTTATCATAGTTAATAATGAGTCAAATAGATACCCGAATCAAGCTGAATTTCCCCATATAATGTGGTAAGATATTATGTACACAAT
>JAOUKO010000488.1 GCA_029882525.1 Candidatus Aminicenantota bacterium | reverse complement strand
CTTCTACCGTGTGAAGGTAGCACTCTTCCACTGAGTTAATCGCCCAGCCAACCTATTTTTATTCAATTTACCCTCCAATGTCAATTTTTCTGTTGACGCTGGCCGCTATCTCCAGTCTGCCCCGTTGGTCTGTGAGTACGAGAGGCGTTTGACTCTTTGATAGAGTTCGGACAGACCAAACATTATTCAAAAACAAAACTGATGATCAGAATCACCAGAAAAATTAAAAAGAGATAGAATTGAATTCATTCAACACGCTTCTTTACAACCTCATCTGAGCTGGTTTATAATAATGTTCGGAAAATCGGACAATTGTCTTATTAATCGAACAAATTATAAAGGAGAAAAATGAGATTTCATGACCTGGCGGAAGAGCTGCTTTCGAGCCGGGCTAAAATCACAATCCTCAAAGTGTTGCTCCGTTTTCCAGGAAAGAAATACAGCGGAAGAGAGATCGCTCGATTATCTGGAGTTTCTCCATCCAGAGCCTCCGAAATCCTGGATTTATTTTGGAAAAATGGGCTGGCACACAGATTAAAAATTGGCAACACATATGAATGGTCTCTAAATCAAGAAAGTGTTCTATCGAAGAAAGTATCCGATTTTATTGATCTGGATGAGAAAATTTATCAGGACTTGAAGTCAAGAATATATAAAGCGCTCGATAAAGAGAAAAATGTTATCAGAGTCATCCTGTATGGCTCTGTTACAAAAGGAACTGAAAAGCATAACAGCGATATAGATCTTTTTATCTTAGTCAAGAATGAGAAAGACAAAGAAGCCATTGTCGAGGCGATCAACACTCTGAATTTTAACCTGATTCCTTTTTACGGGAACGTCATATCTGCGCTGATATATTCTCAAAGAGAATGGAAGTTGAAGAAAGAAAGAAAAATTCTCATGCACATAGACACAGAAGGAGAGGTTATTCTCGATAAAGAAAAGTCGAATTATGACCAGGGCGAGAAAAATTGAGAAGTCACGTTACAAGATTTATTTAGACAAGGCTGATGAATTTTTCTGCCTTATGAAATACGCTCAAGGACAAAACTTATGGATTGGAGCAGGACTGAATGGAATTCATTGCGCCATTTCAGCATGTGATGCGCTCACCGCTTTTTATTTTGGGGAGAGGTCATTGAGTTCAAGACATGAAGATGTCGTCATATTGTTGAGAAGAATGGACGTTGAAAATATTGAGAGTAAAGTAAACCAGGTTCTGTCTATTCTTTCATTGAAGAATCTTGTGGAATATGAAGACAGGGAATTTCGAGAGAATGATGCGTTAAAGATTATCATTCAGGTTGAGAGATTTTATACCTGGGTAAAAAGGTTTCTGCCCGACCAGAGATAAGAATGATTATTCATATTGAAAATGCGGTGGCGTTCTCTTTTTCTGGCAAAATGAGCGTTGATTGACAATAATCGGGTTTCGTTTTATAAATAGGACAATGGCTATCAGAAGGTGTCCTTACTGCAAATCGATCATCGATGAGGCTTCCGAATACTGTTCAAACTGCGGGACCCAACTTCTTTTTCCCGAGGATGAGTCCATAGAGGAAGAGATCCCGGGAGAAAGGCTCATAGATGAGGATATCGAGCCTGAACCTGCAAAAAAAATAAAAAAACGGACGAGAGCTAAGCGGGGTTCTAAAAAAAAGAAAGAAGCGCCTGCAGAGCTGGAGAAGAATACTGCAGAGGAAGAAGAATTGGCAGAAGAGGAAGAACTTCCGGAGCCCAGCGATGAAGAAGCTGAAGAGGAGGCAGAGG
>JAOUKO010000143.1 GCA_029882525.1 Candidatus Aminicenantota bacterium | reverse complement strand
GTAGGCCTGGGAGACAGGCACCCGCAAATCTCTCTCTCCGTGGACAATAAGAACCGGGGTTTTCACCTGGGAGGCGTAAGTAAGAGGTGAGTTTTTCCGGTAGACCTGAGGATTTTCGTAAGGGGAGCTGTTGAAATAGCCCAGGAGAAAAGAGGGCTCGTCAGTAAGCGCATATTCTGTCACCAAATCGCAAACTCCCGCAGAAACATAGGCTGCCTTGAATCTGTTTGTCTGGGTAATGATCCAAGATGTCAAATATCCTCCGTAGCTTGCACCCCCTATGAGCAGCCTGTCCTCATCCACCCAGCCTTTATCTATGAGATGATCCACACCGCTCATCACATCGCTCATGGGTCCTTCTCCCCAGTTCTCCACGTTGGCCATCATCCATTTCATGCCGTACCCTGAGCTCCCCTTAAAATTGGGAAGGAAAACCATGTAGCCTTGAGAAGCAAATAATTGAGCCCAATTCGTCATATGGACACCGATGCTCCAGTTGTAGGCGGGCCCGCCATGAAGCCAGACAACGAGAGGAAACCGCTTATCGGAGGAAAAATTGACGGGTTTGACCACTATTCCCTGGACGCGGCTCCCGTCTTTGGGGTTGTTCCAATCGACGGCTTCAACCTGACCCAAGTTCACATCTCTTAAATAATCGTTGAACCGGGTCAACTGTTTTCTCTCCTTTCCGTCTACATCGGAAATCCAGATCTCCGCCGGGCTTTCAGGCTGTTCATTGAGAAAAGCTACATGTGTCCCATCAGCACTGACTGACCAGAAATTTCCCCAGTAGGGAATGATTGAATGCTCCATCTGAAAATGAAAATGAATCTTCTCTTTAAGGTCAAGAGAAATGAGGTGGTGGACAGGACCCTTGGCCAGACCGGCAAGAAGCGTGTTCTTCTTCGGGTGCCAGGTGACATCCCAGATATTGCCTTCGTAATTTCGGAGGAGCTCATGGGGCTTGCCTCCTTGAGCTGAGATAACCATGATGATTCCACGCTCTTTAAACTGCCCCACGGGCCCCATGTAGACGATCCATTTTCCATCTGGAGAAAAAGATGGCGAGGCCTGGGCATTGGTCTTCTGGCAGAGAATGGTTTCTTCCCCGCTTGCCCCATCGATCAGGCTTAAACGGCTCTGGTACTCTTGGCCTTCTGCATTCGGAGTAGAAGAGGCGAGGACAACAATCTTCTTCCCATCTGGAGACCAGTTGAAATTCCAAACCGTCAAATCCTGATTAAGGAGAAGACGGGTGGTTCGCCTCTCGACATCCAAAGTCCAGAGACGGGTGTGCTTCTCGTCCTGGTCAACGACAAATGCATCATCCCCCTCCTCTCGCCGCTTGGCTTCCTCTTCGGTAAAGGAGTCAGTCATGAGAAAGGCTATTCTGTTCTTATCAGGGGACCACTTCAAATCTCTGATGGTTCCTTTTTCCGCTGTGACTTTCTCTGTTTTTTTATCAGGTAAAGAATAGAAATAAATCTGAGGACTTCGTTCACCGTTTCGCCGGGAAAGAAATGCCAGGATTCTCTCATCCGGAGACCAGCGGGGAGAAAGATCAGGGCCTGGATTGTCTGTCATCTGCTCTAACACTTTCCCGTCCTTGGAAATAAGCCAGATTTCAGAATTCGTTTTTTTATCTTCTCCAAACTTCGTCACGACAAAAGCTGTCCAATTCCCTGAAGGTGAAATTTGGGGATCAGAGAGTCTTCTAAGATTCAACAAATCCTCTGGAGCAAAATGTTGCTTTTCTTGGCTAAAAATAGAACTGACAACTAGAGATGCCAAGAAGAAGAGGATAAGGACTGAGCAAGAAATTTCATGTTTCAATTTTTTCATCATCTCAGCCTCCTTTCTTGTTCCATTCATGAAGTCTGTAAAATTTTAAAACAGGATATGATACCGCGTCAAAAAATATCCTGGCAAAAAATAAAAAACTCCATGCTTATTTTGCTATAAGGTATTTTAGAAAGATACATTTTTCTGAGTTTGGGATATAAGAAAGAAGATTTATCAACCGCGCTCTATCGAATTGGCCTGGAATGAGTCAGCCTTTTCATGTGATTCTTTTAAATTTCAGTAGTAAGAAAAGTTGAAGAAATGAAATAAAATCCGTCATGCAGAAAAAAGAAATGTCTTTGAAAAAAGTTGGCGAAAGAAATGCAGAAGCTACGGTTTTTCTCCTCTCCTTGCAGAATTCCTGCTGAATAGCCTCGATTGCAGGCTTATCTCAATGAGAAAATTTAATGGGGGAATGATATTTTTCCTATTTAAGCTCTTTTCAGGACGAATCACGAAGTACTGGTTTTATGCTTCTCTTGGCTTTTTAATCAGGAATGTTCATAGGGTAATCATTGCTGTGTCTGAGATTTTCAGCGAATAATCTTGGTTCTATCCTGAAGATTATCCCGTACTTCTTGCACTTCGTGGACATGGTGCTTTGTTTCAACCCAAGAAATTTTGACGCCTGTTTCTGGCTGCCGTTGAATTGAATCAGGGCCCGAATCAGGATCTCTCTTTCCACATTTCCGATAAAGTCTTTCATACTGGCGCCGTTTTTTGTGAAATATCTGTATAATGATTCAAAAATTTCTTTAAGAGATCCATGGGTATGGGAATCTGCGTATTGGATGCCGACTCTATTCCTGGATCGTTTTATTGATTTGATTATCTTGGCTGCCCTGTTCATCAATTTAAGCTGACCCAGAATTGTTTTGGATGAGAGATTTTCCCCCTTTTGCTTTCCGGTTTTTTTCATGTCTGACTCCTCGTAAGTAATTTTTATTTGGGATTAAAGTCTGAAATCAGGTCACAGATGGGAAGACGGAGAAGAGACACAAAACTATCCCAAAAAGTGAAATCATATGCTTCCTCATCTTTTTCCCCTTTTTGAACCTAAGAAAATATCAGACTCAGGGAGGGGTCTTTTTCCTCCTTTATGTTTTATGGAGTTGATTTATTTTGTCAATTATCTGAATTTCCACAATAAAATATGCAAATAATGTGCCAAAATCTTTCTCATGTCTCCAGATGATTCTCTCTTTGCATCTGTCTACTTAACAGTACATGTGTATCTCCCACGGACACTTCATCTTTAACTCGTCAGCTTGCCCTGGCGCATAGTCCACTGAGCCGCAGCTCTTTGACCAGACCATCTTGTGGCGTCCTAAAAGCTCGTTCTATCCCCCCCTTAGCCTGCCGGGAGTTGGTTTGAATGATCTCTAGACCTAACTCCTTTTAAGGGCTGAAAGAAATAGAATGACTGAAAAAATCGTGCTTTTACTTTTCATTTTCAACCCCTTATAAAAATTCTAACTTGCTCTGCTGTCTTTTTTCAATCCAGGGAATCCGAGGCTTTAGGGAATTTTGATTCCTCTCATTTTAAATTGATTGATGTTTTCGGATGGCTTTGCAGCATTTTACTATAAAATATTTTTGGGATAACAACTGCGGAGACTTAAAGATAAAACAATGATTTCGCTCTGACTCAAACTGACATATGATAGGTTCACAGAGTGGATGCGATTGATAAACGATTCTTCCTGTGCTATAAGTCTTAAGGCGGAAAACCTGGGAAAATGACAGGATACACGGGGAAGTCCGCAGCCTGAAAAAAAATAGAATTTTCCTCCTGGCTCAGGATTTGACTTGAAGAAAACAATGAACGTGTCTCGGTTAAGAAAGGACGCAGAAGCCATTTTTCTGGCGGGCGTGAAGGCAGTCGAGCCTGCACAGGCTATCAGGAAGCACGTTACGCTCAAGGAGGATAGGCTCACTGTCAATGACAGGACTTACAACCTGCCGGATTATGAAAATATCTTTGTTATCGGCGCAGGCAAGGCATCCGCGGCCATGGGCCAGGGGGTTGAGGATGTTCTCGGCGAGAGGCTGAAGAGCGGAGTCGTGAATGTCAAATACGGCCATGCCCTCCCCTTACAGAAAATTCAGGTGAATGAAGCCGGCCATCCGGTGCCTGATGAAGCGGGATTCCAGGGTGCACAACAGATTGCCGATCTCCTGAAAAAGACAGGAGAGAAAGACCTGGTAATTTTTTTAATCTCCGGAGGAGGCTCAGCGCTTCTTCCCTATCCGGCTGAAGGCCTGACCCTGGATGATAAGCAGCAGGTCACCCAAAGACTCTTGGAGGTCAGTGCGACCATCCATGAGATCAATGCGGTGCGGAAGCATATATCTCAGCTAAAAGGCGGGCGGCTGGCGAGATTAGCCTTTCCCTCCACCTTGATCTCGCTGATCCTCTCCGACGTCATCGGAGATGATCTGGACACCATCGCCTCCGGTCCCACTGTTCCTGACCACAGCACATTCGCCGAGTGTCTGAGAATCGTGAAGAAATATGGCTTAATGGATAAAATCCCCGCTTCAGTTGCCGGGATTTTGGAAAAAGGCGCTCGCGGGGAGATTGAAGAAACGCCCAAGGCAGGCAATCCTGCCTTTGAACGTACCCAGAATTTGATCATCGGAAGCAACATCCAGGCAGTGAAGGCTGCCAAGATAAAGGCTGAAGAGCTTGGCTACAACAGCCTGATCCTCTCCTCCTCCATCGAAGGGGAGACCAGGGAGGTGGCCAGGGTCCATACGGCTGTAGCCAGAGAGATCCTCAAGACCGGCAGCCCGGTTTCAAGACCGGCCTGCGTTATTTCCGGTGGCGAGACCACTGTCACCATTAGAGGTAAAGGGCTCGGCGGCAGAAACCAGGAGTTTGTCCTGGCTGCGGCCATCGAGATAGACGGCCTGGAAGATATGGTTATATTGAGCGGCGGCACGGATGGGACAGATGGTCCCACCGATGCGGCTGGAGCGATTGCTGATAATCAGACGATGAACAGGTCCAGAGAATTAGGGCTGGATGCTGAGCAGTTCCTCCGGGAAAACGACTCTTATCACTTTTTCAAGCCGCTGGGCGACCTGCTCATCACCGGGCCGACCTACACCAATGTCATGGATTTGCGGCTGGTGATGGTGGGCTGAAGGAGGATTCACATGCCGAAAACGAAAATTGTCTGTACGATCGGACCAGCCTCTCAATCTCCGAACATGCTGGAAAAGCTTATCCGGACGGGTATGAATGTAGCCCGCTTGAATTTTTCCCATAGCACCCAATCTGAACATCAAAAGGTTATCGCCGCTGTTCGGCGGATTGCGGCAAAGCTGAATCAACCTGTGGCTGTTCTGCAGGATCTGGAAGGTCCGAGGATCAGAGTCGGTCAAATCAAATCCGGTGAAATAACCCTGAAGCCCGGCGCTCGATTCATTCTGACCACACGGCGGGTTCAAGGTGGCGAAAAAGAAGTCTCCGTCAATTACGGGAGGCTTCCCCAGGATGTCCGGCCAGGAGATTCATTGCTGCTGAGCGATGGTGCATTGGAGCTGAGAGTCGAAGAGACGGGCCAGAAGGACATCATGTGTGAGGTTGTTGTCGGAGGTCCTCTCAGTTCGTTTAAAGGAGTCAATCTCCCGACAGGCTCCATCAAGATGCCGAGCCTGACTAATAAGGATAAAAGTGATTTGGCTTTCGGCATCGAGAATGATGTCGATTACGTCGCTCTCTCGTTTGTCAGAAGCGCCGAAGATGTGAGGATGGCCCGGCGCTTCATGAAAAGGAAGAAGTGTTCCATCCCAATAATCGCCAAGATTGAAAAGCACGAAGCACTGGCCAATATCGATGAAATCATCTCGGAGGTGGACGGAGTGATGATTGCCAGGGGCGACCTGGGAGTGGAGACTCCTCTGGAGAAGGTGCCGCATGTCCAGAAAGTGCTCATCCGCAAGACCAATCAGGCTGGCAAGCCCGTTATCACCGCCACTCAGATGCTTCGTTCCATGGTCGAGAATCCGCGGCCCACAAGAGCTGAGGTTGCGGATGTGGCCAATGCCATATTAGACGGGACTGATGCTGTCATGCTTTCTGAGGAGACAGCGGTTGGAAAATATCCGGTTGAGGCTGTGTCCATGATGGTCAAGATTGCAGAAGATGCCGAGTTGAATATTCCATCGGATGTGTGGACGCTCTGGCAGGAACCGGGAAGCAGGAGGTCTGTGCCTGAAGCTGTCAGCTATGCAGCCTGCAACCTGGCAGAGTGCATCGATGCCGCTTCCATCATCACCTTTACTCATTCAGGAAGCACTGCCCGGCTCGTCGCCAAGTACAGACCGCAGCGTCCGATCCTGGCACCGACACCTCTTGTCGAGACTTACAGACGCCTCTCTCTTATCTGGGGTGTGGTGCCTGTTCTGGGAGAGGACATAAAGAACACGGATGAAGTCATTGATCAAGCGTTCAAACTTGCGCTGGAGTCCGGGCTTGTCAAGCGAGGACAAAAAGTCGTCATCACTGCGGGCGTCCCGGTAGGCGTGCCGGGTACGACCAATTTCATCAAGGCAGAAATTTTAGATTAAAACCTGAAGCGAAGAATTGGGGACAGTCCCAAATTATTTTAGGCGGGAGATGCTCATGGTCAGAAACGCAAAAGTTTCGATAATGATTATTTTGCTCATGTCCTGGATTTCTTTTGTATGCTTAGCTGTGAAGCTTCCCACAGAAAAAACAGAAAAAGAGACCGATCCGCAGGTTGTCAAGCATCTGGAGTGGTTTCAGGATGTCAAGTTCGGCTTGATGATGCACTGGGGGCCGTACAGTCAGTGGGGCGTTGTGGAATCCTGGTCCATCTGCTCTGAAGATGAGCCCTGGTGCCGCCGGAGCATGGATGATTACATCGAGTACAAGAAAAAATACGAAGCTCTGAAGCTGACGTTCAACCCGGTGAAGTTCAACCCGGAGAAATGGGCCAAGGCGGCCGAATATGCAGGCATGAAATACGTGGTCTTCAGCACCAAGCATCATGATGGCTTCTGCCTGTTCGACACCCAGCAGACGGATTACAGGATCACCGACCCCGGCTGCCCCTTCCACACCCATCCCAGAGCCGACGTCACCAGGGAAATCTTCGAGGCATTCCGGGAGCGTGAGTTCGGCATCGGCGCCTACTTTTCCAAGCCCGACTGGCACAGTGAGTTCTACTGGTGGCCGTACTTTGCCACACCGGACCGGAATGTGAACTATGACACGAAGAAATATCCGGAGCGCTG
>JAOUKO010000487.1 GCA_029882525.1 Candidatus Aminicenantota bacterium | reverse complement strand
TTTTCCTGGGGCAGTGGACCTTATGGCCAAAAGTGAAGGTGTCGGCAGTCACTCCTCCGACAGAGAAAGCAAGAGTTTTTTCATCGAAAACACAGAGAATATTTTTTATCGGGCGGGAAAACTTAAAAGGGCTGCTTCCCCACCTCATCATCTTCGGAAAGGAAAGGGAAGAAATTAGTGAAGGAAAGATCTCGGACAGGATATCTCGAGCAGGTCTGCCTTTCTTGATTTTTTTCAGACCGAGATATTCGCCTTTCTCAGTCTTTATGACCTCAAGCTCACTGACCTTGATCCCTTGAGATTTGGCAAATCCTTTGGCAGCTGGCGCAGGCGATCCGTCCGCTTGATAAGCGACGGCTTTTGGCGGGCCGGTGATTTCCTCTTCCACATCCTTCTGTTGAGCCGCAAAATCACCGGAGATAACAAGACGCCGGCAAGTTCCGTAGGTCTCAATCCTGCTTATGTCCACATTCTGATCAGAGAGCTCTCCTTTGACCTTTTCTCGGAGTTGAGAGAGAGCAGTCTTGACATGAGAAGGCGGCATTTCTTCGGTGTAAATCTCCAGCAGAAACTCCATCAGGCAGACTCCTCCCTGGCTGTATATTTCTGGGCGATCTGGCTGACAAGAGTTCTGATCTGAGCGATCATCTTGACTCTTTCGGTCACACTTATCGCCCCTCTGGAATCCAGAAGGTTGAAAAAATGAGAACATTTCAAACACATATCATAGGCAGGAAGCAGCAGATCTCTGTCAATGAGCTGTTGGGCCTCCCTCTCGTTCAAGCGGAACGCTTCCTTCAAACTCGTGATGTCCGCCCTGCTGAAGTTGTACTCTGAAAACTCCTTTTCCTCCAAGAACCTCAAATCCTGATAGCTGACATCATCGGACCAGTTCAAATCATAGATATTATCCTTTTCCTCGAGGAACATCTCCAGCCTTTCCAACCCGTAAGTGATCTCCACGGGAACAGGGAAAAGGTCAATCCCGCCAGCCTGCTGAAAATAAGTGAACTGGGTGATCTCCAACCCATCGAGCAACACCTGCCATCCCACACCCCAGGCGCCGATAGAGGGAGATTCCCAGTCATCCTCATCGAAGCGAAGGTCATGCTCTTGAATATCTATTCCCAGAGCGACCAGACTGTTCATGTATATCTGCTGAATATCGGGGGGAGAAGGCTTGATGATGACCTGGTACTGGAAGTGCTTCTGGACTCTATGCGGATTCTCTCCGTAGCGTCCGTCAGTCGGCCTCCTGGATGGCTGAACATAGGCCACCTTCCATGGCCTCTTATCCAGAACCCTGAAGAATGTATCCGGAGTCATGGTCCCGGCACCAACCTCAAGGTCATAGGGCTGGGCCAGATAACATCCCTGGTTAGCCCAGAACTTCTGGAGATCCATGATAAGGTTTTGAATGCTCATTTCATAAAATGCTTTATTCTCTTATTTTTCAGCCTTTCCCTCTTCTTCCCATCTCAAAATCTGCTGGCGGGCAGCAGCGGTCTCATCCAGACGCCGCACATAAGATGTGTGCGGTGCTGATTTGACGACCTCGGGATTCTCCTTGGACTCTCTGGCGATCTGCTTCATGGCGTCGATGAAAAGGTCAAGGTCTCTCTTGCTCTCTGTCTCAGTGGGCTCGGTCATCAAAGCGCCCTGGACGATCAAGGGGAAAGACATGGTCGGCGGATGCAGACCATAATCAATAAGCCTCTTGGCAATATCGATGTTCAGAACGTCATGCTCCTTCTGAAACTTATCCGAAAAGACACATTCATGAAGA
>JAOUKO010000142.1 GCA_029882525.1 Candidatus Aminicenantota bacterium | reverse complement strand
TCTCTCCTCCCGGCTTTAAAGGGGAAAAAATTGCCAGAAAGGCCAATCTACTTCGAATCTTTGTATCCCTACTACAGCCGCGGATGGGCTCCCCTGAAGGGGTTTATCCTCAAAAAGAAAAAATTTATCGATTCTCCTATTCCTGAGCTCTATGACCTGAACCATGATTTTGATGAGCTCAATAACCTTGGCGAAAGAGATAAAGTAACTCGACTTACATCGCAGCTCAAGGAAATCATCCATGCCCTGACACCATCTGAGAAAATTGACGCTGCTCAACAGATCGACCGGGAAACTCGCGAAAAACTAGCAAGCTTAGGCTATGTCTCGAGCGTTCGAGTTTCGCAAAAAAAGGATTTTAGCGTTAAAGATGATGTGAAGGTCCTCATTCCTTATATAAATAAAATTGGTGAAGGCTGGAAACTGTATAAGAAGGGAAAACAAGATGCGGGAATCAAGCTCTTAAAAGAAATCATAGAAGAAAGAAAAGATATAGATTTGGCGTATAAACATCTTGCTTCCATCTATCAAGAGATAGGAAATACAGAAGAGGCTATTGTGATCCTGGAGCAAGGGTTCAATGCTCTTCCTTCAAGCTACGAAATATTTATCGAATACATGAAAGCGCTCATTTCTGCTCAACAGTATGACAAAGTCATCGGCTCTTTCGAAAAAATGAATATTAGAGAAACTGAGTGTGATCCGGAGATATGGAATAACCTCGGGACCGCCTATGCCAAGAAAGGCAATTTTGATAAGGCAATCAAAGCCTTTGAAATGGGTCTTTCCCTGGATAATAAGTATCCTGAGCTCTACAACAACCTTGCCAATGCCTGCTATTCCCACGGCCTGCAATCAAGAGATTCCTTCATCTATTCTAGATGCTTCGAATACTACAAAAAAGCCATAGAACTAGATCCTGAATATCCGGCTCCATACTATGGATTAGGCCACGCCTACAGCCAACAAGGAAACCTGGGAGGAGCCGTCTACTGCTGGGAAAAAGCTCTGGAAGCAGATCCCGATTTCAGCCAGGCTCATTTTGATCTAGCCGTAGCTTATTTAAATACTGGCAATAAAACCAAAGCGTTTGAATTGCTCGGTGAGTATAAAAAACGATACTACCATCTCATGGCTCCTGCTGAAAGAGAAAGATTAGACGCCCTCATTGAACGGTGCCAGAAATGATTAGGGTAATCTTGTGGCTTTGTAGCTTGTTAGCTTGGGTTGGGGGATAGCTTGGAATTGGACCAAGCTATCTCATTTATAACCAAACTGTGGCCGAAATTCTGGAATGAGAGCTATAAGTTTTGTCGTGTCCCCACCACCACCTTTTTTGTCTTGAAATTTATTTTTGTTCAGCTTAAACTTATCCAATAGAATTGTTAAATTGAGTCAGTAAAGGAGTTTTACAAGTGAAAAGGAAATTACCCATTTTTATTCTGATACTAGCAGCAGCGATTACCCTTTATGGGGATAAAAAGAAAGAGACTGAGGATCTCCCTCCCGTTTACAAAAATTAGCTAAATGAAGAGGTCGTTTATATTATTACACCCAAGGAAAAAGAAGTTTTTTTGAAACTTCAAACAGACAGAGAGAGAAACTTATTCATAGAAGCATTCTGGAGTCAACGTGATATACTCCATGGCACTCCTAAAGGCGAATCCAAGAAGGAGCATTACCGTCGATTAAATTATGTCAACCATTTTTTTGGCCGAGGAACGCCAAAGCCAGGATGGAAAACCGACCGTGGACGCATGTACATCATCCTGGGCGAGCCAAATGACATTCAAAGGTTTGAAGGCAAAACTCAGATCTACCCAAGTGAAGTCTGGTTTTATCAAGGCAAGACACATCTCAGTCTCCCCCTGGTTTTAATCTTGTTTTTTATCAGGAAAGTTTCACAGGAGAATACAGGCTTTACAGTCCTGTTAAAGATGGACCCCAGGCCTTGTTAACGAGCTATTATGGAGACCCTTTGGATTATTTAGAGGCCTACAACCAGCTCAGAGAGTTTGAGCCTGATTTGGCAGATGTCTCTCTTTCTCTCGTTCCTGGAGAGGGAGGTTCTGTTACCGGTCGTCCATCCTTGTCTTCAGATATATTGATCCAGAGAGTGGAGTCAGTTCCTGTTAGACAGATAAAAGACAGATATGCCCAAAAGTTTCTCGAATATAAGGATATTGTAGAGGTAGAGTATTCGGCCAATTACATCGGGAATGATTCATCGGTCAAAGTGATTAAAGACAGCTCTGGAATATATTTTGTACATTATGCCATCGAACCAGAAAGGCTATCTGTGGAGTCTTATGAAAATAAATACTTTACCACCTTGAAAGTGATCGGAACTGTCTCGAATCTAGAGGGCAAGGTTATATATCAGTTTGGAAAAGATTTTTCTATAAATTTAGATGAAGAAAAACTGAAGAGTGTGAGTCGCCAGCCTCTGAGTCTACGCGATATGTTTCCTCTGGTTCCCGGAAATTACAAGCTCTCTATTCTGGTTAAAAATGAAGCATCAAAAGAATTCACTTCCATAGAGCGAAACCTCATCATTCCTCAAGATGAGGATGTGTTACAGATGACATCTCTCATCCTGGGCTATAACATGAAGAAAGATGAGAGACAGCAAGACGGACTCAGGCCTTTTCAAATAGGGAATAATCAAATTTATTTTCAGGCAAATAGCATCTTCGTTCGGCAAGACACTTTGGTCACAACTTTCCAGATTCACGGCATAAATCAAGCTTTAAGGGAAAAAGGAGAGATAAGATTTACTTTTTTTAAAGGCGAAGATGAATTTCGTTCCACTGTAAAGAGAATACCAGAATACCCAGACTTGCCCAATATTTTGGAACAATTTTCTCTTCGCGAATTTACTCCGGCCCACTACAGGATTAAGGTTTCTCTTTTTGTCGATGGCAGGGAAGTACTCTTTGTGAGTGAAGCATTTGATGTCTCTTATCTTGAAGCCATAGCGCGTCCATGGATTTACTCTAAAGTTTTACCTGAAAGTGAAGACCCTGTTTATTCCTATATAATAGGAACTCAGCTCTTCAATAGCGGCAAAATAGCCGAAGCCCGTGAAAGCCTAGAAAAAGCATTCCAGATAATCCCGGAATCACTCGATTTTGCTCTGAATTTAGCCCAAATATACATGGTCCTGGCTGAGTACAAAAAAGTTGAGTCGGTTTTGCTTCCTTTTTTAAACCAGCCCAAACCGCCCAAATATGAGGTGTTTTTTATCCTAGGCAAAGCTTACCAGAATGCGGGAGAACTAAACAAGGCTATCGATACTTTTGACAAAACCATTTCCCATTATGGATTGAACATTAACCTATTGAATTCCATAGGAGTATGCTATTTTCAGATGGGTAATGCAAAGGAAGCCCTGGTTGCCTGGGAAAAATCCCTAGAAATCAACGCGAATCAGCCTCATATTAAAAAGAGTGTCAAACTGTTGAAGGAGGAAAAATGACTTGTTCATTGATTTTAAAGAAGAGACCAGAAATGCCAAGACTTTTTATAGCTATATTTCTCTTTTTTCTTACTTCCTCTTCTCTCATCTTCTTTTCCTCTGCCTGCCGGCTCTATAGATTGGAGAAGAGGCTGGATCCCGTGGATGCTGAGTTTCTCTCCAAGGTCAGGTATATTATCACCAGGGAGGAGAGAAAAATTTTTCTCGAACTTCCTAATCCGGAAAAGGAGGCATTTAAGGAAGAATTCTGGGAGCGTCGCGACCCTGAACCTGATACTGAGGAGAACGAGTTCAAAATGGAGTATTTCGACCGGATTGAAAGGGCAAATGAGCTTTTTATGAGCGAAGGAAAACCAGGATTCCTAACAGACAGGGGAAGAATTTATATCCTTTTCGGCCCTCCCATGGATAGAATAACTTATCCTATGGGAAGTGACCCCTCAAACCGCTGCTGGGAAATCTGGTACTATGGAGCTTTCCCGGTTGTCTTTATTGATTACACATATACAGGGCATTATAAGCTGGTAACTTACAACCTGACGCCTCTTAGTGATATGAACCTGATGTATATGCATGAACTCAGCAGAGCACAAGCTCGAGCCCAGGAGAGTTTTTTGAAAGAAAAAAGCTTTTTTGATTTCAACTGGAGAATAAATAAAAATATTATTGATGAGAATAGAGCAGAAGGCATTATCGTCATAGAGATTCCCTATGGAGTTATCTGGTATAAGGCTGAAGATGATAAGCTAAACACGGTCCTAGATGTTCGACTAGAGTTAATAGATTCTGAAAACAATCTCATCTGGGAATATGAAGAGGCCTTTGAGATTGCAATGAAAGAGGACGAACTCAACGAGAGGAAAAGGAAGAAGTTTAAAATTGAAATCCCCTTTATCTTGACAGAAGAATTAGACAGACTTCATCTGGGAAAGAACGTCCTTCAAGCTATCGTCAAAAATAGAACCGGGAATGAGCAGATGAAGAAAGTGATGGAGTTTAGGCTGTAATGCTGTAATATGGTTTTCTATGTCCTGCCTATTAGCATATCAATAAATTCTAATTATAATAATTTTTAAGGGGAATAAATGATGAATTCATTTAAAAAATTTTTTACGGTCTTTATATTAATTTTACTTTTCTTTCCTATATTCAACAGCGGCCATCTAGCCCAAGAAAAGGAACAGGTCAAAATCCCCAAAGAAGTGGCAAAGATATTGGAGGCGAATTTTCCTACTCGCGAAGCAAGACTGGATATTTCTCTTACCTATATGAAAACACTTTATTTCCCTTATCAGAATGATTATTTCACCGTTTTCTTTTTGAAAATAAAAAACCAAGCCCTTGACTATGCAGCTCCGTTTTTAGCAGAGGATAAGAAAAAAGGCAAAGAAAAGAGAAAGGAAGAGGAAAAGAAGGAAATTGAGGAAGAAGAGCAAATTTTATCCTGCAATGTTGATTTTTTCTTCAGGATTTATTCTTTGGGAAAGGACGGTCAAGTTAATGGCATACACAAGGAAATCTATCTTCCTTATGCTGATCAGGTTGAATCAAAAGGCTACAATCCAGAGGAAGAAAATATCTATTCTTTCGGAACGATATTCCCTCCGGGCCATTATCTTCTTAGTGCCGTTGCTGCCAGTTTGGATTTGACCAAAATCGGCCTGATTTTTCAGGAGTTTTATCTGCCATTTTCCTCGGATTTTAATAAAAACCTGGGGTTCACCCCATTGTTTTTCGTTAAGAGCTTAAAGATGATGCCTTCACCAGATTCGGTGATCAACCTCTATAAAAATCTTTTCCATTATGCCACTTTAGAGATTGAACCATACTTCGATCATGAATTTAGCCTAAAAGAAAATCTGGATATTTTTTATTTCATCCTTGGCATGACTCCTGGTGAAGATGGAAAATTTAAATTTGAGGTCAATTATATCTATAAGAAAGGCGAAGAGGAAGTCGTGAAATTTGAGCCTAAGGTGAAGAATGTCCCGGCTCCTATAGTAAGCATCCCATTGGGCCTTTTATTTGAAGAAATAAAATTGGAGGCTGGAGAATACATCCTTGAGATATGCATAAAAGATAAGAATAGTAAAAAGGAAGGGACGGAAAAAATTAGTTTTATCGTGAAATAGGAGGTTGTGATGAGTCATATCTTAAGGGAAAAATGCTTAAATTCAGGTCTCCTCGTCCTGTATCTTTTATCACCCGCACACATAGAGTCTGAGACCTGAATTTATTTACGAAAAAACTCACTTGTAGAGGGGTTTTATGCTTCAAATTTGGACGATTTATCTCAACCTAATACAAACCATTAGGAAGAGAGGTAAACAGGATTAGAAAAAAAGAAAGCCTTTGTGAAATACTAGTAGGCTATCACCCACTCGGCCTTCTTTTCCAACCCAGGGAAGCTAGGGTTTAAGGGGATTTGGCTTCCAACCACTTTAAATTCGCTAATATTTCCAGGTGACTTTATAGCGTTTCACAAATATATAATCTTCTTCGTCTCTATACGTCGAGTACATCTTGTTTTTCTTCCAAACATAAGGAGTCGCTTTGAGTAGGACTTTAGCAATATACTTTCCTTCAGCATCAAAAACATCATGATATTCCCAATCGTCTTCTGTCTTTTCATAAGTCCCCACAAAAATCCTCCCTTCTTCATCAACAGTCATGCTGTTAAAAGAGGGGAAATATTTAGGAAAATCTAATTTATATCTCATCCCCAAGGTGGCTAACCGTCCATATCTTTCTCTTATTATTTCCTTTTCCTTTTCATTTATTTTCACAGGCTTATAATCTTTAACAATCCTTCTTTTCAATTCTCCCTTAAAATTAACAACCTGCAGCTCATATCTATCAGAAAATCCCCATATAATATCGTCGTTTCGAGTTAATGCAAAATAAAGATGAGGTCTTAAAACAGTTAATTCACCTTTTGGACTTGGTTTTTCGCTTTCTAAAAAAATTGTTAAACCCGGTTGAAGATTTGAATCAAACATCTTCAATTCTATAGCGGGAGGACCTTTTAATATACATCCAACATAGTTCCCTCTTGAATTCTTTTTAAATTCTGTAGGAACACCTCCTATTCGTGCATCTGAAATCTGCTTCAGATATTCTCCCTCCAAAGAAAACAGGACAAAACGACTAGTAGGCGGATCATAAACCATAATCTCTTTCTGGGGTGTGACCTGAATAAAGTATGCGGGGCGTTGAAATTCACCTGGCCCTTGCCCTATCTTGCCTATTGTTTTTAGATGCTTTCCATTTTTGTCAAAAACTCTAATATTCGAAACTTTATCATCTAAAATGTAGATATTTTCATTATCATCGACATCTATATATTGAATTCCATGAATTCCGGAAAATATGTACTCTTCTCTTCCTTCTTTTTCTCCTATTGTCAAATCTTCTTTCATGCTAAGTACATCCTCGCCATACATTGGCTTTTTCGGATTCTTGACGACGACAACTCCGTTTTCTTCCTCAACAGTCCCCTTCCATTTCTTTTTGGAGCAATTTACGGAAAAAATCACCAGTATAAAAAGACTTAAGGATATTAATCTATTCATCTGTCTCATTTTCAATCGATGATTTTGTATTGAAAAAAACTTGCAGTTTCGCATATCCTTGATTAAAAGGCGTTATATTCAATATTTTATCTGGTCCCAGTTTTTGATCCTGTATCTTTTGACCAGCT
>JAOUKO010000016.1 GCA_029882525.1 Candidatus Aminicenantota bacterium | reverse complement strand
TCTAATGTCGAGCCCTGACCCCTTCTTTCCCGCCTCGTTCATCTTAACCAGAAGCCTCTGGAGCAGGACAGGGCCGATGACCTGGTTGATGGCGATAAAAGCCAGGACAAGAGCTTTGAATTCACGCCCCCATTCCGGAAAGGTCCCCTCGATGATCACAGCCATTCCCAGGGCAACGCCTGCCTGAGAGATGAATCCTGCCCAGCTCTTCTTCTGAACTCCCTTTTCCTCCTTGGCTGCCTTGGCTCCCACGTAAGTCCCGGAAAACTTTAAAACACCCCTTAACAGGACAAAAACCAGGGCCAGCAACCAGCTTTGCTCCAGAGCATTCAGGTCCAGCGAGGCACCTGATATGGCAAAGAACACGACATAGATCGGGAGAGAGACCTTCTCGATAGCTACAATCAGGCTTTCTCCCCGGGAAGAAAAATTCTCCACCAAAAACCCAGCCACAAGGCATATCAGGAGAGGATGATACCCGAGGCTACGGGAAATCTGGTAAGTGAAAAAGGCTATACCCAGAATGAAAATCGCTGTTTCTGTCTTGATATACTTGAGGTAGAGAATGATCGCGCCGCCGACTCCTGCTCCAAGGAGCACAGAAATTCCGACCTCCTCCAGGATGCTCACTATAAAGCCGGCGTCAAAAGATTGACCGGGAAAATTCAAGAATCTGGCAAAAGACAGGTTAAAAGCGAAAAGACAGATCACTATGAAATCTTTAACCACTGCCGTGCTTAAAATAAGATCCGTATATTTGCCCTTGGCCCTGGATTCGGTGATCACGGCTATGGTTGTGGAAGGAGAAGTGGCTGTGGCCAATGTCCCCAGAAGGAGGGAAAGAGCCATTCCCTGGGCTAAGGTCCTGTTAGCGAAGAAGGGGAAAAGAGACCTCCCGACAAGACCAAAGAGCATGAACCCGGCGACAATGATCACAGTCTGGAAGAGGAGAATAAGGAGGATGGCTTTTCTATCTCTCTTGAGTTGAGAAATCCTCATCTCACCGCCGGCTGTCAAAGCGATCAGACTCAAAGCCAGCCCGTCAAGGAGCTGAAGGCTTTGAACATCTTTGATGCTCAGGAACTTCAGGACATAAGGGCCACAGAAAATTCCAGCCAGGATGAAGCCTGTGATCTGAGGAAGTTTGAGGCGGTTGATTCTTTTCCCGATTAAAAACGCAAATATCAGGGTGAACCCGATGGCTACACTCGGCGAAAAGCCAGGATTGATGAAAGGAGCCAGGAAAGAGCTTCTGACGAGAAACATCAAGAGGAAGATGACGATCAACACAACGATGTTCATTTTTTCGTATCCAGCTTGACAAGGACTCCTTTTAATGGCCAAGGGCTCAAAATTTCACTCAGGATCGTGACGATCAAAGCCACTGATACGAACACGTCTGTCAAAGGGAGCTGATAAATCAACTTCAAGCTGACGATAAAAGCAACCGCGATGCCTCCAGAAGACTGAAAGCAGAATCCAAAAACAGACGGCAGAGGATAAGAAAAGCGGAGAATCCGGCCCAAGGGAGACAGGGGCAGGGTGTAACCTGCGACCCGCAGCAGGAGTAAGAGGGCCACCAGAAACACAACCCTGGTATCAAGGTTAAATTCCCAGAGAGCCCCGACCAGGATCAAGAAAATGATGGTAAAGGGCTTTTCCGTGGAGAGAAGGAGCGGATAGATCTTCTCCTGCACGCGGGTGAGATTGGAAAATGTCAAACCCAAAACCATGCAGATGAAAAGCGAAGGAAGGTTGAAATAGGCGGCGACACCCGAAGTAAAGAAGACCAGCCCCAGGAGATAGACCAACAGATCCTGCTCGGGAACTTTTTTGAGGGTTAAAAAATGGAACATATATCCCATAAGAAGAGGAAAAAGAACCAAAGCCAGAACAAAGATCAATCCCTTGACAATGACCTGGCTCTCCAAAGAAGGAAAATGCCAGAAAGAAGCGATTATAGCCAGTCCGCATACTCCCCAGAATCCACTCACGCTGACCAGGAATCGCGCTAAATGATAGTAATCTCCTTTCTGGGGAATCAAGGGAGACGCGAAATTGAGGAGGGAGGGAGAATTGAGGCTGATGAAAAGTCCAAGGGCCACGGCCATGCCATAAAGAAGAAAAGAAGGCTGGGATGGAAAGAGATACGCTAGCACAACAGCCAGAACCGCTCCAACGAGAACGACGATTATAAGGTATTGAAGGAAAGAGAGCCCGATGTACTTTCGGGGAAATTTACGGATGTATTTGAGCTCAAGCTGGAAGCCAAAAAGGAAACCGATCCAACCCAGACCCAGGCTGACAAGAGGGCTCAAATCCTGCAATACCCCTGAGCTGAGAATGCCCAGGCCTCTTTCTCCGAGAAGAAGGCCCAGAAAAATATAGACAAGGCCGGAGAAGAAAAAATAGCTAAGAGGAAGGAACGCTTTTTTCCGCTTGAAAAAGATGCGCGACCCGAGAAAAGCGATGAGGACAATAAGCCCGAAAACGAGAATGGCTTTCATAAAACTACAATTCAGGTTTCAGCCCTTCGACTCTGTCCACGGGGATGGTGAACACGATTCCCGTTCCCGGCTCGTTCAAATCTCCCAAGATCTTCTTTAAAAGACCAATGGCTGGCTCTTCTTTCTCGTCCTTGATAGTCGAAAGAACCATCTTATTATGAGGTTTCGCCCCGGCGAACATGAATCTTAAGCCGAGGAAAATGGGCACTTCTTCGGAAAGGATATGCCCCATTCCCACGCTATCTATGACCGTTGCTCCGGTGATTCCTATCTCAATAAAGCCTTCCAGAACTTCTTCAAGCTTCTCGACTTTATTCAAGATGAGAATCAAAAGTTTCATTAAACTTTTTCTTCTTCTTCCTTTAAAATGGTCCATATATCTCGAGAAGTTTCGGCCTTCCTGACTTTTTTTACAAAATCGGTTTCCTTTACCATTCGGCAGATATGGGCAAGCAGTTTTAGCTGAAAGCCTGGATTATCTTTCTTTCCTAATAGAAGAAGAATAATATGGGTCGGCATTTGATCCGCAGCCTCAAAATCAATCCCTTTCTTGATCAAGGCTAAAGCGACGATGGGAGCTTCGATCTTCTCGATGAGAGCATGGGGCACGGCAATCCCGTTTTCCAAACCCGTGCTTCCCAGGCTTTCTCTTTTAAGAAGCTCATCGAGGATATTTTTCTCCTTGGATATCAATCCTTTCTTTTTCATGGCTAAAACAAACTGCCCCAGGATTTGTTTCTTATCCCCGGGCTCAAAATCGAGGAAGATGTGATTCTCTTTTAAGTACTCATGAATTTTCATATTAGGCCTCTTTTTCTCTGCCCCCTATGATTCCACATATTTTTCATTCAGGCAACTGTTCATTTTTTCCACTGCGGAACAAGCCTCAAGGTTCCTGCAGAGTTGGCCCGGATATCATCCGGAGAAAAAAGCATCGGATGGTATTGGCCTTCCAGCCAGAGAGGAATCTGGTCATCGTAAAACCGGCTCAGAAAACACCCGCTCTGGCCTGATGTGAGGACGCAAATCGAATTTTTGAAGTCGGACAGGTCGATGATCTGCCTGTAAGAGGATCCGGAAGAAGTCCCAAACGCCGGGAAAGATGCCCTGATCGTGAAGGCGTGCCCGTCCATAGGATAAGGACCTCGATTTAAAAAACGGAAAAGGGGCGGCTCGCCCAAAGCATGACGGAAGCGGATAGAATGAAATGTCATCCAGTCCCAGTCATCCGGAGGTCCATATTTTTTCTCCAGCGAACTGTACGCCTTATCGAGGCTGACTTTCACGATATCCTCTCTGTCTTCTACCTGTGGAGTCTCCGTGTTGTCATACCAGGAAGAGTGAGAATCGGAAAGAAGCCTGAGAATCCCGGCTTTTTTTCTTCTGAAAGAAGGATCAAAATCCCCGAAATCCTCACCCATCTCATCCTTGAACACTTCCGCATGGAAAATATTCATGAACACTTCGAAGAGAGCCGGTTCTTTCCCAGAGGACATCCTTAAATCCCAGTCCTTGAGCAGGCGAAGAGCTTCTCCGGCATTGCCGTCTGTTTCCTCCACATCTTTGAAAACAGGAAGGAAGGCTTCTCCCTTTTTTGTGTAGACATCATTCTGTATTATTTTGAATGACTCGATGCTGTGCTTCTCCTTCTGCAAGAGCAGTTCTCTCACTCTGTCCGCCCGGAAGGGGATGTCCCAATCAAAACTGACATAATAGGGAAAACCGTCCGGAACGATCTTGTTGTTGGCGGTGACGATAAATCCTTCATCCGGATTGAAAAGTCTCGGCTTCTTGTCTTCATCAAGGAATCCCTGCCACTGGCCTTCCTCTTCCCAGCCCGGAAAAGGAAAAACAGCCGCCTGAGCTGCTCGAATGGGTATCTTCCCGCTCAAGTAGTAGCCGATATTCCCGTCTTTGTCCGCATAGACAAAATTCTGGGAAGGGACATCGAAGAGGGCTAACGCTTCTGAAAACTCCTGCCAATCCCTGGCTCTGTTGAGAAGGTAGAACGCTTCCATGGTCCTGCCTCCCTCATAAATGGTCCAGCTCAAGGAGAGAGGCGTTTGGCTTTCGATTACGATTGGAGTGATTATCGGACCGCGTTTTGTCCAGCGTATCTCTATCTCTTCAGGCTTTCTCCTTCCTTTGATTTTGATCTCCTGTTTCTTTTTAAAAAGCGGCTTCCACTCTCCCCTATCCAAGTACATACTCCCGGAATCGTCGATTTTTTCTACATAAAGATCCTGGACATCTGCCGCAGAATTCGTTATTCCCCAGGCAATGGATGGGTTATGTCCGATGATGATGAACGGAACTCCCGGAAGCGAAACACCGACAGCATTCAACCCCGGACAGTTGACATGCATCTCGTACCAGATCGGGGGAAGAGTTATCTGGAGATGAGGGTCGTTCGCCAGCAGAGGCTTTCCGGATTCACTCCGGCTCCCTGAGACAACCCAACTGTTGCTCCCCTGGAAAGGAGGAACCGGGAGCATGCCCGTTCCGGAGATCACCACTGATTCTGAAGGCGGAGGCGGAATGCCCTCTTCCAGGATTTGAAGAGCTTTCTCCGCACCCAGGCTTTCTACCAGTTTTCCCCTCACGGCTTCACTCTTGTAATCCGGACAGAGCATCAGAGCCATGATCTCTTTGACCACAAGAGAATCCAGAGGAGTCCATGGCTCGGGTCGGAAGCGCAGAATTAGGAACTCTATCGGCCAGTTGAGCTTCCGGGAATCCATCCAGGCGTTGACACCATCGCTGTAGGATGCTATCAGCTCTCTCATCTTGGGCGATAGATTTTCGAAATCATTCAGAGCAGCTTCTTCAAACCCCATGTTCCTCATAAATTTATCCCGCTCAAGGGCCACTTGTCCGAATATCTCAGAGAGGCGGCCAAATCCAGCTCTCCTGGTCAGTTCCATCTGCCACATTCTCTCCTGCGCTTGCATGTAACCGCTGGCAAAGTAGAGGTCTTTTTCGCTCTGCGCGAAAATATGGGGAACGCCCCAGTTGTCTATGACCACGCTCACCTCTTCATCCAGGCCCGACAAGCTGATCTTCCCTTTGATTTTAGGGTTTGACCGGGAGATATGGATAAGGATGAACAGCAAAAAGCCCACCAGGATAGAAAGGATTGAAATCAGGGAAATAATGAAGATTTTTTTCATCAAAAGTGGTTAGAATACTGAGACATCGGCTCAGAGTCCAGGATTTCATCCGCCTTCTTCAACAACTCATCAGAGAAATGAATCCCCTGTCTTTCCGCAGCGTGCGGATTGAGATGGATACGAACCTTACTCATGGACTGGATAGGAATATCAGCGGGTTTCTCGCCGTTTTTGATACGAATGGCTATCTCTCCGGCTTTATATCCCATCTCGAAGAAATCCCAACCTAAGGCCGCGCAGGCACCAAGACGCGTGGAGAGAAGAAACCCTCCAAAGAGAGGGATGACGTTTTCTCCGGCAACGTTTCCCACATCCTGGAAGGATTCATTTATGGTGTTATCTGAAATCTGGTAGATAGCGTCGATTTTCTTATTGATCAATAATTGGGCGGAATGAAGCACCTGGCTGTTGTTGGCGATGGGAACATCCACGACTTCCAATCCGATTCTCTTCGCCTCTTCTCTGGTGAGTTCCAGGTAGAATTCCGAGTTGATCTCTGAGGGTGTCCACAGGGTTCCTATTCTCCTCGCTTTGGGCAGGACTTCTTTGATAAACTCCAGGCTCTCTCTGATGGGGCCTCTGGATGCGACGCCAGTGACACTGCTCATATGGTCCTCAGCGGATTTCCCAGCCCCGGCGAGGTAAGGATTGGCTACAGATGAGAATATGATCGGGATCTCATGGGTTGCGATAAGGGCTGCCTGAAGGCAGGGAGTCGAGAGAGCTATTATCATATCCACCCTCATGTCCACAAACTCCTGGGCGATCCTCTGGACCTCAGGAGTGCTCCCGTTCCCGTTCCTGATCTCAAGCCGGATATTGACGCCGTCCTGCAAACCGTTGTCCCATAAAGTCCGGACAACTCCTTTCCGGACATCGTTGAGATGAGGCGCATCATTAAACTGGAATATTCCAATGGTGTAGAGGTTCTCATGGTCTTTCCTGCAGCAGAAGAAAAAGGATAAAGGCAGCAGAAGCAGAGCGATTATTTTTCTCATTTCTGTCTTCTTCTTTTTAGCTGAGGTTGCTCATCCCAAAGTATATCCTTCAATGTCCTTTTTCGCAAGCTTTCCGAATGATACCAAAGCATCCTGTTTTCCGTTATAGGTACAATATTATGGTTCAGGTTGGATGGTGAAGAAACCGTATGGAAGGCTGAGCGGGCATGGTTCCTCGACCAAAGGAAGAGGAGAGTGAAGCCTGTAATCGAGCCGCTTTTGTCTCGCTGGGGCAAAAGCGGCGTGTTTCTGAACCACCCAACCTGAGCCATCCTCAATCAAGGAATGATACTTCCGAATCATGGTTGGACCTTGAATGCGTGGAGGGCAGTCCTCATTTTTGGTATAATTACTGAAAATTATCGTGGTTTAACCTTGTTGGACGATGGCACGTTATTATATAGGCACGGCTGGCTGGAGCTATAAAGACTGGGAAGGCATCGTCTATCCCGAGAAAAAACCTCAAGGATTTCATCCTCTTTTCCTGTTAGCGCGCTACATAAACATCGTCGAGATCAACAGCACGTTTTACAGGCCTCCTGCCATCCGGATGTCTCTCTCCTGGATCAAAAAAGTCGCCGACTTCCCGGACTTTATCTTCTCGGTCAAGCTCCATCAGGTCTTCACTCACGAGAGAAAAGACTTCTCCCAAAAGGATGTGGATGAGTTTAAATTCGGGATCGAGCCGCTCAGGGTAAAAAACAGACTGGCATCCATTCTGATCCAATTTCCCTGGTCCTACATCAACACCGGGGCACACACAGACTATCTGGTCAACCTGTTCAAACTGTTCGAAGATTTTCCTCTGGCACTGGAAGTGAGACATTCCTCCTGGGATACGCCGGACTTTTACAGTCTTCTTTCAGAGTACAAAGTGTGTTTCTGCAATATTGACCAGCCGGTATTTCGAAATTCCATCCGTCCCAGTTCCATCACTACCAATCCCGATTTTTCATACGTGAGGCTGCACGGACGAAATTATGAGAATTGGTTTAAAAAAGATGCCGGCCGGGATGAGCGGTATAATTACCTCTACGCTAAAGAAGAGCTGAAGGACTGGATCAAGAGAATAAAAGAGCTGGGGAATAAAAGTCAGAAAATCTTTGTCATAACCAACAACCACTACAGGGGACAAGCATTGGCCAATGCTCTTCAGATAAAAAACATGATCACCAACGAAAAACTTGAGATACCCTTCCCCCTGATCAAACAATATCCGGTGTTGAAAGAAATAGTCGAGAAATTAAAGAGCGGCCAGCTCGACCTGTTCGAAGGAGAGGAAGAAGAAGCCTGAAAATGTCGAATGTTAAGATTCGACCCCTTTTTATTCGAGAATTTCTCGAAGCGCAAGCTCAATCTGCGGGTAACGGAAGTTGAACCCAGCCTCGAGAAGACGCCTGGACGCAACTCTCTGGCTCGCCAGGAGCATATCCTCTGCCATTTCTCCCAGGAATAATCGAAGCATAAAACCCGGGGCCGGAAGCCAGGACGGCCGTCTCAAAATCTTCCCCAGCAGACGGGCAAAATCCTTCTGGATGAGCGACTGCGGTGCGGTCAGGTTAAAAATCCCCTTTAAGTCCTCTCTTTTGAGAAGGAAAAGGATGGCATCCAGCTCATCTGCGAGATGAATCCAGGAGAACCATTGTCTGCCGCTTCCCAGGGGACCGCCAGCAAAAAGACGGAAGGGCTTCAGGAGACGGAGAAAAGCTCCTCCCTCTCGGTCAAGAACGACTCCGGACCGGATGACGACGCGGCGCACATCCAGAGATTCGACCTCTTGAGTGGAGAGCTCCCATTCCTTTACGACACCGGCAAGGAATCCCTCACCGGGAGACGAGTTTTCATCGATAAGTTCATCGGCACGCGAGCCGTAGCAGCCTATGGCCGAAGCCTGAATCACGACCTCAGGTTTTTTCTCGACTGACTTTACCGCCTCCACGACCGCCCGGCCGGCATCAAGTCTGCTCTGGAGGATTGACTGTTTCTTCCGGAGAGTCCAGCGTCCGGAACCGATATTTTCTCCAGCTAAATTGACGATTCCCAGAGCACCATCCACAAAGTTCCGCCAGCCTTCCGCTGTCCTGCTATCCCATCTGGCTGCGGTTGCTTTGTTCCCAAATAACATTTTCCCCCTTTCAAGGCTCCGGGTGAGGGCAACGACTTCATACCCTTCTTCCGCCAGACGGAAGCAGAGGGCTTTTCCGATAAAACCCGTTGCACCGGTGACTATGACTCGTTCCATTCGCGGCTCACTCTAGATTGAAGTATGCCGGTCTTACAGTTCCAAACTCTATCATCTTAAGAAAAAACTCTCAGCCTGTTTTCCCTCCATAATGATTGAAAAAGGCAAATTTCTCAAGCGGCAGCCTCTGCGGTCTCTCTTTCTCCCATCCGACCTGCTCCCCGGAAAGAACCGGGCTGATCTCTGCAGAATGCTTGCCCACGATAATCAGGGTAATAACTTGGTATTCCTCTGGAATACCCAGGACCTCTCTTGTCTTTTTGGGGCTGTAGCCGGCGATTGGATGGGCCACCAGCCCCAGCTCAGTCGCTCTGAGAATGAGAAGACCGGATGCCAGCCCGCAGTCGAACTGATGATACTCCCGGTCCTTTATCATGCAGTCATCCTCTTTCTTGCTGAAAACCGCGATGATCATCGAAGCCGCCTGCGCCCACTGGTTTCCCTGCGACAATGCTTCCCGCATCTTCATGAGAACTTCCGGGTCATAAACAAAGACGAACCGCGTCGGCTGGTTGTTAAAGCAAGAGGGAGCCAGTATCGCGCTCCCTGCCAGATCCTTGACCAAATCTTCAGTGATCTCCACTGGGTCCAAAGAGCGGTAGGCCCGCCTTTCTTTTATGGCTTGACTCACGTCCATTGGATCACCTCACTTAAAGAAATTTCAAACCTCGATATATGGCAAAACTCATCTTGCAAGATGCCCATAAAATTCCACGGCTGATAGGACACAGTGAACTTATCACAGTCAAAACGATAAGGTCAACGTCATCAGCCATAAAGAAAAATAAACCAACGGAAATTGCCAATTTGTGTCTCCAGAGCCCACCTTCTGCCTTCTTGAGGCCAACTTGACATCCCCGGATATCATGTTTTAACATCCATGACGATGGGATGAGCCAAGATCGGTGCCTGAATGCTCATTCAACCTTTGCTGCGGAAAAGCAAAATTTCATCAATCAGGTCTAGCCAGAATTTAATTCGGCAACAAAGAAGCGGACAGGGCCTATTCGCTATCACCGCGAATCTTCAGGCTTGTTCCTGGTTTTTTTGGATAAGAAAGATTTTATAACGGAGGTGAGGATGAAAAGAAATTGCTTCATGGTTGGATTTTTTATCATTTTTTTACTCTTTCTCCACAGAACTCTGCCTTCCCAAGAAACATCAGTTTCTATCACTCCGGACAAGAGTATCTACTACTTAGATTCAGACGATTCACCTGAGTTTTCCATCGGAGCAGATCCTGGAGTCGTTATCGTAATCGAAGTGGCCACAGAAAAAAAGATCCTCATCGATCAGGAAAGTCAGAAAGATGAAAATTTCTACTCCAGCTATTACGGTAACAATGCGATTGGAGGAGAAGAAGTCAAGGCCGACGATAAGGGCGAAGCAACCTACTATCTCCCCCAGGAGGCCTGGGAGGCATTGACCGGGAAAAAGGACTATGTGACTCTCTATTATCGGGCATATGTTATCGTCCCGTCCGATGATGAAGACATCGAGGATGAGATAAAATGGGGAACACTCAGCGTTAAGAATTGGGAGGATGCCCCCTCCATCTCCGTGTTCAAATCACAAGAAGTGGCTAAAGCCTACGAGCACCTCAAAAAAGCTCAAAAAATGTATCTTGAAGAAAATTATGAAGATGCGGCCAAAGAATTCAAGGCCGCTTACGATTCATACAATCATCCGGACTTCATCTACAATTATGCGGCGTGCTACTTGAAAATCGCCATTCGTTATTTCGATTTCTATGTTGACTTGGGCCATATAGACGATAGAGTCTCTGCCAAAGAGCTTGAAGAAGCCAAAAAGTTGGTGGATATGCTGCGGAAGGCTATGACAAGCGCGGGAAGAAAATAATTTCTTCTCCTTCCCTACTTTTTGGACCTTATCAGGTTCACCAATCGGGCTCCTCGCTCTTTCTCCCGAAATGAAAGAGGTGTCTTGTCCTGTTTGTATAAGCCCACATTCTCTTCAAAAGTCGGCTTCCCCGGGTTTTTATAAAATATTCCCAGAGGAAGCCTTTCCTTCTCGATCGCCTTTTGAAAAGCATTCAGCCTGTTTAAAGGATCATGGGAATCATCCAGATAGTAGGTATGCTCCTTGAACCAGCCGTGGGTATTCACTTTGTTGAAAGACACACAGGGATGGAAGACATCGACCAGGGCAAAGCCTTTATGAGAAATCGCTTCTTCGATTATCACCTTGGACTGCTCGATATCCCCTGCATAAGCCCTGGCGACAAAAGACGCATCCAGGGCGATGGCCAGAGCGATGGGATTTAAAGGCTCGAGGAAAACGCCTTTGACCTGAACCGGGGTTCTGAACCCCAGCTGGCTGGTGGGAGAGGCCTGGCCCTTGGTCAACCCGTAGACCATGTTGTTATGGACGATGTTGGTGATATCGGGATTCCTGCGAATCGCATGGATGAAATGATTTCCTCCCTCTCCGTACATATCGCCATCGCCGCTTTCCGCGATCACAGTGAGACCGGGATTGACCGCTTTGATAGCTGTCGCCGGAGGGATGGCTCTCCCGTGGAGTCCGTTAAAAAAATTGGTCCTGAAATAGTGGGGTATCTTAGCGGCCTGTCCTATCCCCGAAACCAGCACGAGCTCATGCGGCTTGATATCGAGCTCAGCCAGGGCAAGCTTCACTATTTTGAGAATGCTGTAATTCCCGCAGCCAGGGCACCAGGCTATATCAATATCACCCATGTCATAAATATGAGTATCCATCTTTTCCCCCTATCCGATGATATCTTTGAGCCTGGCCCTGACTTCTTCCACGGAAAAAGCCAGTCCGTTGTACTTCAATATCCTCGCCTCGATGTCCACTCCGGCATAGAGCTTAATCAGCCGGGCAAACTGAGATGTGGCGTTGTTCTCGATGATTATGGTCCGCTCTGCCTTTTCCAGGTAATCCCTGGTCTTCTCGTGAAGAGGGTAAACCTGTTTGAAATGGAGGAAGGCGGTATCCTCTCTTCCCAGCTTCTCCAGCGCTTCACGGATCACTCCATAGGTGGAGCCCCATCCCACGACCAGAATCTTGTAATCGTTGCTTCCGAAAAGTTCCGGAGGAACAATGTCTTTTTGGATCGAGTCCAGCTTCTTCAACCGCTTCTCCACCATCCTCTTCCTCAAATCAAGGTCCTCGGTGATGTGGGCCTCCAGGTCGTGCTCGTCGCTGTCCACGCCGACAAGTCCCTCACCTAAGCCGGGGATCCCGCGCGGCGATATTCCATCTTCGGTCAACTCGTACCTTCTGTATCCTTTTTTGGTCCTGACGATGAATTTTTCCATTTTTGCACTGGAGGCATCCAGCAGAGGCAGGTTCGCGTAAGAATCCATGAAATACTGGTCGGTGAGGATAAACACGGGAATCTGGTATTTATCCGCAAGATTGAAAGCCTTTTGAGTGAGGAAGAAGGCATCCTCCAGCCTTCCCGGAGAAAAGATGACACGGGGAAACTCTCCGTGTCCTGAATAGAGGGCGAGCTCCAGGTCGGCCTGTTCGGTCCGGGTGGGCAATCCTGTAGCCGGGCCGGGCCTCTGGGCAAGATGGATGACAACCGGGATCTCGGTCATTCCAGCCAGGCTGACTCCTTCGGTCATCAGAGCGAACCCTCCTCCGGAAGTGGTGACCATAGCTCGTGCTCCGGCGTAGGAGGCGCCCAGGGCCATGTTTACAGCGCTGATCTCATCTTCGGCTTGTTCAACGATAAGGTCAAATTCATCCATCTGCTGGGAGAGGAAGACCATAACGCCTGTGGAAGGAGACATGGGATAGGAAGAAAGGAAGTTGCACCCTCCAGCCAGAGCACCCAGACCAACGGCCTCAGCGCCGCTGAGAAGAATTTGCTCTGAGACATCTTGTTTTTTCCATGACTCAAGCCTGGACTTTTGTGAATCCAGAAGTTTTCTGCCGATCTCCCAGCCGCGTTTAATGGCTTCAATATTCTTCTGGACGACCTCCCCGCTTTTTTCTGCAAAAAACTTTCTGATAAAATTCCCAAGAAGGCTCTGTTCAACCTGGAACATTCCTGTGACCACTCCCGCCGCTACGATATTCACGAATATCTTTCCGCCGAGCTCAGAAGCGATTTGGGCAAACGGAACAGGAACGTATCTATTCCCTGATGTCTGAAAATCATCAGGAATGATTTCCTCATCGCCCAGGATCAGAGTCTGAGGGGAAATCCTTTTCTGCACATGATTCAAGGCCCCTTTGTGAAAAGGGATCAAAATGTCCATCCTGTCCACAAAAGCAGAGATTCTTTGAGAAGATACGCGGATTTCCGTGGAGTTGCTCCCTCCCCTGACTCGGGACATGTATTCCTTGGTCGCGAAGACGTTGAACCCGGAAAGCTTCAAGAGCCTGACCAGGATCCTTTCAACCGTTTGTATTCCCTGTCCCGCCTGTCCACAGAGGACCACGGAAACATCACTATTGTCAGGAGCGAATTTATTGCTCATCCTGTTCTCCCCAATTTTTCAGTTGCTAAGGGCAATATGAAAAAAACAAAATCCTATTATTCCATTCTGGAAGCGTGAATTCAAGAAATATTATATATTAATTATATCATTTAAGTAGTATATTTACCCCAGCTTAAAGAGCGCTGGTTTGCCGTGACAGCTTCCAATTTTTATTTGTATAATTTAGCAAACCCTAAAAATGATCTTGCCGGGTTATTGAAACTTTTATTGCTCCATAAGCGTATAATAAATTGAATCCTAAATAGATTTTGAGTATAGGAGTATATTTGCACGCAAAGTGACTTACTCCAAGGGAAAACGAAAAAAGGAGAGTTCATGAAAAAAGCAGCATCTTTTCTGTCCTTATTGGCACTTTTTCTTGGTTTTTTCAGCGGAATCTCGTTGTGTCAGCAGGTCGACCTGAGCGGCACCTGGGTCGGTGAAACAGAGGTCCCTGACGCCTTTGAACCGGACAAAGTCACCCTGGTCCTCGAAAAAATCAACGGTGAATATAAGGGAACTGTGACTGACTCGATGGGAATGGCCCAGGAAGCGGAGCTTGAGAATCTCGAAATCAAGGGCAACGAGCTGAAAGCCAACTTTATTATCTTTGACGGGTACGAGTACACAAGGATTTATTTCGTGCTGACCGTCGAAGGGGATAAAATGAAAGGCAGCTGGGAATCTGAGAGCGGCGATTCAGCTCCCATAGAGCTGCAAAGACAAAAATAAGTCCGCTCTACATCTATCCCTTCTATTTTATTTCTATTCCTCCCAGGATGGCTGTGGCTTTGATGTGGAGAGTGGGCTTTTTTTCTGCAGCGGGTGTTGGTCTGTGTTTATCCTCGACCCCGCCGAGAAAAGCGCTGCTGTCAACGACAACCTCCCAGTCGTTTGGAACCCGGATGTCGATTCCACCCAGAATAGCCGTCACCTCAACAACGGCCTGATTTCCCGCCAATCCTGCCTCTGTGAAATCCAGCTCGACGCCCGCCATCAGAGCAGAAACCTTCCCGCCCCTAAATTCCTTCGATTTAATCCGGCGATTCAGCCCTGAGAAGACCGCAAAGACATCCAGGTCTTTTTCTTTTATCTCCGGGATTTTTTCCTGTGTGAACTTAATCCGGGGCCTGAAAATGATCCACAGTCCAGCAGCTATGACCAGCAAAGGCCATAAATACAGCCAGGCCCTGCCCCGGATTACATCCAGGTTATCGAGCAGGAAAAACACTCCCACCAGAATAAACAGGAGCCCAAAGCCCCACCGCCGAAACTCATGGCCGATCAAATGCCATAAGCCGATAAAAATGAGGATCAGAGGCCAATACGTGGAAAAAATATCCCAGAAATCCAGCTTGCCCAGGTTCCCGAGCAAAAACAAAACTCCGATCAAGATAATCAGCAGCCCTCCAAATATCCGGCCCTGGTAATCCCTGATTCCGCTCATACCGTCCCTCCTTGATTTATTATTGATTCAATAATGTTTTACCATTCTCATTGTGAGCCCGAAGGCGATGATTTGATATTATACGAAACTCCTGAAAAAAATTCTAATTGCTTCTCAATCCCCGCATTCAGGTAAGACATACTCCTTCTAGGGATAAAAGCTTACATCAAACAGAAAGATTTAAATTATAAACCGGGAGCGCTGTCAACCTTAACAGTACTCTTCCAGATAATGTGGATGAAATAGGCAGGAGTGGCGTTAAAGAGTGAAGCTGTCTCCGTGTATTTCACCTGCAAAACTACTTATGCAAAATTGGGGAGGATTACCTTTGCTGTTCAGCTCAGTAGGGCCGGAGAAAGGAACAGTCGAAGACCTTCGGCCTTCCGCTTCCATCCTGTCGGACTTCTCCTCTCAGGTAGCAGGCCGGTGGAGAGCCGAAGGTGAGGCATCTGGTCTCGCCCACGCCCTCCAGAAGACCGGTCTCGTCCTCGAAGAGAAAGAAATACTTCTTCCCCTGCCTCACCGCTTTCTGACGGGCATCCACCACCCGAACCACAAGCTCCACTTCCTGGCCCACGCAGCCCTTCAAATCCTTTATCCGCAGAGGCGGCCTTTTCCCCTCGAAGAGGGACAGAGAATCTCCGTCAGGGGCAAAACCCAGAGAGTCGATGAGCATCCTCTTCTTCTGCTTGGAGTCGATGTCCGAGACATCTTCCACGTCCTCCAGGCCTCTGAAATAGCGGAGAATCTGCCGTGCTCTTCTGGGCTCGAGAGAGTCGAAGACTCCTGATTTGATGAGAGAGAGGAGTTCAGCCTTCGTCAGATGGACCCGGGAGAGGAAGTCCTCCACGGAAAGATACTCTCCGTCCCTTCTCCCCTCGATGATCTTCTCCGCTGTCTTCAGAGCCAGCCCCTTGATGGAGGTCAAGCCGACGCGGATGTTCCTCCTTTCCACCGTGAACTCGTAGTCACTCCGGTTGACATCCGGCTCCAGGATCTGGATTCCTTTTCTTTTGGCCTCCTCGATGTATTCCGCCAGCCCGTAATAGCCGCCCCCGGCGTTGAGGACAGAGGCGAGATAGGGAACCGTATGGTGGGCCTTCAAGTAGACAGCCTGGTAAGCCATGCTGGCGTAGGAAGCGCTGTGGGCTTTGTTGAAGGAGTAGGAAGAAAACTCCTCCATAACCTTCCACAGCTTCTTGACCTCGGCCGGCGTGTAGCCCCTCTCTCCTGCTTCTCTGAAAAAGCGGCTCTTGAGCTGGGCGTTCACCGCCTTCGCCTTGAGAGCGCGGCGAAGAATGTCTCCCTCTTCAGGAGGCATGCCAGCCACCCGGTCGGCGATCTGCATCACCTGCTCCTCGTAGAGGAGAAGGCCTCCTGTCTCGGGAAGTATTCGACCCAGGAAACCATCCCGCGAAACCGGCCGTCCTTCCCGGCTGCGGAGGAGAGCCTCTTTCATGCCGCTTTCAGTCGGACCGGGCCGGATAAGAGCCAGAGCCTGGGTGAGTTCGTAGATGTTTTCGGGCTTCATGCGGCGGAGGAGGTTCATCATGGCCGGACTTTCCACCTGGAAGCAGCCTATGGTCTGGCCTCCCTTCAACAGGCTGTAGGTCTTCCTGTCCTGAGAGGGGATGCCCCTGATGTTCAGCATCCTCCTGGTCTCGGAGATGGCCGCCAGTCCTCTCACCGAGAGCAGGTCGAGCTTGATCAGTTTCAGGTCTTCGACAGCATCCCGGTCGTAGTGAGCCATGACATAGCCTTTTGCCGATTCCTCGAGAGGAAGGTAGCGGTCCGCGGGCGAAGGAGTCAGCAGCACTCCTCCCACGTGGAGAGAGTTCTCGCAGTAGACATGACTCAGCTCAGAGGCGGCCTTCCATATCTCCGCGTAACCGGCAAGGGGCCTGTCCTTCTTCAGGAAATCAGGCTCGGCGAAAAAGGGGGCTTTCTTGCTCAGGGAGCGGGCTTCTTCGGGGGGAAGGCCAAAAGCCCGGGCCGTTTCATAAAGGGCGGAGCGGGCGCGGAAATCCTTCAGGCTGCAGACAAAGGCGGCTCCTGTGCATCCCTGATCGTATTTCTTCAGGACATAGGAGAGAACCTGGTCTCTCTTCCGGGAGTCAAAATCCAGGTCTATATCCGGGGGGTCATCCCGGCCTTTGTTCAGGAACCTCTCGAAGTAGAGGTCATACTCGATGGGGTCGACGCGGGAAATCCCCAGAAGGTAGGCCAGGTAAGAAGAAGCGCCCGAACCCTTCAGGTTATGGAGGATGCCGTTGCGGCCGGCGAACTGGACCACGTCATAGACGATCAGAAAATAAGGAGCAAATCCTGAGCTCTCGATGGCCTCCAGCTCCTGCTGGGCCCGCTGCCTCCCGCGCCAGCTCAGGTTCTTCAACCTCCTCAGCCTGTCCATCACCACCTCCCTCAAGCTCGTGGAAAAAAGGTTCCCGGGAAGAGGGGGCACGATGTCCTCGAAGGAGAAGCGGCATTTCTCCGCCACCTCGAAGGTCCTCTTGAAGACATCTTCCGCACCGGGACCGAACTTCTGGAGGGCCAGCGCTTCCTGGTGCGGCCCGAAAAGCTCCATCCTGGGCTTCAGCCTGTCCCTCTCCGGAGGGAAGGGAATCTTCTTCTGGATGGAATGGAGGAGAATCAATCTCTCGGGCTTTTCCACGAACTTCAAGGGGTTGGCCCATACCAAGGGAAAATCACGGCTCTGGGCCAGGGTGAGAGCTTTTTTGAAGTTGAAAAAATCGACGCCGAGGTAAAAATCCTCCTTTGAGCCAGAGGAAAAGGCCTCCGGAAGCTCCCCGCCTCCTGCTTGAGGGATGAAGATCGTCACCAGCCCTTCTGTGGTGCTTATCCTCTTGCGGTTGAAGGTCTCCATCAGGTTCCAGTACCCTTCTCTGCTCTTGACGAGAAAAAGGAACCTCTTTCCCTCCACCTCCATCTCGCAGCCGAAGAGCGGGGTGAAGCCATTCTCCAGGGCCGCTCTCTTCCATTCCCCCCAGCCGTAGAGGTTCCCGATATCAGTCAGGGCGGCGGAAGGCAGTTTTGTCCGGCAGACCCAGGAGGGAAGCTCTTTGAGAGTGGCGCTTCCTTTTCCTTTGCTGTAAACCGAATGAACCCTGAGTGGTATGTGCATCTTCCAGCTCGATTCCAAATTCTTATCTAAGGGACGTTCCCTGCGGGGACACCTCTTTTTATAGAGAAGAGGGACAGTCCCTCTTTTATTTAAGTAAGGACTGAAAGGGACAGTCCCCATAAAAGAGGTGTCCCCTTAGGGAACGGCTCCATGTTATTGCTTTATTTCGTCAGGGAGGCTGTCTTCAGGACAAACCCCCGCTTCCGCTCAAAGCTGTAGATCTCCTCGAGCATCTTCTCCCGAACCGTGAGCACTGAGCCGAACCCGTACTTCTCCCTTACCTCATCCACGGCGTGCCCCAGCCTCTCCGGCCGCTCGGAGTAAGGCTCAAAAAGAGAAAGGGGCCTGCCTCTCACCAGGTCAGACGCTTTCACCCCGACCAGGCGGAGGGACAAGCGGGAGGAGGAGAAGAACTGGAGAAAGAGCTCCTGAGCGATCTTGTAGATCCTCCCCATCTCCTGCACAGGTGAGATGAGAAGGCGTCTTCGGGCCTCGGTCTTGAAGTCAGAGTACCTGACCTTGACCTCGATGATATGGGCAAAAAGGCGTCCCCGCCTCAAGGGAAGGGTCAGCCGGTCGCAGAGATAGGCCAGGTGAGCCAGGAGCAGACGCCTGTCCCAGATATCCTCCAGAAAAGTCGTCTCCCTGGAGACGGACTTTGGAATAGAGGCGGTCATCAGGGGACGGGTGTCAATCCCTCTGGACTGAAGATACATCTCATCCCCGTTCAAACCGAAGAGCGAGCGCAAACTGACCCGCGGCAGCCCCCACAGGTCGCCGATTTTCTGGATGTTGAGCATCCTGAGGATGACCTGAGCCTTCGGTCCTATTCCGGGTAAAGACTCGATCCCCAGGTCTTTCAAGAATTCTTCCTCTCTGTTCGGCTCGATCTCGGCCAGTCCGCCTGGCTTGGCCCTGTTTGTGGCCAGCTTGGCCAGAATCTTGTTGGGGCCCACTCCTACTGAGACAGTGAGCCCCAACTCTTTTTCCACCCTCTGCTTGATCTCCCGAACCGTGGAGGAAAAGGAGGGATAAAGGGGACGGCAACGGGTTAAATCAAGGTAGGCTTCATCCAGAGAAGCCTTCTCCACATCGGGAGTGTAGTGGGAGATAAGGCGGAAAAACTTATCTGAAAAGGCACTGTAGATCTGGAAGTTTCCCCTGATAAAGATGCCGTGAGGGCAGAGCTGGTAGGCTTTCCGCAGGGGCATGCCGGAATGGACGCCGTATTTTCGGGCCTCGTAAGAAGCGGTCGAGGCGACTCCCCTCTCATGGGGAAGGCCGCCGACGATGACCGGCTTCCCCTTGAGAGAGGGGTTGAGAAGCACCTCGACAGCCGAAAAAAAAGCGTCGATGTCGATATGGACGATACATCTCCTGTTCATTGTTTTCACCTTCTTTCCTTTGACCTGTTAAAGAGTCAAGAATGAAGCCGCTTCAGCGAGTCCTCCCCTGTCTCTAAGAGCTAGGGTCGGGAGTCAACTGACGCGCTGACAAGCAGCCTGGCAGACCAACGGACTCACGGGATCAGAGAGTCACGGCATTCAATACTTCCTCAGTACCCCGATCACTCTTCCCAGGACTTTCAGTTCCTTGACCTTGATCGGCTCAAACTCCGGGTTTTCGGGGACAAGCAAGACCTCCCCGTCCTTCATCTTCAGCCTCTTCAGGGTGGTTGAACCGTCATCCAGAAGGGTCACCACCATCTCTCCGGAGTTCGCTGAGTTCGTCCTCTCCACGAGCACCCAGTCTCCGTCATCGATGAAGGCATCCACCATGCTCTTTCCGTCAACACGGATGCAGAAGATGTTTCCCTTTCTCCGGCCCACCATCCACTCCGGAATGTCCACCGCCTCTCCGGAAACATCGAAGACCTCTTTGGGCAGACCCGCCGGAACAAGACCCACCAGAGGCACCCGGGCCTGAGTCTCCAGAGGAGCCGGGAAGCCGGCAAGCCGCACTTCTCCCTGGACCCTTTCCAGGTAGCCTTTTTTCTCCAGGCTCAGGATGTGCTTGAACACAGCCGAGGGGTTGGCGATATCCAGCGCCTCTCCCAGCTGCCTGACCGTGGGAGAATAGCCGTTGTCGAGGATGAACTTTCTGATGGCGTCCAACACTTTTTTCTGTCTTTCTGTGAGGTTTTTTCGGAGTTTGTTCACCATTTTGTTCACCATATATATTAATAATCCCGATCCCGGAGTTTGTCAAGAGAAAATTTAAAAAAAATTAAAAAAGGAGAGGCAGGGCTTGGAGCCAGGCTGCCTATGTCTTTAATATTTGGGAACTTTTTACTGCCGTAAATGTATAATAGTGCAGAAGGGAAAAACACCAGAGCCCATGGATGACAGGTTCCTTGCCGAACAATCCGCCAAAGGCAACAAGAACGCCTTCAGACTCCTGATTCTTCGCTACCAGCGAATGGTTTTTTCTTTTCTGGGAAAATTTTTGTTTCAAGCACAGGTCGTGGAAGACCTTGCTCAAGAAACATTCCTGAAGGCGTATAAAAATATTGTTGATTTTAATGCAGAAAAGGGCGCTTCCTTCTCTACTTGGCTCGTTACAATTGCCCGCAATCTTGCAATCAACGAAAAAGCGAAGAAGAAACGGAGGAGGGAGTATCCCGCCAGTCTCATGGATAGGAATCAAGGTTTTAATGAAGAAAATCCCCAGATCATACTGGAAAAGCACAGCCTGAATTTCCGAGTCCAAAATGCGATAAACAGGCTTCCGGAAAAATTTCATACCGCGGTGGTTCTTTCTTATTTTGATGAACTTTCGCTCGAAGAGATCGCGCAGATCGAAGAATGTCCTGTAGGAACCGTCAAATCCCGTGTATTCCGGGGAAAACAGATTTTGAGACAAATTCTTGAAAAGGAGAATGTGTTATGAAGAATCCGCAGCGTCCCTGTCACCTTATCCAGGAAGATATTGCCTGGGGCAGGGAATTGAGCCAAGAGGACAAAAAACATGTTCTTTCCTGCAGCTCCTGTTCTGACATTGCGGCTCAGATGGAGGAGTTGGATTCTCTTGTCCGTAAAGTGATTGAGCTGGAGATACCCTCCGGCTTCGCAGACAGGGTAATGACCAAGATAGGAGAAGAAGAAAGCAAGGGCGAAAGCTTTTCTTCTCAATGGTTTCCTCTTCTTAAAAGAATATTTTATTCAAGAGCTGTTCAATGGATGCTTGTGGGAATTGGAACGGTTTTTGGCCTGTATAAAATATTCAGTTTATTTTCCGGTTTGATGCTTCATGCATTTGTATAGCCCGGATTGTTCGGATATGAAGGGAGTTCAGTCTGTCTGTTTAAGCCATGAATAAAAAGCCGTTTTTTTCAGAAGAAGAGATGAAAGATAAAAAAAACAAGTCCCAGGAAAGAAAACCTCTTTTTGCCCTGGCTCTTTCCTTGTTTTTGACTGGTTTGGGTCAGGTATACAACGGGAAGCCAAGGAAAGGGATTCTTTTATTCTCAATCTCGATTGTCTTCACGTTCGTCCTTTTCCAATTGAGTGTTGTTGGCCCCGATAACATGCTGATCTTTTTTCTTCTGTTGTCCCTGATAGCAAGTCTGGGCATATATATCTGGGCAGCGGTGGATGCCTGGAAGCAGGCCAAAAGAATAGGGAAGAATTATACGTTAAAATTCTATAATAAACTTTATGTGTACCTCCTCCTTGTCATTGTATTGAATCTTTTCTATTCTGGACGAATTATTAGCCTGCAAAAAATGTACTTTTTTGCTCTTCCCTATCGGATGTCGACTGGGAGCATGATACCCAATATCCTTCCAGGAGATTTTGTTATGGCGGATGGGAGGATAGATCATTCGGCGAAAAACCATGGTCTGCAAAGAGGTGAGTTAGTGGTCTTTAAATTTCCTAAAAACAGGAAAATACATTTTGTCAAAAGAGTCATCGGTATACCCGGAGATAAAATCGAATTAAAAGGATTGGAGCTTTATGTGAACGGAGAAAAAAGAACAGGTAAAGAGGTGACGTATTCAGAGGGGACGCGAGATGGTAATATCAACAAGGGAACAGTCGCTTTCTCTGAAGAAAGTGATTCGGGGACCTATGTTGTCTTTTATATCGAGGGGACAGCAAGAGAGGATCTGAACGTTACTGTACCGGAAGGCTACTGTTTTGTCCTCGGCGACAACCGTGATAACAGTGCGGATTCACGCCATTGGGGGATGGTTCCGCTTAATGATGTTGTTGCCAGAGCCAAGCAGGTCTATTTTTCCGTTAATCCTAAGGGTGGAATCCGGTGGGGGCGCATTGGAAAACTTCTTTAGAATATAGGGTAATGAAATCCAGGTTACCAAACCAGGAAAAAGTTTTTCCGTTAAGGGAGGTGATTCGATGAATAAGCGCAGGTTCTGGATAATCCTCCTGAGTATCATAGGTCTTTTAGCTTTGATAGCCGGAGCTGTGGATCCGCTGGAGGGGGGATTCATCATTCTGCCGGGAAGCGGATTGATTGCTTTTAGCGCTTTTCTCGGCAAGAGCCGTCACCGTAGATTTATCTACTGGGCTTTCGGGCTGACAGGTTTTGGCGTGGCTGTGATGATCGTATGGAGTCTTTTTGGAGGAGTCGGTGGTGACACCGGGCCGTCAAGCTGGTGGCTACTCACCGCTCTGCCTTACCCTGCGGGCTGGATCATGAGTCTTCTTGGCGCCGTGCGTATGCTGATCGAGTCCTTCCGCAAGCATTCGTAATAGGCGCAAAACAGCTATTGTTGGTGAATACCATGAATCCACCAAAGCGGGAAGAATCTCTGCTTTTTTGCCTATGTGCTTTCCTGTTTGAATCTGCACTTTTTTTGTTGGGGGCGCATCATGGAAGTTGAACGAAGTCAAGGGGGGTGGCGCTTTGGGAGCCTGTGAAGGGAGGTGATTGATGGTTATCCTGGTTTGCTTGGTTGCGTCGATTATGCTCGCCCCTCTGGCATGGAGGAAGGGGTGGAGAAAGGTTGCTATAATTCCAGTTCTTTGTCTCTTTATCATAGCGGTTGTTGATATGGCACTTGGCTCTGCATTGAGCGATATTTCGGGATTCGGTCATATCGTCGGGATTGTCTTTATAGTCTGGCTCGTCTACATGGTATTTAAAATGCCAAAAACTGCAACGCAAAAAAAATGAGCCGAAAATCTCTCCAGGCCTGACTTCCCAGGGTGAAAAAGACGCTGACCCAGGCCTACCTGAAGCAGAGGATGCGAAGAAAAGGCTGCCAGGGCTGAAGGGACAATAACCACCAAATCTAGTCAATTTGACTCTTCCCTCATTAATTGATATTCTTTTGCCAGAGAAGCAGAGGGAGCAATGGGGATAGAATGTCCTAAGTGTCAAACCGAAAATACCTCTGATTCTCAATTCTGTAAAAGCTGCGCCACACCCCTTCATTCCCACGAGGTTTCTGTCACCGAGACCCTTGAGAAACCCACCGAGAAACTCACCAGAGGAACTACCTTTGCTGAGAGATACGATATCATCGAAGAATTGGGTAAAGGAGGCATGGGCAGAGTCTATAGAGTGGAAGATAAGAAGATAAAGGAAGAGGTTGCTCTCAAACTTATCAAACCCGAGATTGCTTCCGATCAGGCGATGATTGAGCGATTCCGGAATGAATTGAAGCTCGCTCGCAAGATTACACATAAGAATGTATGCCGCATGCATGACTTCCATGAGGAGGGAGGAATCCCTTTTATCACCATGGAGTATATCGAAGGTGAGGATTTAAAAAGTTTTATGCGCAGCAAAGGTACGTTAATAGAAGAGGCAATTTCAATAGCCAAGCAGGTGAGTGAAGGGCTGGCTGAGGCTCACGAGTTAGGAGTCATACACCGGGATTTAAAACCTCAGAACATCATGATAGACAAGAAAGGACGGGTAAGAATCATGGATTTTGGGATAGCCCGTTCTATCGAGGCTCCAGGACTGACTTCATCAGGAATGATTATTGGCACTCCGGATTACATCTCTCCTGAGCAGGCAGAGGGAGAAGAAGCAGATCAGCGGTCGGATATCTATTCCTTGGGATCGATTCTCTATGAGATGGTCACAGGGAGTGTTCCGTTTAAAGGGGACACAGCTCTGAGCGTAGCTTTAAAACATAAGACAAAGATTCCTCCAGACCCGAGGAAGCTCAATCCTGAGGTTCCAAAGGAGCTTAGCCGTTTGATCCTGGTATGCATGGAGAAGGATAGAGAGAGAAGGTATCAGACTGCGGAGGATCTTCTTGCTGATCTGAGGAATATAGAGGAGGGCTTTCCCTTAGGAACAAAGATTCGACCCAGGCGAAGGTCTTTCGCTAAAGCAATAATCAATAAAAAGCTCCTTATTCCAGCTATGGTTCTTGCTCTTGCTGTTATTGCAGTGCTAATCTGGCAGCTTCTTTCTCAAAAAGATGTCGTTCCTTTAGCTCCCTCAGGTAGACCCTCTCTAGCCATCCTGTACTTCAAAAATAACACTGGAGATGAGAACTTGGATTTTTGGAGAGATGCTCTTTCTGATTTGATGATAGACGACCTTTCCCAGTCGAAATACATATATGTTTTAGCTAAGGACAGGCTTTTCAATATCATGCAGAAGTTGAATCTTCTCGAGGCGAAGAATTATTCTTCTAAAGAGATAAAGCAGGTCGCGGCTCGGGGAGTCGTCAATCATGTATTGCAGGGAAATTACGCCAAAGCAGGCGATCTTTTTCGAGTCAATATCACGCTTCAGGATGCAGGCAGTGGTGAGCTTGTCGCTTCTGAATGGGCGGAAGGTACGGAAGAAAAGATCTTTTCCATGGTGGACGAGTTAACAATGAAGATCAAGGAGAGTTTTAATCTTTCCGAAGAGGAGATAGCAGGTGACATCGATATGGAAGTGGGAAAGATCACCACTACCTTTCCTCAAGCTTATAGATATTTTAGCGAGGCGGAAAAGCGTTACTACTCAGGAGATTATCGTGAAGCAATCCGCATAGGGGAAAAAGCGATAGATATTGATCCCGAGTTTGCCATGGCTTATTACGGCCTGGCCTGGTGTTACTGGACAATGAGATATAACACGGAGGCAAGGAAGTACTTTCAAATGGCCATGAAGTATACAAATCGGATTTCGGAAAGAGAACGCCTTCGAATCCAGGGAGATTTTTACGTCCAATCAGAAATCCGTGATAAAGCCATTGAGGTCTATAAAAAATTGCTGAAGCTTTACCCGGAGGATTGGATTGGAAACAACAGCCTGGGGCTTGTATACAGTAGTCTGGAGGAATGGGATAAAGCTATAGAACGATTTGAAGTGAATGTGAAGAATAAAGTCGAAAATCCTTATTCTTATGAGAACATAGCATTCGCCTACAGGGCTAAAGGGATGTATGAAAAGACAGAAGAAATTCTTCGAGATCACCTCAGTAATATTTCGGATCATTTTTTTATCCATTGGCAATTAACCCATAATTATCTGTGTCAAGGGGAGTTTAGCCTTGCCATGGCTGAGATAAATAAGGCGATTTCCCTTAGTCCGGATAATCCGAGTAATATCAATCTTAAGGGCGATGTTCACCTTTATAAAGGGGAATTGGTCAAAGCGGAAAAAGAATATAAAAGGCTTCTAGAAAAGGACGAACCCTCAAGTCAAAGAATCGGAAGACATAAGCATGCAGATTTAAACCTGTTGCAGGGAAAATTCGAAAGAGCAAAAGAGCAAGCTAAACAGGGAATTAAGCTGGCAGATAAGACAGGGGAAAAAGGCTGGGCATCGAGATTTTATTCCTATTTAGCCTATTTGTATCTCGAAACAGGAGATTTCAAGCAGGCTTTGGAAGAATGTCAAAAATCTTGGAACAGTGCTGTTGAGGGAGGAAAAAAAGTCGATCAGATAAATGCTTTATACTGGGAAGGCATATCTCGTTTGAAATTGAACTCAACGGATGAGGCGCTTAGGATGGCGGACAAGCTTAAAGAGCTGATCGAACAAGGAATGAATACAAAAATCATGAGATTTTACTTCCTTCTCATGGGAAACATAGAGCTTGAAAGAAAAAATTTTACCAAGGCCATTGAATATTTTGAAAGAGCTTTGCCCTTGTTGTCACATCAGAGAGGAGCAGGAGATGATCATGCCTTATTTTTTGATTCTCTGGCTTTGGCTTATTACGAGACACAGAATCTAGAGAAAGCTCAAGAAGAGTATGAAAGAATAATTTCCCTTACTTCAGGGAGACTCTCCTGGGGAGATATATATGCCAAGAGCTTCTACATGCTGGGCAAGATTTATGAGCAAAAAGACTGGAAAGGCAAAGCCATCGAGCATTACGAGAGATTCCTCGACCTCTGGAAAGACGCTGATCCTGGTATTGCTGAGGTTGAGGATGCGAAGAAGAGGCTGGCTGGATTAAGGATATTATGATGAATCTTCGCAGCCAATTTTGGGATTAATTTATCTATCCTTTTTTGGCAGCAATAACTTTAATAGGTCAGAATCATATTTTCCAGCCGCCGGCGACGATCAGGTTCGTCCCGGTGATGAAATCCGCCTTCTCAGAAACCAAAAAAAGCACTGCGTGAGAGACATCCTTGAACTTACCCAGTCTTCCCCGGGGAATATCCTTGCTCTCAGGAAGGATTCCGCCCTTCATCAGACCCGGAGATACCATGTTGACCGTGATCCCCGCGGATGCCTCTGAAGCAGCCACAGAGCGCGTCAAGATCAGGAGGCCAGTCTTGGCGATGGCATAAGGAGTGATGGTCGAAAAAGCAGCCAGCTGCTCCGCCCGGCTGTAGCCGAGGTTGACGATCCTCCCCCACTCTCTCTGCCTCATGCCTGGCAGCACAGCCTTGGTGCAAAACAGCGCGCTGAGCAGATTGCTGCGGATGACGGATTCCCACTCAAAAGATGTCACCTTCTCCCAGGGCTTGACCAGGATCGGGCCAAAGTTATTGACCAGAATGTCTATCCTGCCGAATTCCTGCTCAACATTCCTGACCAAGGATACCGCCTCTTTTTCCCTGGTCAGGTCCGCCTGAAAGCTGGCGCTGAGCTTTCCTTTCTCCTTGATCCTGTTGACTGCCTTCTCGGCAGCCTGCCTGTTGGTCAGGTAATGAACGGCCACACCTGAGCAGATATCAGCCAGCCTCAGGGCGATATCCCGCCCGATTCCCCGGCTGCTTCCCGTGACTAAAGCGATTCTCTCCTGCACTGAAATTCTCTTTTTTTCTTTCCGGCTCAGCCATTATAGTACATTCCCTAGACAGAAAAAACCCTATAATAAGAAAGGGGAGGCATCTGGTCCGCCGGGCCTATTTGACTCCCCATCAAGAGTCACGGGTGTTAAAAATTTACGCCCTTTCAAACACGGCACCAGAGCCTCCCCCGGTTGACTGGCCTCTTTTCCGATCACTCTTCAATCAGGCGAGATTCTCACTCGCCGGATGCCCTCAAAAAAAATTTTTAATCCTTAAAAGCCCTGTCGATGATCCGACCTTTGGATGTGTAAGTCAGATATTTCAACTTGCTCATAAAGTCGCGGACGAGGTTGTACTCAAAAAGACCGGTCTCAACTTCTTCCAAGGGGATAAGGCCCATTGAGCTTAAAAGTTCAACGAGCTGCTCGTTCATGGCCACCCAATAGAGTCCGAAAGGATTGACCGGCTGTCCATTGATCCTGACCGAAGCGGGATCCAGCCTGCTCAATTGACCGGGTTGAGCAGCAGGAGGCTGGGAAGAATCATACTCGAAAGTCAATCCCGAAACCTGAAGGGAAAGTTCGTCCGTGTACTCCACCATGGAAACAGTGAATTCAAGTCCTCCTAAAATCTGGAAGCCATAAAGACGAACGGTCTTTATCTTGAATCCCAACCCTGATTCCGGGTCATAGCCGTAAGGAACCGAC
>JAOUKO010000141.1 GCA_029882525.1 Candidatus Aminicenantota bacterium | reverse complement strand
CTGTTATCTGTGTCTGCTCTCAGGAAGAAATAGCCTGCGAGATTGCTCTGGGGAAATGCATGCTTGATGCCGTAAAGCAGCTCCCTAATATCATTTCATTCACTAACTATACTGTCTACTGCTTGACCGGATATCTTTTTTGTAAGAAATATTTAGACAAACAATATGCCTGCTGATATTTCTTGAAAGAGAGGCGCAATTCGCAGAAAAGCAAGAGCCCTCTTAAAAGGAGGCCCGATGTTAGCGAAAAAAACAATCTTTCCCCACTCATTAATCCTGATGGCGGCTCTTCCGGTCTTCCTTTTTTGCCTGGGAGGGAAAAGTCCAGAATGGGGCTTGGAAGAAGTCCTCTCCATCGGAACCCTGAACGATACCTTGATCTTTCAATGGGTGGGAGTCGTCGTAGACAGGGATCAAAACATCTATGTCACGGATACCATGGATTATTCTCTGAAGAAATTCGACGCGAACGGGAAGCTGTTGAAAAAGACCGGACGAAGAGGCCAAGGACCAGGGGAATTCGCAGCCCCAAGGTATGTATCCAGCTACGGCAACTCCATCTATGTCACAGACCAATACATCCCAAAAATCCAGGTCTTCGACAAAGACCTTAATTACATCAGCAGCATCCCCGTATCCATACCTGTCTCTGATTTTTCCGTTCTCTCAGAGAACGAGATCGCTGTGGCGACCCTCTCCACCACCAAGGCAGGGATTATCTACATCTTTAACTCAGAAGGAAGAATACAGAACGAACTCCCCTATTCCTTTAAACAAACGCCGCTTATGATGGAAATGGTAAGCTTCGAGTTCGACCAGCAGAGGAATCTTTACCTTGCTTATAATTTTCAGGATAAAATTGAAAAATTCGATATAGAAGGAAAAAAGCTGTGGTCGAAAAAGCTCCTGGGCATAAAAAAAGTCAAAAAAGAAAAAATCGCATCCCTCATCCTCCCCTCCAAGCTCATCTATAAAGATATTGCTCTGGACAAATCAGGAAATCTATACGTCCTGGGAGGAAGTTTTTCCAAAAACCCGAGCCGAGACGTTTATCTTCTCAGCCCAGAAGGCTTGCACCTGGCCACCCTAACCCTGCCTGACACCAGCCACTGCATTTACATTGATAGTAAAGATTACCTTTACTCAAGAGCCAACGAGGGAGTGACATTAAAGAAATTCAGGTTGAGGCTTCAAGAGAGAGGGAATATCTCGTTCCTGACGAGTTTTAACAGATGAGGTACATCGGAAAAGTTAAGGGCGCGCATCATCTTAATGATGACCTCATTCTTCGCCGCCCTGACCTTGCTTCTATCGCTTTTGTCGATCTTAGCCTGTCCGCCAGCGATCATTTCATGGCCGCCTGATGCCGCGCCTTTGGGCATGATCTTCTTGATGATCCGCGAAGCATCAGCCTTATTGTTTGTGGTCCGGATGGAAACATACAGCACATCCTTGAATGTCCCGAGGCAGAGGGACCAGGTCATATTCTTTACCCTCAAGAGAAAATCAGCCATCTGAGCGGCAAAATCAGGATATGGAAGCTCTTCCATGACTACGCCGATGAAATTTTTATAATAAAACGCATTAAGAAGAGCCCGGGAGAGATTGGAAACAAAATCCCTGGATAACTTGGGATACTGAGTCCTGGATAGCTGGCTGAAGCTCAAACGGGAGAGCAGCTCGACATAGGCTTTTTTGTCAGCCCGACTGCCTTCCCGGCCGAGGCTTTGAGTCTCGCTGGAGATGGCATAACAGAGGGAAGTAGCCAAATGAGTGGGAATATCGATCTTTAGAGAAGAGAGATATTCGTAGAGGATCGTCGAACATGCACCGTAATGGGGCCGGACATCACGGAAAGGAAGCTGGCAGGTTGCTTTCCTCAGCCGATGGTGGTCAATAACAGCTATGGGGTTGATGCCATCGGGTAGAGTGACATTCCCAGTAAAAGGCTGGCAGTCCACCAGGATGAACTGATGTGTCTCGGGTGAAGGAATGTTGACTGTGAGGAAAAGAGGCGCCTTAAGAATTTTCAGGACTGCCTGGTTTTCAGCTCTGCCGATCAGCCCGTCATAATAGATCCTTATGTTCTTAAAGCCTCTGTCCATGAGTATGAACCGGAGCGCCGTTGCAGAGGCCAAGGCATCGGGGTCAGGATTATTATGGACCACGATGGATATCGGATCTGTATTTTTTATAACTTCGAACAATTTTTCCATAGTCAAACAATCATGGTATACGACATCACTCTTTAATTCAAGCTGTCTCCCTATGGAGTAAACATCTCAATTTCCGTAATTATGTAAATATCTGACCTAATGGAGAACTGCGGCGACGGATCCTCTCCATCCGAAGCCCATGGCGGAGGGTGTGAGGGTCCTGGCTAGGATGGAGGGGAACCGGCGCTGTAACAGATCATATCTTCATGGTTAACTGTTAGGAAATAGCGATGCTTCTCACTACGGATAGGGATTATTATTCACGCGGAACATATAATCCGGATCGATGAACGGCTCGTCATCTTTATGCTTTTCCATCAGGTCGATCTTTTTCTTGAGAAGCTGAGGAAAATTCTTTCCATGGATGAACGGTGTCTCCTCAGAGCCGGAAATGATCATCCACTCCAAAGGAGCCTCATTCCAGAGCTGGATGAGTTTCCGGCAGTTTTGAATCTCTCTCCTGCTCATATCAGTCAAGAGTCCGCGGCAGTTTTCCTTTGTCGAATGTTCTGCAGAATCCAGGTACTCATGAACCGCATAGATCCAGACCGCCGTGTTGCGCAAGGTCTCAAAAAGACAGCGCAAGGCGCGAGCTCTGAAAAACTGATCCTCAAACACCTGCTCAGCCTTTTCATCTCCTGATCGGGCAGCATCCTCCATTTTAATCCTGAACAGCTCGACCGCGGATTCCAAGGGAGCCCAGACATGGTCATCTATCCGCCTGAATGCCTTCTGAGCATAGTCTTTTGTGATCAGCTCAAAAAGGACATCTCTGGCCAGGTCAACCCGGTTAGGATTATGGATAGACGTGCACATATGATTTTCGTAATAGGCGCGTTCGCTCTCCGGGATTCGGTCGATATGGGGAACAAGCGGACGCACGAGCAGCCGCTGCCAAACCACGCCGTAATGCGAGTAAAGAGGAAGCGGCATGAAGCAGCGGATAGCCTGCTCGACCAGGTTCCAACCTCTCACAAGATCCTCTGCATTCTCCTTTCCTGCATACCGCTCAGCGATGATGCGCACGGTCTGGTCAATATCCAATTCAGGATCAAACTGGAATTCCCGAAATATTTCCTGATTCACAGCAAAGGGGACCTTTTCGGGCGGCTGGATTCCTCCCAAGTGAGCGAGATGCCGGATTCGAAGTCTATGCGAAGCCAGGAGTTTCTCGTAGGTCAACCAGGGAAATGGAATTCCCAGGAGCGGCTCATGGTTGGAGTAAGGGCCGAAGGCATGGTAGAAGAAACCAAAACTCTTCCGGCTCTCAAGCTCAGCCAGAGGCTTCCTTTCCTTTTCTTGGAGGGAGTTGTGGAGCGCTGATCCCAGCACTTTAATATCGGGGTACTGCGGATGCGGGTAATTGCTCTCCCATCCTCTAGCCAGGAGGGAGTTGACCTCTACGCCCACACCATCCTCCAGCAAAGGCCAGAGATACTTATGCTCCCCGTAAAATGATTCCAGGCGGGTGATCACTCGAAACCCAGGATTGATTAAAGAAGCGGCATCACGAAATAGCCTGAAAAAATTATTGATGTTCGCAGCTGCAGACCTGGCTATTTCTTCGTCATCCTTCCACTCCCGGATCAGGTAAGCCCCGCCGTTTCTTCCCACATAGAGTGACTTAGTGTGTTCGAACCCGGCTCCGCTGTCATTGCTCCAGATGGTTAAGAATTCCAGGGCAGGAACCTCCATTAAAAGATTGGTGATGAGCTCGGTGTAATGTTTCTGGACAACGGGATGGACGAGGGAAAGATTGAAACGGGGTTTAAAACTTCTAAAGGGATGATCGACCCTGGCTCCCCGCAGAGTCGGATATCTCTGGAAAAGAGTTTCTGGCACCGAGCGAGGCTCGAAACAGAGGAGACCTGGGCTCAAGCCGTATTTAACGGCCAGGCGCGCATTATCTTTCAAAAGACTCAGGTTTGCCTTTAGATATCCCGGAGAATAAATGCCCTGGTTCAACCGGCTGGAGACGAACTGGTCCAGCGCAGGGCAGTAGGTGTAAAAATCTGGATAGAATTCTCCTTCAACGCCTTCCACTTCAGGTCTGGCAGGAGAGAGGGCGTTGACTTCAATGTGAGTAAAACCCAGGCGGGCATGCTCGCGGATGTAGGCCTCGCGGTCAAACCCCCGGAAGAGCCGGGCGTATTGCGTCAAGAAGATATCAAAGGTGGATTTCTCATTGGCAAAACTCATCTCTCTCAGCCACCATTTGCGGAGCGATGAATCATCGTCCAGCATATTTTCCATTAAATAGCAGAACGCTGAAAAGAGGAAGCAAGGCTTGGAGCTGAGAAGCCAACAGCAGTTGTTCTTATCGATGCTGAAGAGGACCCATTCTTTGCTTCCGGTAAGGCCTAACTTCCTTCCCAGCAAGGATCTCACCTGGTTCTCATCAACAACAGAAACATAAAATACTTCTGTTTCAGATTTCATCTCTGAAGGATTGACAGGCCGGATGGCTGCATCGGGCCGGAAAGAACCCAGAAGTTCTTGGGCAACAGTGGTTTCGACTGGATATCCTTCTTCCGGGATCCGGATAAAACGAACCTGCTGAAACAATTCCCTGATTTTCATCATGACCTCCTCGATCTGGCCTCGCTCCAGAATTGTACTGCGAATAAAAAGAAAGTCGCAACTTTTTAATATTGATTGTAAGCATTTCTATTTCCGTTATGAGGGAAATATCTGACCTTATTGAGAAATGAGGCGACGGTTCCTCTCCATCCGAAGCCCATGAAGGAGGGTGGGCGGGTCTTGGCTAGGATGGAGGGGAACCGGCGCTGTAACAGATTACACATTCATGATTAACTGTCATGGAAATAGAGATTCTTCCATCTTGATTCATCTTGATTCATCTGCCTTGACTTCGGGTATTTCCTTTGTTATAAGCAAAGGGAGAAAATCGGGGCTTGGCAAAAAAGGCATATATCCCGCAAAGGAGATAAGCCAATGATATGGTGGATATTAATCCTGGTGGTTTTATTCATCCTATCCTATTTATCCCAAGTCGGAACCCTTTTTCTCCTGCAAATAAAGTTTCCATTCCTAACCTCTTCATTGATCAATGTCTTGATTCTGGTCTGTATGGCAATCGTGCTTTTTAGAATCCTCGGCAGGATGAAAAAAGGAGAAAAGGAGAATCTCAAGAAAAAGATAAGAGAACTCGAAGCAGAATTAAAATCCCTCAAACAAGAAGGAAGCACCTCAAGCCCGGAAATCCGGAGAGACGAAGAAGAAAACAAGGAGCCTGAAGCAAAAGAGGAAGAAACCTAGCAGGAGAGCTTTCTCCTGACGTTTTGAGTTTTCCTTAAACAGATCCAAACACACAGGCATTCCTCTTCGATTCATCTCAAGAATTCCCGGGGCTTGAACATTCAATAACCTGAAGCTAAGGATATAGACAAAAATGAATAAACCGACTGGTATGAAAGTCATCGATTTTCATATCCACATCGGCCTGAAAGAACACTGGCATGAGTGGATCCATTCCTACCAAGAGGCCGCCCAGTCAGAATACTATGAACGCTACGAGGAAATGATCGACCCGGACAAGTTCGCGGATTATCTCCGCAGTCATCACATCGAAAAGGCAGTGATCCTGGCCGAGATATGCCCTATCACCACTGGAGTGGTCCCCAATGAGTATGTCCTGGACTTCTGTACGGGCAGAGAGATCTTTATCCCTTTCTGCACCATAAATCCTTTTATTGTGAGCCACCCCGCTCAAGAGCTAAAAAAGTACATCAATATGGGAGCAAAGGGAATCAAACTCTACCCTTCATACAACCATTTCTATCCGAACGACAGCAGGGTCTATCCCCTCTATTCGGTAGCCGAAGAGCACCGTCTGCCTGTACTCGTGCACACGGGATCTTCCGTGTTTAAAGGCTCGAAGATAAAATATGCCGACCCCATCCATCTGGATGATGTGGCTTCCGACTTCCCTGAACTCACTCTTCTCATGGCGCACGGGGGAAGGGGTCTCTGGTATGATAAAGCTTTCTTTCTCTCTCGTCTTCATCCGAACCTCTACCTGGAAATTTCAGGACTCCCTCCCAAGAATCTTCTCCACTATTTCCCGGATATGGAGAAAAATATCGATAAGTTTGTTTACGGGTCGGACTGGCCGGGGATCAAAACCATCGGCAGCAATATAAAAGCCATAATGGATCTTCCTCTCTCCAAAGCTTCTGTAAAAAAGATTCTCTACGAGAACGCTGCCCGGATATTAAGGATATGAATTGTGATTCTTATAAATGCCAACCTCAGCCGCCACCCGGGCTAAGACCTGGACTTTTTCTCTCCTGGTATGAGGGGCGATAGAGCAGGCAGTGCTCAAGATGAAGCCTCCTCCAGGTTTACCCACCTCAATCCTCTGTTCAGCATCCCTGCGGACAGTTTCCAAATCTCCATAGAGCATCACATTCACGGGGTCAATATTGCCCTTGATGAAAACCTGACTTCCCACCCGTTCCTTGGCCTCGGCCAGCCGGACATCTCCCAACGGCGGAGGGTCGAGGCATTCCAGTCCTGTGATTCCGGCCTCGACAATCATTTCCAGACGGTCGTTGATCGCTCCACAGGTATGGGTGTAGACATGGACATCCCGGGCGCGAACAGCCCGGGCGATCTGCCCTTCAAAGGGAAGCACATATTCCCTGTAGAATTGGGGAGAGATAAAGCCCGAGCCGGCAAAAGGCGATGAAATTTTAATGGCGTCTACTTTGTGCTCTATCTGACCTCGGGCAAGCCTCTTTATTTCTTCCGTGAAGCGCTGCAGGATGTCTTTTGACCTTAAAGGTTCCTCAACAAGGTTGACCATAGCCTGCTCAAACCCAAAAAAATGAAGGAAGTAATCAAAAGGAGATGTGACTTCGCCGTGAACGGAATATGTCTCCCCTGTTCTATCATGGATGCGGTCGAAGATATCATAGAGATGATCTGGGTCGAGAGCGAAATTCAATCCTTGAGATACGGGGAT
>JAOUKO010000140.1 GCA_029882525.1 Candidatus Aminicenantota bacterium | reverse complement strand
TGATCTTCCTTTTTCCCGGAGATACGGAGGAGCTGCCGAAAGTCAAAGGGGTCTTTCCGCTTTTATGATGTTCATCGTTCCTGCATTTTTGGGCTTGATTCACTACGGAATGACCTTCATCCCCTATGCCATTCCAGTGGGAATACTGATAACAGCCGGGATTGCATACATAGGCATGAAAGCCTACGGAAACATCGGCTGGCAAACGATTCGAGCTTAATCGGCATTCAAATTTCTTAACAGCCATATCATCGATAAAATAACTCTGGACAATTCGTTTCACCCGGTATAAATAAACACAGAGACAAAACAATAAAAAAGGATGGGAAAATGAGAAAAAAAGACTTGTTTTTCAGGTTGATCCCTCTGTGCATCATGATTTTTTCCACTGTCTTTTTCTTATCCTGCAGTCTATCGAAAAAGGAAGAAGGGGAGAAGGGCTCGATGATCAAGGAGACAAAAGAAGAGAGGGATAAGCGGATGTCCTGGTGGCGGGAGGCTCGTTTTGGCCTGTTCATCCACTGGGGGCTTTATGCCCTACCGGCTGGCGAATGGAAGGGCGAAACCCGGCATGCGGAATGGATATTGACAACAGCCCAGATCCCGGTGAATGAATACGAGAAATTCGCCTCCCGGTTCAACCCGGTGATGTTCAACGCCAGAGAATGGGTTAGAATAGCCAAAGATGCGGGCATGAAGTACATCGTCATCACCAGCAAGCACCACGACGGCTTCTGTTTGTTCGATTCCAACCTGACCGATTACGATGTCGTCGATAGCACTCCCTTTAAGCGGGACATCCTCAAGGAACTGGCCGATGAGTGCCGCAAACAGGGCATCAAAATGTGCTGGTACCATTCGATCATGGACTGGCACCATCCAGATTACCTGCCGCGGCGCAACTGGGAAAAGCGCTCCGCTGAGGGAGCTGATTTCGACCGCTATGTGGAATACATGAAAGGCCAGGTAAAGGAGCTGGTTACGAATTATGGCGAAATCGGTGTCCTCTGGTTTGACGGTGAATGGGAGCATACCTGGGATTTCGAGAGAGGACATGATCTTTATCAATATGTCCGCTCTCTCCAGCCGAATATCATCATCAACAACCGCGTGGGCAAAGGACGGGCAGGTATGACCGGGACCTATGACCCGGAGACGGCCTCCGGAGACTTCGGCACTCCGGAGCAGGAGATCCCGGCCACCGGTCTCGGCTATGACTGGGAAACCTGCATGACCATGAACGACCACTGGGGATACAACAAGAACGACCACAACTGGAAATCAAAGGAAGACCTGATCCGCAAACTGGTGGATATCGCCAGTAAGGGCGGGAATTTCCTGTTGAACGTCGGGCCCACAGCTGAAGGCCTTTTTCCTCAGCCGAGCATCGAGCGGTTGCAAGCAATGGGCCAATGGATGCGGGTCAACGGTGAGAGTATCTACGCGACAACAGCCAGCCTGTTCTCCAAGCTGGATTGGGGCCGCTCCACGACAAAAAAGGATAAGCTGTTCCTCCATGTGTTTGACTGGCCTCAGGATGGGGCCCTCCGGGTTCCCGGGCTGGTCAGCCAGGCCAATTCGGTTTATCTATTGGCCGATCCCCAAACCAGGCTGGACATCGCCTACGAACATGGGTCTGCCGTCATATCTGTGCCTGACGAGGCTCCGGATCCTGTCGTCTCAGTGATCGTGCTGGAATTTGACGGAAAGCCCGAGGTCGTCAGGGAACCGGAGATCAGCGCAGAAAACGATATCTTCTGCGATGAGTTAAAGGTTAACCTGTCCAGCAACCTGGAGGGGGTGAACATCCGCTACACCGTTGACGGCAGCATGCCGACAGGGGATTCCCCTGTTTATAAAAAACCGATCAAGCTGGACAGGACGACGACGGTCCAATGCCAGATTTACCGTGAAGGCCAGGCGATAAGTGCGGTTGTCGGAAGAACCTTCACCAAAGTCGTGCCTCGTCCGGCGGAAACGACAGTCGAGCTAGCTCCAGGATTACTCTATGAGTATTACCACGGCACATGGGACTGGCTTCCGGACTTTGATGCCCTGGAACCTGTCGCTTCAGGGGAAGTGGCAAGTTTCGACATCTCCCCGAGAAAGCAAAAGGAATACTTCGCCTTCAGATTCACCGGATACATAAAAGTGCCCAAGGACGGAGTCTACAGGTTTTATGTGGCCTCAGATGACGGTAGCCGTCTGTATATCGGAGAGGAACTTGTTGTGGATAATGATGGGCTGCACGGTTCAGAGGAAGTCATGGGCCGGATCGCGCTGGGTGCCGGGGCCCATCCGGTAACAGTCGGTTTTTTCCAGAAGACCGGAGGAGTGGATTTTGAAGTCTCCTATTCCGGACCCGGTATCGAGAGGAAGCTCGTTCCTGCCTCAGCGCTCTTTCATGCGAAATAGAGATAACTTATATCCGGCTCTGCTGTCATTCGGACACTATCAAGGGAGATTTAAACAGCCCAAATTCAGAGATTGTCGGAGCAGCTCTTGATTTGGAGATGATGAGGCGGATTTTTTTTGCGGTTACAAGCGGAAACCGGAGCAAACGTTTGTAGCCCACTGTCGTGCCCTTGGCAAATGTTACCCAGTTGCTCCCGTTCCAAGCCTGCAACAGGAACTCTTCAACCCTTTGTCCTCCTTGGATGTATTCCTGTAAGAGAGCCCGGTTGAAGGCCTGCTCCTGTTTGAGCTCAAACTCGAGTGTTGCCGATTTTGCTCTATCTTCTGAGGACCAGTAGGTATCTTTGTCCTGATCGACAGCATAAACAGCCTCATGGTTTCTTTGCTCGCTGGTGGCAGTTGTCTTTGCCAAGTGAGAGAAGTTCGTCTGGAATGTGGCTTCAAGGATAGCCCGCATTCCCTGCAGGCTTTTGCTGTCGTTTTCGTGGATGAGGCCCCTCCGGTCAGGAGGGATGTTGAGAAGAAGCAGCGAATTGCGCCCCACCGAGCTGTAGTAGATATCGACCAATTTTTCAGGTGTCTTGACCTGGTTATCCTGGCTGGAATGGTAGAACCAGCCTGGCCGGATGGAGACATCGACTTCTGAGGGATACCAGGCTAAGGCTGTTGCGCTTTTGAGTTTCTCTCGGCTGCCCAGGTCTGCCTCAACGCGGTCCCCTTGCGGAATAAAACGAATGGAGAAAGGATGGTGAACAAGGTCGTCTGCGAGGTTTTTCAATTCCTGCTCGAATACGGGAACTACGCTCCATTCTGTCTCCCGGCCATAGCCTGTCTCAGTCCCCACCCAACGGACATCCGGCCCCATAATCGCAATGACCGTTTGAGGCTGGAGGAGGCGGATAAGACGGTAGTATCCTTCCCAGTCGTAGACTTGCCGTCTGCCGTCAGGCCCTTCCCCGCAAGCTCCATCGAACCAGACTTCAGAGATCGGGCCGTATTCGGTAAGGAGTTCTCTCAACTGATTTTTGAAAAATGCGTTATAAGCCGGAGAGTTTCCGTAGGTGGGCTCATGTCTGTCCCAGGGGGAGAGATAAACTCCGAATTTCAGGCCAGCTTCCCGGCATGCGTCGGATAGCTCCCGGACTACATCTCCTTTTCCGTCACGCCAGGGACTGTTTTTTATGGAGTGTTCTGTGTACCTGCTTGGCCACAGACAGAACCCGTCGTGATGTTTGGCGGTCAGGATGAGCTGCTTCATGCCCGCATCCTTGCAGACCTTGACCCACTGGCGGGCATCGAGCTCAACGGGGTTGAAAAGAGCGGGCTCTTCTTTGCCAGTTCCCCATTCTCTGTCTGTGAAGGTGTTCACAGTGAAATGCAGGAATCCTGTGAATTCCATCTCCTGCCAGGAAAGCTGCCGCGGAGAGGGTACGACCTGGGCGGCCTTCCGGACGACATCTTCCAGAGAGTCTTCAGGCCCGATTAAAATAAAATTCGGGGGGCTTTCGGTTCTCCTGCATATGAGACCATTCAGGATCACGAAGACCAAAAGACAAAAAGCGAGGACTCTGGTCGCGTTTGTAAATTTGAGTTTCATCTTTTTTCCTTTTCTATTGAACCTACGACTTTTTACTCGAACCTAGGCTATTATATCTTAACTCTACCCAAAGTTTTATCTGACCTGGATTATTTTAGAGGAAGATTTCTGTGGCCGGAAGGTATCCGTTCGATTTTTCTGAGGCATAGATTTTTCTGTGTTATTCTCAGTTGAACTTCCGATTATCTTGTTATATAAACCAGAGGAGTCATTGAGTGGATAAGAAATCATCGTTGATCGCGAAGAGAATGAAGCTCTAAAAGGATAGCTATTTTGAAGAAAAGGCTGAATCCCTTCTTGAAAAACCCCTGTCCGTTAATGAGGTGCTTATGACTACATTTGTTGACCATGGATTCCAGGTGTTTTCCAGTGATTTTTTATAAGTATTTATCAATAGATTTTCCTTTTGATTGGGCGGCAAGGAATTTCGAAGGCGGATGGATAAGATTGGAATATCAGGAAACATAAGATGACGAAGCTGAGAAAAGAGCTGACTCTTTACGGGCTGACCATGATTGCCATCGGGTCCTGCGTGGGCTCGGGCATTTTTCTGACTCCTTCCCAGATCGCCGGCCATCTTCCTTCACCGGTGTTGATTCTCCTGGTCTGGGCTTTGGGCGGAATCATCACCCTGACCGGTGCTCTCACCTTTGCCGAACTGGGAGCCATGTTCCCTCAAGCCGGAGGAGTTTATGTTTATTTGAAAGAAGGATACGGGGATCTCTTCGGCTTTTTGTACGGGTGGGCTTATCTGCTGGTCATCAATTCCGGCGCACTGGCTGCCTTGAATATCGCTTTCGCTTATTATCTTGGTTTTATCATTCCGCTTGGTGATACAGGGATTAAAGTGGTGGCTGTCTCAGCGATCATAATCCTCACAACTATCAATATTTTAAGAGTAAAAGCTGGAGAGATCTTTTCCAATATCTTCACCGGACTCAAACTCATCGGGATTGCGGGCATCATTGCGGTGGGATTGTTCATGGGAAATCCCGAGCTCATGAGTTATCAGACGGGCCAGGCTGTCTCCTCCGGAAATATTTTTGTCGCCTTCGGGCTGGCGCTCATCGGTGTTTTGTGGTCCTATGGAGGCTGGCAGCATGCTTCATTCGTCGCGGGAGAAGCCAGGGATGCCCAGAAAACTGTTCCTCGAGCAATGGTCTTAGGAGCTCTGATTGTGGCTTTCGTTTACCTTTTGACTAATCTGGCTTACCTCTTTTTATTGCCGCTTCCTGAAATCGTCGGCTCTGAGAGCCTGGCCGCAGATGCGGTCAGTACAGTGATTCCTTTCGGAGGAAACCTGATCGCAGTCATCATTGCCATCTCTGTTGTTGGAACAGCCGGAATATACACGCTTTCTGCTCCCAGGATTTATTACGCTATGGCTGATGACGGCCTCTTTTTTAAAAAGTTGGCCTGGGTTCATCCCAGGTTCCGAACGCCTGTCAATGCCATCCTTACCCAGTCCATCTGGGCCATTATCCTACTGTTATTCTGGGGGACTTTTGAAGACGTTATCACCTACGTGGTGTTCATCGATTGGATATTTTTCGCCCTTGCCGCCTTTGCTATTTTCATCTTGCGGCGCACGAGAAAGGATGTCCCCCGAACCTATAGAACTCTCGGCTATCCCTTTACACCTGCGCTGTTCATCATCATCACCAGCTTTTTTGTTGTGAATACTCTGATAGAGAAGCCAAAACAGGCCTGGGCAGGCTTGATATTCATGGCCATTGGGTTGCTGTCCTTTATATATTTTAAAGAGAGCAGAAAGAGAAACAGATTCCTGAATAAGCAATCAAGATAAGATAGACACATGTCTTGTGGCAGCAACAGACTCATGACGTGACTTGCTAATAATATTGAACGGCAGCAAGGCTGAGCGATGAAAGCAGAGCCAAAACCTGAATTGAAGAGGGCAATCGGCCTGCCTCACGCAACAGCAATGGTTGCAGGAACGATAATCGGGGCTTCCATTTTTGTCCAGCCTTCCGAGATAACAGGACAGGTGCCTTCTGTAGGTGGGGTATTCCTTGTCTGGCTGGTAGCGGGAGTGCTGACATTCTTTGGTGCTCTTGTTTGTGCCGAACTCGCCTCGATTTTCACTCAATCCGGGGGCGTATATATTTATCTGAAGGAGGCGTATTCGCCTGGAGTTGGATTTTTATGGGGTTGGGGGATGTTCTGGAGCATCCATTCAGGGATTATTGCTGCGATTGCTGTTATATTTGCGCGGTATTTAGGATTTTTTATTCCTCTCGGAAATATAGAAGTTAAAGTTACAGCCGTAGCTGCTATTTCCGGGATTTCTGCTATCAATTACTTTGGAGTAAAGCAGGGGAGTATGGTTCAAACACTTTTTACTCTGGGTAAAGTGGTTGCGATAATTTTCATTGTTATCATGGGATTTAGTCTCGGTTCAAGAATCCCGGGCCATTATGTCACCCAGAGTCTTGCTGATAATGAATTTTCTCTTAATCATTTTTTCCTGGCTTTGGTTGCTGGATTATTCGCTTTTGGCGGGTGGCATATGGTCACCTATAATTCCGAGGAAACAGTTAATCCCCGCAAGACAATTCCCAGAGCCTTGATGCTGGGCACGATCATAGTGACTTTGTGTTATATTGCTTTAAATGCCGTATACATGTATGTACTGCCGCTGGATGTCGTTGCCTCATCTAAACGGATCGCTGCGGATACGGCTGACGCTTTGCTCGGCTATGGCGGAGGCTCGTTTATGTCATCTTTGGTGATCTTTTCAACCTTCGGGGCTTTAACCGGCATTGTTCTTTGCGGCCCTCGTGTGTATTACGCTATGGCCAAAGATGGCCTTCTTTTTCGTTGGCTGGGAACAGTCCATCCTCGATACCTCACGCCTCACAGGGCAATCGTCATCCAGGCGGCTTGGTCAGCAATTCTCGTGGCAACCGGAACCTATAAAGAGCTTTTCACCCGAGTCGTTTACACTGAGTGGATTTTCTTTGCTTTCATGGCATTCGGTTTATTCTTACTTCGTCGACGGTCGAATATCATCCGCCAATATAAAATCTGGGGCTATCCGGTCGTTCCTGCCATATTCATAATTTCCTCCTTGGCAATAGTCGCCAATCAAGTCATATCCGACCCAAGAGAAAGTGTGATGGGACTCTCTATAATCTTTGCCGGGATTCCTGTCTATTTATTATGGGCCAAAAAAACAAAAAG
>JAOUKO010000486.1 GCA_029882525.1 Candidatus Aminicenantota bacterium | reverse complement strand
AAATATTTTCCTGAATATACTTCTTGTAAGGGACACCCGAAAAATTCTCCACAAGATAAGCGATAAGGGTATAGGCCATGTTGGAATATTCCAATTTATTCAGAGGGGGACGTCTTACCTTGAGAGACTTGCTGAGGTACTCTTTCAACGGAGGAGGAGTTGAATCGCCCCAAACAGGATGGGGGCCGAAATCCCCGGGAAGTCCGGAAGTATGGGTCAGAAGATGCCTGAAGGTCACCGGCTTCGAAGGGTCCTCTCCTTGGATCTTAACCTCAGTGAGATAGTCATTCACCCGGTCGTCAAGCTTGAACTTACCCTGCTCCATCTGCTGCAGCAGGGCATACATGGACATGGTCTTGAAAGTGGAGCCGATAAGATACACTGTCTCTGGGACGGCTGGAGTGCGGGCCCAGAGATTGGAATAGCCGAAAGCATCTGTCCAGATTATTTTATCTTCATGGACGAGTGCCACAGTCGCTGATGGGATCTCTCCTTCCAGCATTGTCCTGTGAACCTCGGTCTTCAGCCTGTCATCAAGCGGCTTGATGTCAATAGACTGAGCGAAAATCCCGGCATTGATAAAGAAGATAAAAGCTATCAACCCGATGATCAAACATCGGGGGATGCCCTTCTTTCTCACCATATCCTCCTCGGCAAAGAAAGCGCTTTTCTTATTTTGAAACGAATTCCTGACTTATACTTAGGTCCATCAGATTTTCGATAGAGACAATTAATGTCATAAATTCATGCCCAGGTCAAATCATTTTGTCATCCCAATCCAAAAAAGCTTAAAACCTCTCCAGAGAATAATCATCAGCGCCTTGCTAAACTGCCTGTATAGAGTTAATCTATATAATTCTCATCTATTCATTTATAAAAATTTAGAGTTTGTCCCAAACTGACGGGATTATATGTCCTTGCGGGCAAAGCGAAGTAATCTCATAATTAAAGAAGAAAAAAAGGAGCCAGGCCCCTTTTTTCGGGGACCTTTTTTTCCTGACTAAATCAGCCCTGGAGTCTGGCGAGAAAATGTCTACTCTCAACAACCTTCATGGAAAAAAGTTGAACGGCCATTTTCTCCATCTGGGAGAACTCAAACAGCTTCGCCTGAGCGGCTGGAAAGGGTTTAAACTCTTCCTCACCAATCCCCAGGGACTTCTGAGCGAGAATCCTGTGATCAAAGGGATCTACAGCTCAGGAGGGAAAGACGGCGTCAGGCCCTGGATGGACGTGGACTACAGGGAAGAGCTGGAATTTTCGGGCTTTCCAGAAAGAAGAGAAAAATTCTCCTTGAGTTCCTCCAGGCTGGACCAGAAGCTCTTTGGTCTTCTCGGCGGCCTTATTCCTCCTGGCGGCCATTTCATGGTTTCCTACGAAGGGGAACAGAAGGTTCACACAGATACCATCCAGTCCTTAAGCGCTGGTGTTCCCCCTGCTGCAACGCCACTCGGTTACCTTGTCTTCAGGAGTGGCTTCCAGTACATTAAAGACTGGTACCTGGCTGAAGGCGGGTTTGAAGGCCCACGCAAGATCTGGGGAGAAAAGGCTCCTGATGAGCTGTGGGCGCAAAATTTCTATGAAAGAACCGCTGAACAGGTCTCGCAGTTCCTCAAAAAACCGGTCAGCTCAGCATACAGAGCCCTTATCAAGGCCGCGCGCAAAAGAGCAGAAGAGACCATGAAAATCATAAATAGTCATTTAAAACATTAGGCCCTTAGTAAGAAATTTCCTATTAAGCACGTCGATTTTTATCTTTAACGTTTGTCTTGAATAGATCACACATCTCCATTTGGCCTTACGCGT
>JAOUKO010000139.1 GCA_029882525.1 Candidatus Aminicenantota bacterium | reverse complement strand
TTCTTTGATTTCGGCAAGCTGTGCCTCAAAGTTCGGATACCCTCTTGAAGGAGAAGGCTGGTATTCCATCCAGGCAGGATTTTCCACAGGAGACCATCTGGAAAACGGTTCATGGGAGATCACAAGCATCAGCGTTAACGGAAAAAGAGCAAGGGATTTCCTCCTGTTCAGAAGAGGAAAAGAGGTCTTCGATAGAAAAATTATCGCCCCTTCTTCTTTTAAGCTCAAGATCCGGTATGGCTGGGAAGGAGACAAAGAGTATGATATAAAAACCGAGCTCAAGAATACGTCAACAGGCAAAGCGGCTTCGCTGGAAAAGAAAATGAAATCTCCGTCCCGAACCGGATACTGGGATCCCCGATGGAAAAATTATCTTTCTCTCCTCATCTCAGAAGAGAACGGATACAAAAGGATGGGCTATCCCGTCCAGGCCACGGTGGGTATTCTGAGTGAATATTTTCATTCTCCTGAAGAGATAAGGGTTGTCAAAACAGCCCAAAGAGGAAACGATATCACCTATACAGAAATACCCCATCAGGTCTACGACGTCATTTCCTGGGCAGATACCAAGCTCCTCACCACAGAGGAAATCGATGAAAATACAGGGATGCGCATAGAACGCTATCACCCCACCACCACTCTCAGCATCGCCTTTCAGGCCGACCTCGAACCGTACGAAAAAGCCACCTATCTTGTATTCTTCAACAACCCGGATGCAGAGGAGCGTTCGTTCGAGTCAGACCTTCAGGTCAGGGGAGATGGGCTGGCGAAGACCATCGAGAATTCTTTTTACAAGATTGTACTCGACAAGACAAGCGGAATGGTAACTGAAATCTACGAGAAAGCAACAGGCATCAAAATGGAACATAAGTTGGAGACAAACGGTGCCGTTCACTGGAATCCCGGGGTGTATTCCCCTCCCCACATGTGGTCCCACTGCTCTGACTGGCAGAATCCATCCTTTTCCGAGGTGAAGGGCCCTGTCTTCTATTCCCTGCATCGGACCGCTCCCCTCCCCCACCTTCAGGACGTCGTGGCCAGCATCACCTACCGCTTTTACAGGAATTCCCCCTTCATCCTCACGGAGTCCATCATGGAGATCAAGAATGACCTCTTCGTCAAAGCCCTGAGGCACGGCGAGGTGGTCTTCAATAAAGAGGTTTTCGATAAAGCGGCGTATAAGACATTCTTTCGAAGGGTCAATGTTATTGACTTCGACCACACCAGGATGCACCCGGACCACGTGGTGACTCTTCGTCCCGATACGCCCTGGATCGCCTTTTTTAACAGAGAAAAGAACATCGCCTTTTCCTGCCTCTTCCTTGATTTCTCGGCAGCCAACCTTGAGGGAAACGAAGCCTCCATTCAGCAGCCTTACATATACATTCAGCACGGGCCGTGGTATTATCTTTCCCGAGCCTTTGTCTACTCATTCGGCTCAAACAATCAATCGCGTATGCTGCCGGTGAGGAAAGGAAGCGTCTACAGTGAAAAAACCGCTTGGATCGCTTTTCCGTTTAAAACAGAAGGATATTTTTCCCATATTGATGCCTTCTACAATATGCTGAAGTACCCGCTCGCTGTGGCGGAGGAGCAGGAGACCTATCCCGAAAGTCCGGAAGGTTGGCTGGTCCCGATTCTCACCGAGCCCTTTGAAGAAGGAGTCAAAGATGCCCTGGGAGGAAAGAAGAAAAAATGAAGCGAGATACGATTGAGGAAATCATCAACAGCGCAAACCCTGAGGTCGACAGGATCCTAGAGGTTTCAAAGAAGGAATATCGGGAAAGATGGCAAAAAGTCCAGAAGGCCATGGAACAGAGAGGCTATGACCTGGCCTATGCCTGCGGAAGCGAGCTCGACCGTTCTGACGTCGCCTGGCTGGCCGGCATCTTTGACCCGATCATCGAAAGATACGGAATTCTCATCCCGGTCCAGGGAACACCGGTGGTAGTCGCCGGCTCTGAAGGAGGCCATGTTATCGAGGACAGCGTCAAAGTCTCCGGAGCCGGAGTGGCTCTGCTGATGGAGTACCAGATTTCCGATGAAGATTACAGGTATGCCCGGTTCGATAAGCTTGAGGACGTCGTCTACACTATGGTTCCCTTTAAGCCGGGAAAACCGGTCAAGATCGCCATCCTCTCCAGCAGCCAGTTCATCCCGTATGACCACATCAGCCTCTTCCAGGGAAGATTTGGGGGAGAGAACGTCGTCTTCGATGTTGATCTCCTGAGAAGAATAAAATATGAAAAATCCCTCACCGAGCTCCGCATCACTGGCCAGGCTAATCGAATCGCGGACGCTGCTTTCCTCGGTATGCTCTCCTCACTCAGACCCGGGATGAGAGAACTGGATGTGGCTGCAGTCGGAGATTACATCATGAAAAGGCTCGGCGCGAGACGGACAGGCTTTCCGACCATCGTCTCCTCCGGGACAAGAGGACGAAGCGTGCTCGGCCCGGCCACAAACAGAAAGATAAAAAAGGGCGAATTTGTGTCCATGGGAATAAGTCCCGCCTTCAACGGCTACCACGGCATCATGCGGAGGACGGTCAAAGCAGGCAGCGAATGGACAGAGGACGAGCGGGCTTTCATGGACGCTCTGGAAGGACTCTACCATGCAGTGATAAAAGCTTCAAACGAGGCTGCAGAGAAAAACCTCCCTTCAAATTCTATCGATAAAAAAGGAAAGGCCTACCTGGAAAGGACGAAGCTGAAGGACAAGAGAGGAAGGCTCCTCTCCCCGAGGGAGCCCTACACGTTTATTCACAACACAGGATGTTCAGAATGCCAGGAAGGCTTTGGTGCGGTCACTCCCTTCACCTCAGAGCCTTTAGGAAAGAATGCCGCCCTGATGATAGATGTGGCCTTCATGGGCTCTGACGAGACAGGGGATATCGTCTTCCCCATAGAATATGCCGTGATCGAGGATTCTTTCTGGAAGCATGGAAAAAAAATCGGTGTTTACAATAAAATGCCTTTGAACGTACAGGAATTCGTGGGAATGGACACGGCCACCATACCAATGAATAAAATAAACCCCTATTATCGACCATTCGAGGAGGGAAAATGAGAAAAACAGCCTTTATAGCATTATTATTATTCCTGCCTGTATGGCTATTCGGAAACGGCATGGAGTTCCAGTCTCCGAACTTTAATTCCCCCTTTTACAGGATCAGCTTTCAACTGGAAGTGAAAAAAGAAAAGATCGTGCTCCAGGAGATCCAGCTGAACGACCAAAAATTCGAAAACTTCTCTATTTTTTCTGGTAGAAAGCGCGTTGAAGACTTTTCCAAGCCCCTTGAAACCGGCACCTATGATGTCTTTCTCGATTATGCCTGGAAGAGCAGCGAAAAATACAAAGTATCGCTCCTCTATCACCCCGAAAATTCCGAGGAGACCAGAGAGGAGGTTAAAAAAGGGACTTCGCCGAAAAAAGGAGGGATCCCCAACGGCAAGGAGGGCTTCTACCGGGTGTTCAGGGCTGAAGAAACAATCGGCCTGGAGAGAACAGGCGAAATCGTGGGTCTGACTCTAACTGCTCCCAAAGAAGATCTTATGAATGAAAGCCTGCTTGTCTTCGAGGGAGACTCTCCGCTGGAGTATCAGATCCTGGGTATCATGGAATCACTCCCCGCTCAGAATGCCGCTCAAAACCATCCACCCACATGGACATGCAGCCTGGTTGTTCCCCTTGACATGTCTCCGCTTGAAAAGAAAATCATCGTCTGCCTGAGAGGCGAGAGCGAAGCGCCAGAAAAACTGGGATTTGTCATCGAGGGGGAAGGGCCGGGCAAGACTGTCAAAAACAAAAGAATATCCCTGGAATTTCATCCGCAGAGCGGTCAGGTCAACGTCATCGAGTATTTAAAAGAGGGAATCAGGCTCCACAACAAAGAAGCAGGTGTGATCCACTGGAATCCTGGCTGCTTCATCCCTGGAATCGCCTGGGACCATTCCTTCAACTGGAACCCTCCGCCGAGCTTTGAAGAAAGGATCGGCAATCTGCTCTATGTCAATTCCAGGAGAGGCCCTCTCCAAAAAATCAAAGATATTGTTCTTGAGGTCAAGTACACCCTCGGCCTGGATTCTCCCTATTTTATTTCGGAAACCATGTTGAGTGTCAAAAACAACCTGGGCGTCATTGCCATCCGGAACGACGAGATGGTGCTCCATAAAGACCTTTTCGATTCTCTGGTCTACCGAGACAAAAAAAATTCGATCATCCAGATGCCTCTTCAGGAAAAGGAAGGCTATCCTGACGGACTCGTCCATGTGGCACCGGACGATGTGTCCTGGGCAGGCCTGCTGAACTCGCAGCAGAACTACGGGTTCTTCAGCTTGAGAATAGAATACGCCAACAGCAACCTCAGAGCAGCGGGAAACTGGCTGAACAAGCCAGGAACTTACTTCTACGCACCCTCTGACGGGAAATATGTCTACTGGGTCAGGCCGCTTCTCTATACCTGGTCCGACTTCACCACCCGAAATCTCCTGACTTTTGTTCCGGAAGGCAGCACCTTCTACGAAAAAAATGCCTATATCCTTCTTCCTCTGGCCAAAGATTTTCCCGACAAGCTGGACACCCTGCTCAAAAAACTCAAAGACCCGATAAGGATCTACTGATGGAATTCGTGGATTTCCGCTTCCTCCATAAAAGCAAGCGGATCGATCTTCTGTTTCCGGGGTGGGCAGAGGGTGAAACCGTCGCCTTCCTCTCCCCCCATGACGATGATGTGCTGCTGGGGGCCGGCTATCTGTTAAAAGCCACACTTGAAAACGCAGGCCTCCCTCTTCTCTTGATCTTCTGCAGCGGTGATGCCGGATACTCCTTTCCCGAAGAAAAGGATACCATCACCCAGCGAAGACGGCAGGAAGCCATCCAGGCCTACGGATTGCTCGGCGTCAAAGAGGAGAACATCATCTCCTTCGATGTCCCGGACTTCTCCCTGATGCCCTACGTCAACAGGGTGTTTTCTCAGGAGAAGGGCCTCTTTGAGGAGCAGGTGCGGCTGTTTAGAGAAAAGAGGGTATCCAGAGTCATCTTCTCCAGCGGTCACTACGAACACTGGGACCACACCGCTGTTTTCAACATGGGGATCTACACCTCTCCCCAAGCTGGAGACCCGGTCCTGGCTGACACCGGAGAGCCCCATGCAGCGAAATCCCATTACATCTACTCCGTGTGGGGAGACTTCGAGCCTCCAAAATCTGAGAAAGACCTGACAAAAGCGGATAAGGGAATTCTTGTGGAGGACGACTTAGAGGACAAGATAAGGAGCGCGATACGATGCTTTACCTCGCAGCGTAAAATCTTCAAGGACATCGTCGACCACAGAGAAAAAAGAAAATCAGACCTGGGTTACCTCGAGCTCTACAAGACAGCGGACATCCGGCCCCAGACTGATTTTGGGCCCTATTTCACCCTTTTGAATAGATGCAAGGCTATCGACAAGAAAGAATGATGTACGCCATCGGAGCTGACTCGGGTACCCAGGGAACGAAGGTCCTGATCGTTGACTTTAACGGAAAAGTCCTCGGAAGAGGACACCACTCCCACCAGATGATAGCGGGATTGACGCCGGGCGAGAGCGAACAAAATCCTCAAACCTGGATGGATGCCCTGGATAACGCCCTCTCGCAGGCTCTAAAGGCGGCCAGGATCGATCCTTCAAGAATTGTCTCCTTCGGAGTTTCCGGACAGCAGCACGGATGCGTCCCTTTGGATGGTGATGGCATTCCGATAAGGCCGGCCAAACTCTGGAATGACACCTCTACCGTGAAAGAGACAGAGGCAATCATCGAAAAGCTCGGTGGCGTGAAAAGCTTTATCCAGAAGCTGGGCATCAATCTGGCCGTGGGATTCACAGCTTCAAAGATACTCTGGCTCAAAAGAAAAGAGCCGGAGAAATACAGCCGGCTGGAAACGGTCCTCCTCCCGCATAACTACCTCAATTTCTGCCTGACCGGAAAATACCACATGGAGTACGGAGATGCCTCGGGAACAGGTCTTATGGATATCCGAAAGCGGCAGTGGCACAGGGAAGCCATGACCGCCATAGACCCTGAGCTCGAAGCAAAATTCCCTCCCCTTTCTCATCCTTCTCAACCTGTGGGGCAGATCAAGGATGAATTCTGCCAACGCTTCGGCCTGGATAAGGTACTGGTCTCAAGCGGCGGCGGAGACAACATGATGGGTGCTGTCGGAACAGGGAATATTTCGCCGGGAGTGTGCACTCTCAGCCTGGGAACCTCGGGAACGATCTATTCCTACTGCTCTGAGCCGTTCGTCGATCCTGAAGGCGAGATCGCCGCTTTTTGCGACAGCACAGGCGGCTGGCTCCCTCTGCTGTGCACGATGAACGTTACCAACACCACTGAATACTTCAAGGCCCTGTTCAACGCCTCCAACCAGGAGCTCGACAGGATGGCTTCCCAGGCTCGTAGCGGAGCCGGGGGACTGGTCTTTCTTCCTTTTATCGATGGAGAAAGGGTTCCTGTGCTTCCTTTTGCCAGCGGGGTCCTTTTCGGACTCAACCGGAAGAATTTCAACGTCTCCTGTCTGGCTCGAGCGGTGATGGAAGGGACCATACTCAACCTTGGCTATGGATTTTCCAGGATGAAGTCCCTCGGGTTGAGACCCGAAGAAATCAGGGCCACCGGTGGTGGCGCCAAGAGTCGAACCTGGCTCCAGATCGTGGCTGACATATTCAAGACACCAGTGGTCACTTTGAAGGAGGAGGAAGGCGCGGCCTACGGCGCAGCCATCCAGTCCATCTGGAATTATTTCCAGGACAAAGGCGAAAAAGTCACCATCGAAGATCTGGCCAGGAAAATGGTCAGGAAAGGGGCTCATACGGTCGAGCCTGAAATTCAGAACTTTCCTCTATATGATGAACTCCGGGAGAAATTCAATTCCCTCTGGCAGTCCCTCAGAGAAGAGTTCGAAGCCCACCGAAAAAGCGACTAATTTAAACGCATTAAATTATATGTCATTGCGAGTGAAACGAAGCAATCTCGTACAGAATCATTCAGAGAAAGAGATTGCCACGCCCTTCGGGCTCGCCATGACTATGGCAAACATTTATGGCGTTTGCAATAGATGGAATCAATGGCAGTGCAAGTTAATTGGGGACTGTCCCAATTTTTATGTCCCCAATTCTTAATGGCGGTGCAGGTCTTTATGCATAATCTTCCGGACCTCCCGCTGGCGGTCCTTCCCGGATAATTTTTTTAGCCTCTTGCT
>JAOUKO010000485.1 GCA_029882525.1 Candidatus Aminicenantota bacterium | reverse complement strand
TTCGTGCAATCTTGGTGCGGGAAGGTCGGCTAAATAGCGTTGAAACTGCCCCAGAACCCGAGCAGCCTGAAAAGCCTGCTGTTCATTTTGGATGATATCGTAGGTATGCGCCTTTTCTATAAACAGGTAAGTGCGCCAGTAATTACCCTCTGCATCCAGATGATAGGGCTTGCCATCCTTGGTGAGCACCAGGGTCAGGGCTCGCCGGGACAGATGTTGACAATTCAGCGCTGCAAATTTACTCCTCAGATGATTGGTAACCCGATGTATATTTTCCATTAGCGCTGGGACATCCTTAAAAATCTGGTGATTGACCCGCTGGTGTACATAACGGATAGGCATTCCGGCCTGGTTGTAAGTAACCGCGAATGTGTCGTTGATATGACCGGCGCCGAAAGCAATTCCGGAAACAAAATCGCCGTAAATCTGAAAATGGGACCCGATTTCCCGCAGGTCATAGGTTTTTGTTTTCATAACACATACCCACGATGGATGAGAGCTTTTTCGTGCGAATCATTTTAATTAGAAAATTATTATAGCGGGAATGCGATACTATTACAATGATTTCATCCTGAAATTTTTGTATAGAGGCATATTTTAAAACAGACATCGGCGCCCATAGCCAAGAGCTTTTTGTATGCGAAAATCATTTACTTTAATTGAACCTTTAAGAGACTATATTCGTATTATAAGTAAAAGCGGTAAAAGCGAAAAAGGATAACAATGATATGAGGAAAAGAGGATTATATTTTGTTACATTCTTAATGGTCATTCTGTTGCTATCTAATCTTAGTATCTCGGAGGAAAAAATCTTAAAGATACCCCGACTCACTTCTCCCCCCAAAATAGATGGCATTCTGGAGAATCCTGTCTGGGAACAGGAGGCGTTAAAAATCGAGGATTTCGTTCAATTTGCTCCCAAAGAAAAGGGAGTCCCTTCCGAAAAAACCGTGGCTTATCTTGGCTATGACCAGAAAAATTTATACATAGCTATTCGCTGCTATGATTCTGAACCGCAGAAAATAAGGGCTTCTATAACCAATCGGGATAACCTTTTTGATGATGATTGGGTAGTGATATTTTTGGATACATTTAATGAGAAGCGTCGTGCTTTTGAGTTTTTCATTAACCCTGTCGGAGTCCAGGGAGATGCCATTCGCACTGAAGAAGGCGGCAATGAAAACGAGAGCGATAGCTGGGATACCGCTTTTTATACCGATGGAAAGATTAATGAGGAAGGGTATACCATAGAGATGGCGCTTCCCTTCAAGAGTATTCGTTTTCCCGATAAAGAGAATAAAGTATGGAACATTTGTATTGGGAGAAACATTCCCCGAAAAGGTGAGATTATCGTCTGGCCGAGTATGTCAAGAGAAATACCGGGCCTAATCGTCCAGGGAAGAGAAATTTTAATTCAGGGCGAAGTGGAGAAAGGTAAAAATCTTGAAGTCATGCCCCTGATAACCTCGCTTAAAACACAGGATAAAAAAGTTGACTTCCAACCGGGCGTCAACCTCAAATATGGTGTGAGTTCTGATATAACTTTAGACTTCACTCTCAATCCCGATTTTAGCCATATTGAGGCAGACGCTCCCCAGATTGATATAAATCAGAGGTTCGCCCTGTATTACTCTGAAAAGAGACCTTTCTTCCTTGAGGGGATGGAAATCTTTCAGTTTCCTGAGATTGAGATGGTCTATACCAGAAGAATTATCAATCCTTTCCTGGGAGCAAAGCTCACGGGAAAAGTGGGGCGGCTCACTTATGGATTTCTCTCTGCATATGACCTTAATCCCACAGAGAGCCTT
>JAOUKO010000484.1 GCA_029882525.1 Candidatus Aminicenantota bacterium | reverse complement strand
GTCCGGGTCGTGCTGGCCAATCTCGGGACTGAACCCTTCGTGATCGAGAAAGGGATGAAGATCGCCCAGCTCCTGATCCAGCCCGTGGTCACCGTTGAAGTCATCGAGACTGAAGACCTGGAGGAGACATCACGCGGAGAGAATGGCTTTGGCAGCACGGGCAAGTACTGATTAGCGGTTCAGCCTTTCCCGCCTTTCCTTCCGTTCTTTTTTATAATGAGTAAGATGAGTTCATCAACATTGACCGATCAGTCGGGTTTGAAGAAGAGATTCGCCGTTATCCTCGTCCGTCCTGAGAGCCCGGAAAATATCGGCCTTGTTGCCCGGAACATGAAGAACACAGGGTTCGAGGTGCTCAGGCTGGTCCAGGAGGCTGGGATCAACCCGAAATCCCGCCGGACCGCTGTTCATTCCCGGGACATACTGGAGAGGGCTTGCCTTTATGCAGACTTGAAGGATGCTGTCGAGGACCTCCAGCTTGTGTTTGCCGCCACTTCAAAGAGGAGAAAGAATTTCCCTTCTATCTCCTTAAAAGAGGCTGTGGCAGAGATGTTCCGTTTCCCCGCCTCGGCGAGAATCGGTCTTCTCTTCGGCAATGAAAGGACAGGCCTGACCTCAGAGGAGATGCGGTGCTCGAATTTTCGCTTCATGATTCCTCAATCCGGCAGACAGCCTTCTTATAACCTCGCCTCTGCCGTCCTCCTGACGCTCTTTCATATCTCTACTTATGAGAATCTCGGGGATAAAGAGAGGGCTGTCGTCAAGGAGGAGCCCCTTTCACGAAAAGAGCAGGAAGAGTGCATTCGACTCGTCCTTGACAAGCTGGAAAGAAAGAGGTTTATCCATGAGACGAACAGGCTACACATGACGGAGATGGTGTATGACCTCTTCGGAAGATTGACCTTGACTGCCAAAGACAGGAAATTGATCCTTGCCCTTTTTTCCAAGACTATCAGTGACTGACAAGAGTGGATGCGAACAGAAAAAACTCAAACCTGAACCCTGTTGTTGACAACAGGAAGAGATTTGTTTAAAAAGTATGTCTAAACAAAGCCAGAAGGAGGAATAAATGGCAAGGGAAATGAGAGTGACTTTTCCTGGTGGGACCCGTGCGGATGCAGAGTACAAAGGTAGGATCATCAAGACTGACCAGCCGGTTTACCAGGGCGGCGGGGGAACCGCACCCGCTCCCTTTGACTTGTTCTTGGCTTCCATCGCCACCTGTTCGGGGTACTATGTGCTGGCTTTCTGTGAGAAAAGGGGAATTCCTGTAGATAAAGTGTCCGTGGTGATGAGAACAGAAAGGAATCCAGAGAGCAAGATGATCGAGAAGATCTTAATCGATATTCAGCTTCCTCCTGAGTTTCCGGAGAAATATAAAAACGCGGTGATCAAGGCCGTGGATATGTGCTCGGTCAAAGAGCATATCATGAAACCGCCTGCCTTTGAGATCACAGCCTCTATCGGATAACTGGAAACAACAGTTCTTGTGCCATAACTTAGTATGACCTTATTAATGTAAACGCAGTAAATAAGGTTACAATCTTGTTTCTTTCCTTCTGTTTTATCGGGAAAGCTGGGGCAGCCAGAGGTAATAAAAGCCGCTCTTCAAGTAGGGAAGCAGGTCTTCTATCTTTGTCCTTTCAAAAAAGGAGGGATTCTCGAGGTTCGTGGCATAGATGTTTGTTTTTCTTGCGGGATAGTAGGTATAGGCGATGACATTTGCCTCTTTCAGGGAGGCTAAAGAAAGAGATTTTTGGAGAGCCGAATCAAAATATCCAACCTCATCTATCAGCTTGAGTTCGAGAGC
>JAOUKO010000138.1 GCA_029882525.1 Candidatus Aminicenantota bacterium | reverse complement strand
CGGGGTTCTAAAAAAAAGAAAGAAGCGCCTGCAGAGCTGGAGAAGAATACTGCAGAGGAAGAAGAATTGGCAGAAGAGGAAGAACTTCCGGAGCCCAGCGATGAAGAAGCTGAAGAGGAGGCAGAGATTGGAGAAGAGGAAGAACAAGAATTGCCCGAAGTCCAAGCTGAGGAGATAGAAGCAGAAGAAGAGTTGCCTCCGGAATTAGAAGAGGAAGAGATAGAGGAACCTGTTTCTCCTGAGCTACCGGAGAGCGAGGAAGGCCCGGAAAAAGAAGAACTGGCATCTCCCGCGCAGGAAGAGGTTCTCGAAGGCGAAGAGCCTGCGGAACAGGATTTGCCAGAAAGCGAAGAGAAAACTTCCCTTGAAGAAGAAATCCCGGAAGGCGAAGAAGCTCCTGCTCCCGAGAAAAAGGCCCCTTCCAAGAGCGAATCCTTAAAATTCGAGACAGAGGACCTTAATCAGCTTCCTGATGCCCGAACCAAGGACCGGGAGGAAATGGAAAAGATCCTGAAGTCCTTTGGAGAAGAAGAAGAAAAGCCCGAGAATTTTGACGAAGACCGGACACCTCCCCATGAAGACGAAGAAGAGGCTCCTGCGGCTGCTGAGGAACAAATCTCTGGAGGTCAGCCCGGGGAGAGAGAACAGGAACTATCGCCTGAACCAGAGGAAGAAGATGAGGAAGTGGAGCTTCCCGAATACATGAAAGCGCCTTCCGGCGAAGAAGTAACTCCTCCTGATATAGATACCCGATTAGAAGAAGAGAGCGCAGAGGACATTGCCGAAGAAGAAAGGAAGGAAAGAGAGGAGATCGAAAGATTCCTCGAATCCGTAAAAAAAGAGCGGGAAGAGAAAGCCCGGGCTTTCAAGAAAAAGGTCATGCCCACTCCCGAAGGGGGATGGGAAGAGCAGGAGACTCCTTATGAAACCGCTCCTGAGGCAGAGCTCACACCTGAGGAGCTCATCGAGCTTGAGGATAAGGAAAAAGAAGAAATCGCGCAATTTGTAAAGGCCGTCAAGGAAGAAAGAGGGCGAACAGAGGAATCTTTCCCTCCTGAAACAGGAGCCTCCGATACTCCTGAAGAGGAGACAATCCCGTCTGAGGAGATACCGGAAAAAATTCCGGAGACAGGGGAGGGTCTTCCTCCCTGGGCAGAGAAGTTCAAGGATTCAACGCCTCCTCAGTTTGAGGATACTCAGAAAGAAATCCAGCACGAGGCGCCTGCTGTGCCAGAAGTGACTCCTCCTGAAGAAAAGTTCGTGACTCCGGAGCCGGAGGAAGAAGTCCCTGTCCCGGAGGTAAAAGCCGGTCTCCCTGAAATGCCTGAAGAGGAACGTCCTGTTCTAGAGAAGAAAGAGGAACCGGAAAAGAAGGTGGTGGTGAAGAGGCCGCCTTCCCCGTTCGTCATGCGCCTAAAATCCAGAGCCTTTGACTTTTTTTCGGTGGCTGTGTTCTGGCTTGTTTCTCTCTGGGTGGCCTCTCGTTTGATCGGAGTATCTTTGTTTTCGATAATTTCAATATCGACCCTGCCTGTTGTGGGCTTTTATCTCATCATCCTTCTGGTGTATTTTATCTTTTTTCTGATTTTCCTTGGAGAGAGCCTGGGCGATTACATATTCTATCAGGAGTAGGGAAACTCCACCTCATCCCCGAGCTTGAAGTTCTTCCCTAGAAATCTTTCTTTTGCCCTCTCGTCTGAGGCCACTTCTTTAGGTGCCCCTTCAATCAGCAGTTCCCCGTTGTCTATGATGTAAGCCCGGTCTGCGATTTTTAATGTGTCCCGCACGTTATGGTCGGAGAGGATGATCCCGATTCCTTTCTTCTTCAGCCTCAGGAGTATTTTTTGAAGCTCGGCAATGGTCAGCGGGTCGATGCCGGTGAATGGCTCATCCAGGAGGAGGAACTTTGGATTGAGGACAAGGAAACGGCAGATCTCCAGCCTTCTCCGCTCACCCCCGGAGAGGCTGTGGGCGGCTTGCTTAGAAAGCCCGGCCAGCCCGATTTCCTCCAGAAGTTTCCAGGCGATTTCCTCTCGTTCCTTCTTTTTTAGAGGCTGGAGCTCAAGGATGAGTCTGAGATTATTCATGACCGATGCCTTGAGGAACACAGAATGTTCTTGAGGGAGGTAGTTGATTCCTTGTGCTGCCCGGTCAGGGCTGGAATAGCCGGAGATGTCTTTTTTATCCAGAAAGATTTTCCCCTTATCAGGCTTGATGAGACCGGCGACCATCTGAAAGGTCGTGGTCTTTCCGGCTCCGTTTCTTCCCAGGAGACATATGATTTCTCCGGAGTGAATTTCGGTGTTCACATTCTTCACCACCAGCCTGTGGTTGTAGCTTTTGGCGAGTTTTTCAGTTTTGAGAACGGACATTGCGGGAACCCGGTTCGTCAGCTAAAATACTAAAGTCATTCCCATCGACTGTCAAGGCGCAATGAAAAAGGTTATCAGTGCCTCACGGAGGACGGATCTGGTCGCTTTCTTCCCGGAGTGGCTTTCCACGGCTTTCAGGGAAAAAAAAGCGCTGGTTTACGGTCCCTCCGGCAGCACCTACGCTGTTGACCTCAGCCCAGATGCTGTCCATACTGTGGTTCTCTGGTCAAAAAATTTTGCGAATCTCATCGAAAACAGAAACAAGCTGCGCACAGCTCTTCAGAGGCACGAACAGCTTTACATGCATTTCACCATCACCGGCCTGGGCGGAGGTTTTATAGAGAGAGGCGTGCCGGCACCTTCTGAGGCGCTCCGCCAGCTGGATTCGCTGGCAGAGATAACTGGCTCACCGCTGAGGATCTCCCTCCGCTTCGATCCTGTGGTTTACTGGAAGGAAGATGGAAAGCTTAAGACCAACCTCTCCTATTTCGAGAAGCTGGCTCCTGAGCTTGCTTCGCGTGGGATCAAAGATGTCAGGTTCAGCTTTGCCCAGTGGTACGGCAAGGCTGTCAGACGTTCCCTGAAGTATGGATTCCATTATGTCGATCCTCCTCTTGAAGAAAAGAAGGAAGCGGGCCGCTTCCTGGTCCAGGTTGCGCAGGAGTGGAAGCTGCGGCTTTTTTCCTGCAGCCAGGATTTTATCACTGAGATTCAGGGAATCCGGCCCTCAGCCTGCATCGACGGAAAGTCTCTGAGAGAGCTTCATCCCCGGGGAGAAGAGGTTTCGGCCGAGAAAGACAGGAGCCAGCGGTCTCAGTGCCGGTGCACCGAGTCGATTGACATCGGAAGCTACACCCAATCCTGTCCTCACAGCTGTCTTTACTGTTATGCCAACCCGAGGGTCTAAACGGGTTTCTCTCCCCTCTCCAGGCGGAGAAGGTATTCTTTGAAATCGAGCCCCAGACCGAATCCTCCCAGGCTCCCGTCTGCGCGGATAACCCTGTGGCAGGGGATGATGATGAGGAGAGGGTTGCGGCCGAGAGCTTGGCCTGTGCTCCGGTATCCCCTGTGGTTCAGTCTTTGGGCAAGAGATTTATAGGATATGGTTTTTCCGTAAGGGATCTTTCTCGCCTCCAGCCAGACCTTTCTCTGGTAAGGTGTTCCCGAGACAAAATCGAGGGGGAGGGAGATGAAGTCCTCTTCCTCTCCTTCGAAGTACTTTTTGAAGAGCCTCTCTTCCAGTCGGAATAGGCTGGGGTCAGCCTGGAGAGGGATGCCTTTTCTTTTGAGAAATCCTTCAATCTCTTTGAGCTGGCTCTTATTTTTCAAGAATGTGGCATAACTCAGACCTTTTTCGGTCTTAGCAAGGAATATTTTTCCTTTAGGTATGTCCAGGATGGTAGAGAACATCGGGAGGCTCAGATTCCCAGAGTGAGCCTTTCCGCCAGAGCAGAGGGCAGACCGGCTTCGAGGATTTTTCGCTGGGCTTCTCGAATTTCGTACTCGAGGCGATAGAACTTGATTTTTTTTGTGTCGCTATCATAGATGGCGCAGGCGGACCGGTTATCTCTGTCGCGAGGCTGGCCGACTGAACCCGGATTGATGAGGTAATGCATGCCTTCCTCGAGCTTTATTTCGTTGCTGTCTCCCGTGAGGAATGTTCCGTCCACCATGTGCTCCTTTTCCGTGTAGACAAAAGGAAAATGAGTGTGGCCAAAGAAGCAGAGGGGTGCAGTGATGTGGGCGAAGGCCTCTGCGGCATCGAACTCGCCAAAGATATAATGGTCTTCATCGAATGGAGCGCCGTGGCAGATCATGATATGGTCGTGGAGGGTCATCGGTCCCTTTTTCAGCTTGCAAAGGTACTCCAGGTTCTTCTTATTCATGTTTTTCTTTGTCCAGTGAATGGCCGCGGCTGCAATCGGGTTAAAGGTCTGGATGGAATCATGGTCGCAGACCGCTTTATCATGGTTTCCCCGGATTATGGAAAGCGGCTTAAGAGCGCGAACTCTCTGGATGATTTCATTGGGGGACGCGCCGTAACCGACCAGGTCACCCAAAAAAATGTAATAGTCGATCCTCTTTTTCTGACAAAACTTGAGGAGGGTAAGCAGAGCTTCGAGGTTGCCGTGAATGTCGGTGAAGAGTAGATAACGCATTTTAAAAGGCTTTTTCCTTAAAAGAGTTATACATGCGGTGAGCCATGTAGGAACTTCTCACAAGAGGACCTGACTCGACACCCCTGAACCCGAAATCGAAGGCGGTGTCTTTCAGTTCCTTGAATTCGCTCGGTGAATAGTATTCCCTGACAGGTGCATGGGCTCTGGTTGGCTGGAGGTACTGGCCGATCGTCAGAAGCTCGCAGGAAGCGTCTCTCAAGTCAGAAAAGGATTGAAGGATCTCTTCCCTTGTTTCTCCGAGACCCACCATCAGCCCGGATTTGGTGACAGCTCCCTTTTCTCTTGCCTTTTTCAGGATCTTTAAAGACCGTTTGTAATTCTTAGTCGGCCTTCTGATTCGAGGATAGCCGGGCTCGGTTGTCTCCAGATTGTGGTTCAGTACATCGGGTTGAGCCTGGATGACCGTTTCCAGAGCCTTCTCATCGCCCTGAAAATCCGGTATCAGCACTTCCACTTTAATACCGGGTATTTTCTCTTTAAGTGCTTCTATCGTCTCTGCAAATAAAAAGGCGCCTCCGTCAGGCAGGTCATCCCTTGTGACTGAGGTGACGACCGCATATTGGAGGCCGAGCCGGGCAACGGCCTCTGCCACTTGATGGGGTTCATCTATAGAGGGAGGATGTGGAATTCCCTTTTTCACCGCACAGAAAGCACAGTCGCGGGTGCAGACATCACCGAGGATCAAAAAAGTAGCAGTCTTCTTCGACCAGCACTCCGAGATATTGGGGCATTTTGCACTCTGGCAGATGGTGTGGAGCCTTTCCTTCTTCAGGATGTGAGAAACGCGGAAAAAATTTGACTCGGAGGGAAACTTCACTTTCAGCCAGGAGGGTTTCTTTACTGTCTGTATTTCCTCAAGGTTCAACACTATTCCTGCTTGTGAAAGAAATAATTGTTTAAATTTAAGATAGTTTTTTGATCAAAGTCAAGGAAAAATCTTAATATTCGAGGTCTCTTTCTCTCTTCATCCGCCTTCGCATTCTCTTGCGTGCCTGAGCTGTTTTCATTCTTTTTCTCTCTCCGGGCTTGTAGTATATCGAGTGCTTTTTGATTTCTTTGATGATCGCTTGCTGCTGGACTTTTCTCTTGAAGCGCCTGAGCGCGCTTTCGATCGATTCTCCTTCTTCAACAACGATAAAAGCCAAAAATATTCACCTCCTTGTCGGCGTGGAAAGGATTTTATATCTGAATCTTGCCTGATTGTCAAGGCAAATGCGGAAAAGAGCGGTTGAAAACCGATGGTTAGAGCTGATGTGTCGTCGCTGCCCGAGAATCATGGAAATCTCATAATCAGGAGAGAGGCAAACGTGTTGCCTTCTCTTTGAATCGGGTGGGCAATAGGGTGAAGACAGCCCAATGGGCTGATTATGAATAACAGAAACTCAGATGATTTTTATCTCTACTTTTTTTTCTGTTTCCTGCCCTGTCTGAGGGTCAAGCAATTTGATGATGAGAATATGGTCTCCCTTTGAAGAACCGCTGAAATCCAGGCTGAACACGGCATTCCAGATTTTTGCCTTCTTATTCCATGATTCATCGATGATTTCAGCCCGCAGGCGCACTTTTTCTTCACCATTCTGTAAAAGAAAAAAGCCGGGCTCAAAAGCAGCCTGTTTCTGTGGAGAATACACCTGCAGGAACAGGGCGATGTATTTTCTTGGTTTGAACTGATTGAGACCCATGGGATAGAACGCGCCTTTCCCCAGTTGAAGAGTGCCGTTCTTCGGGGATATTGAGAATAAGGTTCCTCCTCCATTTAGGTCATCCACCTTATCGCCAAAAACGGCATTGACGATCAGGGAATCCTCATCCTTGTCCATAACCGGGATCTTCACCATTTCCTCGACTGTTCCCATCTGTCCCCGGCTTTCATCAAAAAGTGCCAGGATAAGCAGATATTCGTCTTTTTTCAGCTCCAGGGGTTGGGAACAGGTGTTAAACCCGAAGTATCTCGCTTTCTCCAGGCTTTTTCGGAAGGAAGGCGTGAGAATGATGGGAATATCGACCTGGGAAGCCACCCCTCTTTCATTGGCCAGGTCATCGATGGTAATGCTGAGCTTCAGTTTTTTTAATCTCAGCCCTTCGCTTTCTTCATGGAGTATGCTTTTCACTGGCAGAGCCATGTTGACCCACAGGATGAATCTATTCTTGCTCTGGACAAAGGGGACAGCCTGCGCTTCAAAGGAGATTTGCTTGAAAAGGGAGGGATTGTAGGAAGCTGAGGCAAAGAGAAGTGATTCCCTCTGTTCATCTGTGTAGTCCAAATACCCTTTTCGGGCCAGGATCTTGATTCCTGGCTGCTTGACCTTGACCTCGATTTTATGATATTTCCCATCAGCTTTTTTCCTGTTCGGATAGAAGCTTAACTCATAACAGTAGGACAGGTCTCTGGTGATGACCTTCTGGAAATTATCAAATTTTTTAGCTCCCATAAACGCGTTGCCGCCTGTATCTTCTGCCAGAGCATTCAAGTTGGCCAATTCACCCTTTTTGAGCTCTTTGATTTCATCAGCGCTGAACAGGCTGATGTCTTTGCCGCTTCTCGGAAAATTCTCGTAGGCCATATCATCCATCACATAGCTTAGATAATTATCCGGATCCAAGGCATAAAAGGTGATGTTGTGGCTGTTGGCAAAGTGAATAAAGTCATTGAGTATGTCCTCGCCTCTCCGGGTGCCCGGCTTCTTGAGGATATTAAACGGGTCATTCATCTTGGTGGTTGCAGTTTCGGAAAGGGCGACGGTG
>JAOUKO010000015.1 GCA_029882525.1 Candidatus Aminicenantota bacterium | reverse complement strand
TTTGGCTTTGATGAGGGCCTGACCAAGAGTGATATGCAAGCTGGGCTCCTGTGCATCTTCTCTCTCCAGGATGACCAGCCGGGTTCTATCCCTCTCGATTTTCACCACTTCAGCCAAGTAATTCCTCCCCTCCTCATCGAAGAGCCAGACCTTTTGCCGGGGTTTGATTCTGGCTACTTTACTGAGATGGCGGTGCTCCTCTCCATCCAGAATAACGGAGGAGGTTTGAATATTGTTCTTTTTGACTGAGAACCGATTCGAAGTCAACCTTTACTCTAATGAAAGATATTTTTTGTCTTTTTTCTGGGATTTCGACCTGAAAATTCCACGGCTTCACCCCTCGATTCAGCAAATTTCTCCAGTAATTCCTTCTGCTCTTTGGATAAATTCTGGGGAGTCTTCACCTTCACTTTTACGTACAAATCTCCTTTTCTGTGGCTGTTTAAGGCTTTAATCCCGCTTCCCTTTATTTTAAAGACATCGCCGGCTTGCGTCTCAGCAGGGATCTTGACAGTTTCATTCCCGTAGAAAGTCGGAATTTTGACTGTGGTCCCCAGGGCAGCCTGAGTGAAAGAGATATTGGTTTCACAGAAAAGATCAATACCCTCTCTTTCAAAAAAATCATGCTTTCTGACCCGAATGATGATATAGAGGTCTCCACTTGGAGTCCCGCTGTCCCCAGCTTCTCCTTCTCTTTCTATCCTGAGTTTTGTCCTGTCATCAACGCCAGCAGGTATTTTAATTTTCAACTTCTTTTTCTGCTTGACCTTTCCTATCCCTTTGCACTCCAGGCAGGGGGAGGTGATGATCTCTCCCATTCCTCTGCAGGCCGTGCAGGTTCGGGATACGACAAAAATTCCCTGTTGATATCGAACCTGTCCTCTCCCCTGGCAGGAACGACAGACGGATTTCTGAGTTCCCGGCCGCATCTTCGAACCCTGGCAGACGGGGCAGAGTTCAACCCGGTTCAGGTTGATCTCTTTCTCGGTGCCCAAGGCAGCTTCCTCCAAGGTAACCTGATACTCTAAAGCAAGGTCTCTCCCTCTCTGCGGGTAGTAGGACTTTGTCCGCTGCCGCGTGCCGAAGAGGTCACCGAAGCCAAAATTAAAGAAATTCCCCAGGATATCCTCGAAATCCTCAAAAATGGAAGAGTTGAAACCAGAGAAGCCGGTAAAACCTTCTCCCCGCAGCCCGTCATGACCAAATCGGTCGTAAATCGACCTCTTTTCAGTATCGATGAGAACGCTATAGGCTTCTGCCGCTTCCTTGAACCTTTCTTCTGCCTCTTTATTACCGGGATTCCGGTCAGGATGAAATTTCAGGGCCATCTGCCGGTAGGCTTTTTTAACTTCATCGGATGTTGCTGACCTTGGGATGCCCAGGATATCATAATAATCTTTTCTTATCATTCTTCCTTTTCTTCTTCCTCTGTCTCTTCAACTTCTTCCTTTTCCTCAGCCTGTTCTATTCCTTCTTCCTCCTCCTCGCCGCCTTCCTCCTGAGTCTTTTGAATGATTTTTTCTATCTGTTCGCTGGACAGGCCGGATGAAGGTTTCACTTCAATCTTCTGGATCCTGCCCGAATCCTCATCTTTGGCGGATACTTTGACTATCCCGTCGGCATCGATTTCAAAGGTCACGCTTATCTGGGGAACACCGGCCGGTGCAGCATAGATTCCTACCAGGTTGAACTCTGCAAGCGAGATGTTATCAGAGGCTTTACTGCTCTCCCCTTGAAGGACATGGACACGTACTCTTTTTTGATTATGTTTGACTGTGGTAAAAACCCTTGACCTCCTCGTGGGAATGGTGGTGTTCCTTTCGATGATTTTCACGAAGGTGTCGTTTTCGGTCTCAATCCCCAGAGAGAGTGGCGTAACATCCAGGAGAAGAGTTGATTCATCCGTTTTCCCTTCTATGATCCCGGATTGAACTGCTGCTCCCAGAGCTACGATCTCTTCGGGATTGATGTCTTCTATGGGTTTTTTCCCGAAAAAATTGGCAATCATTTCTTTAATCTTCGGCATCCGGGTTTGTCCGCCGACCAGTATGACTTGATCGATATCTCGAGGTGTCAGCTTACTGTCCTTGAGAGTCTGTTCTATGAAGGGAAAAGTCGCGCTGATCAAATCGCTGGTTAAATCCTCCAGTTTGGCCCTGGTAAGGCTCAGCTGGATATGCATGGGTCCAGACTTGTCTGAAAAGATGAACGGAAGATGAATCTTACTCTCCATCGAGAAGGAAAGCGCTTGCTTTGCTCTCTCTGCCGCCTCCTTTATCCTCTGGCGGGCCAGCTTGTTCTTTGACAGGTCAACATTATTTTCTTTCTTGAATTCCTCCATGATCCAATCCACGATGCGGTTGTCGAAATCTTCTCCTCCAAGATAGGAGTTTCCATTCGTAGCCAGGACATGAAAAACACCGTCGCTGATTTCCATCAGGGTGATATCGAAAGTGCCTCCTCCCAAGTCATAGACTGCCGCAATCGCGTTCTTTTTTGCCTCGAGCCCGTAGGCCAGGCAGGCAGAAGTCGGCTCGTTGATGACCCTCAGGACCTTTAATCCACATATCTTCGCAGCATCTTTGGTAGCTTTTCTTTCGTGGTCGTTAAAATTGGCAGGCACGGTGATGACCGCTTCTTCCACATCCTGCTCTAGATAGGACTCGGCGCATTCCTTCAAATACCCGAGTATCAAGGAAGAGACCTCCTGCGGGCTGATCATTTCTGAATTCACGACAACCATCACATCACCATTGTCAGCGCCGGCCAGTTTATAGGGCATTTTCTTTTCCGTTTCTTTCGCTTCCTTGGAGTCGTACTTCTTGCCGATGAGCCTTTTTATGGCTAAGACAGTATTTTCGGGATTGGTAACGGCCTGCCTCAGGGCTAAACTTCCGATAAGCGTCTCACCACTGCTGGTCAAGCTCACTACAGAAGGCGTGGTCCTCTGCCCCTCAAGATTAGGGATGACTTTAGGCTTTCCCGCCTCCAAATAAGCCACACAAGAATTGGTGGTTCCCAGGTCAATTCCGATAACAACTCCCATGTTCACTTGCTCTTTTTGGGGACAGCGACTTTAACCAGGGCCGGCCGAAGGAGCCTGTTATGAAGAGTATATCCTTTCTGCAGCTCCTCTAGAACCTGAGGCTCATCCACATCTTCAGACTCAACGGTTATGAAAGCCTGATGGAGACGCGGGTCGAATTTTTTCCCTTGGATATCTATGGGCTTGGCTCCGTATTTGATCAAGAGGTCCTGATACTGTTTGTATATCATCATAATACCCTCTCGAAAGCCTTTTCCGTCTTTCTGGTTCTGGATCTCGAGAGCTCTCTCGAAATTGTCCAAGACGGTAAAAAGCTCGGTGAGGAAATCGGAGAGGGCATACTGGTAGAAATCGGTCTTTTCCTTGTTCATCCTTTTCTTCAGATTCTCCATATCGGCCAGCCTTCTCAAATTCTGTTCATTCAGCTTTTCATTCTCCTGCTTGAGAAGCTTGATCTCCGCGTCCTTTTTCCTCAATTTATCCTTCAAAGCCTTAGTCATATCCGGGCTCTTTATCTGGTTCTTGCCCGCTTTGGCTGGCTTTGTGTTCATCATGGTCATTTTTCCTCCTACTGCTTATTGCTGATGGCCTGACTGAGCCTGTTTGCCACAGAATCCACTAAGGGAATGATCTTTTTATAAGGGATTCTCTTGGGTCCGATGATGCCCAGAGAACCCAGAATCTGGCTTTGATATCCATAATGAGAAAGGATGAGAGAACAATCCGAGATATCCGGGATGTTCGCCTCAGAGCCTATCAGCACCTTGACTCTTTCCAGGCTGATGAAGTCAGAAAGGAGCTTAGCCAGTTTGGCTTTTTCTTCGAAGTTCTGGAAAAGGGTTTTTAATTTCTCCATATCGAAAAGGTCATGTTTTTCGAGGAGTTTGGGAGCCCCCTGCAGGAAGATCTGATTTTCGTTTTCTTCCTGGGTTATATAGGATTTCAGGAAAGCGATTAACCTGTCAATCAGGGATTCATACCGAACCTTGAATTTGGGTAGTTCCTGTAAAAGATAGTCACGGACAAAGGACAAATTCTTTCCTCTGAAATTCTGGTTGATGTACTGCGATGCTTTTTCGAGTTCAAGTTGAGTGAAATAGATATTCGTCTGAAAGAACTCGTTTATGACGAAGTTGGAGGTCGTGATCAAAATAATCATGACTTTGAATTCGGAGACCTTGATAAACCGGATATGACGGAAATCTATCCTTGAAATTCGTGGAGAAAGGACAAACCCGAGATTATCCGAATGTTCGGCCAGAATCTTGGAAACCTGGCTCAGGAGGACATTGAAATCACTCTGATCAAGGGAAAAGTTCTCCGGAAGCTCGACTTTCCTTCCGGGAACAACGGCTTCCTCGAACAGACTATTCACGTACAATCTCAGACCTTTATCCGTCGGGATCCGGCCTGCCGATGTATGAGGTTGAAAGAGATACCCATGTTGTTCCAGCTTATTCATGATGTTCCTGACCGTGGCCGGGGAAACGGGGAAAGGAATTTTCTGGGTAATTGATCCTGAGCTGATGGGCTTTCCGATCTTAAGGTAGTGCTCGGTAATCAGGTTAAGAATCTGCTTATCTTTCTCTCTCAAACTGGAAACTCGCATCCATCGACTCCAGAAAATTTATAGCATTAAACCTTAAATATTGTCAAATGATCGACTTCTGATACCCGGCTGAGGAAAGAGGCGCCTTATTCTCTTAATTGATTTAATATCTGAAATTTATATCAGTCTTTCAACGGTCTCAGTCGAAGAGTCACGATGCTTTCAGTCCTCAATATCTTGAACTTTCATAACACGGCCTGATCCGGCTTGATGGAATCTGACCGCTCACTGAGACCAAAAAATACGCTGGCGAACGAGCTCAGGTTATCCTTATCCCGGCATAACCGACCACTTCGAAGTAATTTCCTGTTCTATCCCCTGATGTCTGGTATTTTATAAGGCTGGCTTCCCTGGCTCCCAATTCCTTTGCAGCGACTATGGCTGAGGTGGTAGGCTGATAACCGCACATGCTGATGCTTTGTCGCTCTACAACTTCGTGAAGTCCCTTTGCGTCCAGCTCGAGTATCTTATCAATGGCTAAAAAATCCTTCTCCTTAGCCACGCTCTGCTCCACGTAGTGGCTCATGTCCGTACTGGCAACAATCAACACATCCTTGCCAAAATCCTTGATTCCCTTGGCTAGGGACTTCCCCAGCTCCTCCAGTTCCTCGAACCCTACATGGTAAGAGATGCATATGGGTACAACCGACACATCTTTTTTAAAGTACTGAATAAAAGGAAGCTGGACCTCGAGAGAATGCTCGTTCAAGTGGGCACTATTGTCTTCAGTGATGAGCGAAGAATGACTCATGATGAGCTCGGCCAGTAAAGAATCCACCTGAGCGTCTCCCAGCGGAGTTTCCCACACTCCCTGTTTCATGATAGCAATCTCGGACTGGATGGGTCTGTGGCTGGGTCCCAGGATAAGGAATATGTCCGGGAGCTCGACCGAGGAGAAAACCGCTCCGGCAACAGGCCCGGAGTATTCAAACCCAGCATGGGGAGAAATCACGCAAATGGACTTCTCTTTTTCGCATTCGGAATCGACCATCCCCTGGATCATCTTTCGCAAAGCATCTTCTTTCCCAGGATAGAAATAACCTCCGACAGCTGGCTTTCGTCTCAATTTATCCTCCCTTTATAAAGACAGGCATCCCGAGATACGAGTCAGTCTTAAATCTCTTCTCTTTTTTCTTTAAAGGCGATACCCATCTCCTTGAGTTCTTGAAGGATGGGAACGTATACTTCAGGAATAATCGGGATATGAACGCCGACCAGGCCAATCTTTCCTTCCAGAATGAGCCTGGTTCCGATAGCTGCAGGCAGGCCCACTGTCCTGGCCATGGAGGAATCTCCGTTGGGAATGCCAAAGTCGATCAAGGTCGAGGTGATCTTTTCTTTCTTCCCCCCTGGATATGAAGCGATGAACTCATGCTGGAGGATGATCATGTCCCTCTCCCCTTCCTCGTACTGGAGTTTTTCCAGCATTTTGGCCCCAAGGATATCCATAGCTGAGCCCCTGTTGACGGGCAGAGGCTCCTCGCTCATGAGCCCGAGCCATTCGAGTCTTTTTATAACCTCCGAATCCTCCTCGATGTTGAGTAGGGCACTCATGGCTTTCTTGATATCCTCCTCGGCAGGGTTATGCATCAGATGCCGGATAAAACCTTTAAAAGTGAAACCTTCCCATTCCTTTTCCTCTTCGTCAAGCAACCCTAGATCAACTATACTTTTCATGGTTGGACACCAGCCTTTATTCCTGAGAGTCCCCCGCAGCATGATCTCGGTGGATTGAATTCCATAGAGCTGGATGTACGGGAGGGAGTTCCTGTTGGGATATCCCTCAAACTCTCCGAGCCCCTCAATGTTGATCAGAGTATAATTCTTAAAAAGATCCTCTGAGGGGATGAAGACCTGCTGACCGTCTTTCAAGTACTGGGCAGAGTTTTTTCCAGCGAGAAGGACTCCGACGGGACTCCAGGAGAACTTGTAACCGAAGGGATTGGTGTTGGCTTCGGGCGCCGGCAATCCTCCACAGTAAGAGGTGAAACTCAGGATCTCTCCACCCTTCTCTTCCACATCATGGATTATCCTCATGGCCTCCATGTGGTCAATTCCAGGATCCAGTCCTACCTCGTTCAGGATCAATATTCCCGCTTTTTTAGCTTCATCATCCAGATTCTGCATGACTTCACTGACATAAGAAGTGGTGACCATATGCTTGTTATAATCGATACAGTATTTGGCGACCTTCGGATGAAAGGAATAAGGAACCATGCTGATGATGATGTCGGAGTCCGCAATCTCTTTTTTCAGGCCTTCCTCATCCTTCAGGTTAAGTTCCCTGGCTTCCCCATCAGGGTGGTTATCGATGAGCTTAACCGCTTTACTCACGGTTCGGCTGGCCACCTCCACCTTAAAATCAGGCTGGTCAAGAAGATATCTGACCAGAGGTCTGGCTACCAGCCCAGCTCCGAGAATCAATACTTTTTTCATGGTATTACTCCTTTGCAGTGGTCATATAAATTTCTTCATGTATTCAAAATCCGGGGTGAGCTTACCCCGATAAAGAATGACTGCTTTCTTCACAGACTCTGGAAGCTGGCAGTCTTCAAAATCTCCGGAAAAGTCCCCCCTAATGATGGAAGGAACAAGAGATTTCAAGGCTGCGCTGAAAAACACCGACGATTCAAGCGATATCTCAGCCGGAAGGTTATCGATGGCCATGATAACAGGGCCTTTCCCCTCTACACCGTCTCTGGCCTCATCTTTAACCAGGTCATAGACAAACACGGGATTATCAGGCATGGTTGCCCGGACGGTCACCTCAACAGAGCCTTCGATATCGCAGGAGATATCCCCGATGACCCGCAAACGCGGCTCCGTATTCCCCAGGAAAAGCCGCTTCAGGCTCTCCTTGGTCACGAATCTCGGATAAGCAGGCGTCCAGTAGATGCAGTTAACCAGGACAGTCAGGTAAGGGAGATGGGAATCAAAGGTCGACCTGTACCTCTGAGGGCGGTCATAGTAATCCTGGAGCTTGAATCTCACGTTTGGGTCGATCGGCTCGACCATGTCCTCTTCCTTGAAGACGGTCTTATAGAGCTTGTTTGAGGCATAATTTTTGCTCTCAAAAAAAGAAAGGATATCTCCGGGCGCTATTTCTTCAAAAGGCAAAAGGTCAAAAATCTCCTGAGCTCCCAAGGATACATGACCGTATCCCGCAAAACCGCATACCACCGGCACAAGAGAGGGCTCAAGGCCATGTTCATGTATTTCCCATCCGACCTTTTCTATTTCTTCTTTAGCCTCCACCAGGCTTGCATACTGACAGGCTTGATTAACCGCAGAGAAAGGATTCTCCTTTGTCTCGTGATCCAGCCGCTGTCCCAGAGCCCAGAGGGTGTCGATCATCCCAGCTTGGCCGGCCTGCTTGCCGAAAAACAGCAATCTCTGTCCTTTCTCATCTGCGATTTTCTCGTAGTCAATCAAGGTGCAGCCAAGATCCATCATTTTTTTAATCATGGGCATGTTATGAGGCTGGCCTTTTATGGTATGAGAGAAAAAGATGTAAACCTTTTCTTTATTGAAAAAGTCAAGAGGAATTTCCTTGATGGCGAAAACGATCGAACATGGCGACAGGTCTTCTTCAATCCTGGCGCCCTCACGGAGATAATCCTGGTCAGAAAAGACCCGGATGGAAGACGGCTGCAGCCACACTTCTAGGGGATTGTTCTGAATCAGTTCCTTCACATGAGATGGGATCAGGGGGACTCTTCTTTCCCACTGATTCTTATCTTCTTTTCGAATTCCAATGAGTGTTTTCATGTGAGGAATCACCTGCAGGAGTTTTAAAATTATGGCATAAATCCTCCTATGGGTCAATCCTATAGAGACCCGGAATTCCTCCGATTTCACAACACTTTGAGTCTCTTTGGGATATGCTCCAGACGGGACTGATTTGTCATCGAGGGGTTGAATTCTCATCTGGATTACTCTATCCTTTAATCTCGGGGTTTTTAAAACATTCCCCGTTTATTCAAAAGGAGTCAATCCTGAATCACGGGAAGCCAGTTCAAATGTTTGACCTGCTTCTGGTCACGAAAGGTGAATAAAATGAAGAAAGAGAGATATGTCTACCCTATTATTTTGATCGCTTTGTTCTTACTGGCCGCATCGGCTCAAGCTGATGATCTTGGACTAGGTTTCAGCTTTAAAGTCGGGGGAGGAATCAGTCAGGTTCGGGCCAGAGACCTCAATGCTTATGGCGAAGGTTACGAGAATCATTTTGATGATATAGCTGCCAGCTGGCTCAGCTCCAAAGAGGGAGAGTTCAATGACCTGAATACCTTGGGCGGTGAAGTAGGGATTGATGTGTTATTCAATTTCACTGAGAATTTCGCGATTGGATTCGGGTTTGGAAATTTTCCACGGAAATCGCAGAGCGATTTTAGTCTCCAGGAAGAGGGCGTTATCTCTTTCACGGCTATATTAGACCCAAGGATCTCCAACTCTTCACTCACTTTAAGCTTATATTACTTTTATCCTTTCACCTCCAATCTCAGAGTTTACATAAATCCAGGCGCGGGTCTGTATTTAAGCAAAATGGCCTTGAATACAAACTCAGAGTATGACGAAACAGGTGTTCTCTCTTACTCGGAAACAGTGGAATTGAGCACAAATGACCTTGCTTTTGGGTTCCAGGGGGGGCTTGGAATGGAGGTGACCGTTGGCGGCTACATGGGCCTCTTCATCGAAGCATCAGGGAGATACTGCAAGCTTAAAAGTTACAGAGGAAGATTGAAATACACATTTCTCAGTAGTGAAGGTGCAGTTGTGGCCAGAACAAGTTCGGGCGATCTATGGTATTTCGAAAAATATAATCCCAGTCTAGCGAACTGGTATTCTCAGGTTCAAGTTTCCGAAGAAGCTCCGGTGGGCTCAGACATCAGGAATGCAAGAGCTTTCACGGCCGATCTCTCAGGGTTCTCGATAAAAATAGGGATCAGACTAAAACTCTAAACAGCCTATCCCCGAAATCTCAAAGTTTTCCAATGATGTCTTAGGCTCCATCTCCATACACCTCAAACAATCAGGGGACTGTCCGCTGCCCTTTTTCGAGCACCGGGCTTTACAAAAAGCATGCTTTTTCCCTGTAATTGGGATGGCTCGCTCTTTCTTTTTTAAAAACGTTGACAATCGGTTCACCGCGGTTTGCCGTGGGGAACCGATCGTCGGGGGATCCAAGGGGGTATGCCCCCTTGGTCGCAGGGCGTGGATCCAAGCCCCGCCCGAGAAGGGGAGGCAGCGAGCGGAAGCGAGCGTTGGAAGGGGGAAGTCAGTTCCCCCTCCAAGGTTGACTCTTGAGATAGTAATCTTTAATAATATGTAATCATGATTCGATTCTTCAACACCCTGAGTGGAAAATTAGAGCCCTTTCATCCCCTAAAAAAAGGGGAAGTCAAGCTCTACACCTGCGGACCGACTGTTTATGATCATGCCCATATCGGCAATTTCAGAGCCTATGCTTTTGAAGACTTACTCAAAAGATTCCTGGTTTTTATGGGCTACAAAGTCACGCACGTGATGAACATCACAGATGTGGATGACAAGACCATAAAAGGCGCTCACTCAGAAGGAATTTCTCTTCAGGAGTACACAAAAAAGTATATCGATTCCTTTTTCAAAGATATCGACACTCTCCGAATGGCCAGAGCCGACCATTACCCCCGGGCAACCGAGCACATCCCGGAAATGATCCAGATGATCAAAGGGCTGATGGAAAAAGGATATGCCTACGCAAAAGATGGGTCGATCTACTTCAGCATTGCCAAATTCCCCAACTACGGGCGTTTATCAAAGATCAATCTCAAGGAGTTGAAGCCAGGAGAAAGGGTCGAATTAGATGAATACGAAAAGGACAATATCATCGATTTTGCCCTCTGGAAACACAAAAAAGAGGGTGAGCCATTCTGGGAAACCGAGGTGGGCCCGGGAAGACCTGGCTGGCACATTGAATGCTCGGTGATGAGTTCCAAATATTTGGGTGAAACCTTTGATATTCACTGCGGAGGGACAGACAACATCTTTCCCCATCATGAGAATGAGATTGCCCAATCAGAGGCTTATTTTGGAAAAAAATTCGTAAACTACTGGCTCCACTGCCGGCACCTCATCGTCGACGGAGAAAAAATGTCCAAGTCGCTGGGAAACCAGTATACCATGAGAGACCTCCTCGAGAAAAACATCGACCCGCTCGTTATCCGCTTTCTCCTCATTTCCACTCACTACCGTAAAATGCTTAACTTCACCTTCAAAGCCCTTGAGCAGGCCAGCGCTTCTCTAGGTCGGATGAAGGATTTTCTGTATGAGCTCAAGAACCATCCGTTCAAGAACGGCGAAAACAAAAATGTGGCGCAGATCATTGAAAAAACCCGCAAGAATTTCGCAGAGGGACTCGGCGATGATTTGAACATCTCCGTGGCTTTGAGGGCTCTTTTTGAGATGATCCGCAAGGTCAATTCGTTTATTGGTAAAGGAAAAATATTCAAAAAAGATGCTGAGAACCTGACCGATCTCATCCGCTGCTTCGACACCGTGCTGGCCGTCCTCCCAGAGGAGAAAGAAGATATCCTCCCTGAAGAGATCATGATAAAAATCAATGAAAGGGAGAAGGCGCGCAGGGATAGGAATTTTGAACTCGCTGACAGAATTCGCGATCAACTCGCCAAAGAGGGAATAGTATTGGAAGATACCAAAGATGGAGTCCGGTGGAAAAAAGTCCGAACATGAACTCAAAAGATCCAAATGCCTCATAATAAGCCAGATGAAGGCTGAGTCTTTAGATAATGGAGATATAATATAATTCAGACGCCCTGGTTTACGGTCTAAAGAAAAACGATTTGGAAAGAATCAAACAGTCAACCTATGCGCTGGGAAAATCAGGCGAAAGAATTGCACTCCGCTACCTGAAAAATAAAAAATTCAAAATTCTCGCCCAAAACTTTCGCCTGTTCCGTGGAGAGATAGACATCATCGCCTTGGACATAAATACACTGGTCTTCGTCGAGGTCAAAACGAGAAAGAGCATCGATTTCGGTCTTCCTGAAGAATCGGTCACTCCTTCAAAGCAGAAGCAGATCAAAAGAATCGCCCAAGGATTCCTGATGAGAAACAATCTCCAGGATGCTGAATGTCGGTTCGATGTCATCTCTATCCACCTCGATCAAGGCCAGGGATACAGGATTCGACATATCCAAAACGCATTTTAACAGGAGGTTTTCATGAGCCAACAGAATTTCAAATCCCTTCCGGCAATCATTATCTCGATTATGTGTATCGCTCTTGGTTTAACTTTGAGTGCTTTCAGCCAGAGCATTCCCAAGCCTGAAGACATCCTTGGATTTAAAGTCGGCGCTGATTATCATCTGGTCACCTATACTCAAGCCATAGCGTATCTTAAACAGCTCGAACAGAGCTCTTCGCGTCTGAAGCTGTTTGACATGGGAAAGACATCCATGGGCCAGACCATGACTTATGCGGTCATCTCCTCAGAAGAGAACATGGCTGAACTGGAGAAGCATAAACAGATTATACGGAGACTGTCGCTGGTTCAAGGACTTTCAGACGCTGAGGCCAGAAAGCTCGCCCGGGACGGGAAAGCCATTGTCTACATCGACGGCGGGCTTCATGCCTCGGAATGCGCTCCTGCCCAGCACAACATTCAACTCGCCTATGACCTTGTCGCCACCCAGGATGTGAAAACACTTCGGATCCTCAAGGATGTCATCCTCGTCCTTGTCTTTGCCAACCCGGATGGCATGAACCTCCTGGCCGAATGGTATCATCCCAACCTGGGTTCGCCGTTCGAGGTCTCTTCGATGCCCTGGCTGTACCATGTCTATGCCGGACACGATAATAACCGCGACTCGTATATCGCCAACCTTGTGGAAACACAAAACATGACCCGGCTGGTCAACAAAGAATGGTTCCCTCTTATCCTGTACAACCATCATCAGACTGCTCCTTTCCCTGCCCGGATCTGGATCCCACCTAATTCTGAACCCACGAATCCTAACATCCATCCTCTTATTGTTCGCTGGCAGAACCTGGTTGGATCAGCCATGGGAGCTGCTTTTGACGAGGAGGGAAAAGAAGGGGCTATTTCCCGGCTTGTCTTCGATACCTGGTATCCGGGTTATGTAACCCAGGTCGTGGATTCCCACAACATCATATCCATCCTCACCGAGACCGCCCTCTACCGTTATGCCACACCTTACTTCTACACTATCCGGGATTTCCCCGAGCAGTACAGGGATCTGACCATGTCTGCCTTCTACCCGAATCCATGGAAAGGAGGATGGTGGCGGCTTAAGGATGCAGTGGACTACTGTTTGACAGCGTCCAAAGCTGTGCTCGATGTCGCTTCCAAATACAGGGAAGAACTCCTTTTCAACAAATACAGAATGGGAAAAGACGTTATCCAAAGATTCAGCAAAGAGCCACCTTTTGCCTGGATCATTCCTGAAAAGCAGCACGATCCTGGAGCCTCATCTCTTCTCCTCAACCGCATGATCCTCCTCGGGATCGATGTTTATAAAAGTGAGGAATCCTTCACCTGCGACGGGATCAAATATCCTGTTGGAACTCACATTATTCCGATGACTCAGCCTTTCGCTCTGTTCATCAAGAACGTCTTCGAGGAGCAGACCTATCCCGACCTCAGGAAATATCCCGATTTATGGCAGGGCCTTGTCGATCCTGTCAAGTTTGAGGGCGCGCCGTTTGAGGCCTACGACATGATGGGCTGGACACTTCCCCACCAGTTTGGGATGAAAGTCTATGCCGCCAATTCCACCGTCGAAACCAGGATGACTCGCTTGAAAGAGGCCAAGCTTCAATCCGGTGGAATCGAGGGCAAGCCAGGTCAAGCTTATCTCCTGCGACATGAGGAAAATGCCAGTTTCACGGCTATGAACAGGATCCTCAAAGAGGGTGGGAAGATACTCTGGTCAAAAGAGTCTTTTTCAGCCCAGGAGAGTTCCTTCGCCGCAGGGACTATCATCGTTCTCTCATCCAGCGTCAAAAAGACCGTCATGGACAAGCTGGCTGAGGAGCTCAACCTTAAAATCACTTCTGTTTCCCAGGTTCCCAAAGTCAGTACTCTGAGCATAAAGCCTGTCCGGCTGGGGATGTACAAATCATGGATGCCCAGCGCAGATGAAGGATGGACCAGGCTGATCCTGGAGAACCACGGATTCCCCTGCTCCGGCATCCATGACGCAGATATCCGCGCGGGTAATCTCAGGGCCAGCTATGACGTGATCATCATGCCTGACACCTACAGGCCTGAGGCGGTGATCAATGGATACGCAAAAGGAACCATGCCGCCCAAGTATGTGGGCGGGATCACGCCTAACGGTATTCGCAACCTGAAATTATTTGTCGAGAACGGCGGGAATTTAATATTCATCAACAATTCCTGTAACCTGGCTATTGAGTATTTCAACCTCCCGGTCAGGAATGTCTTGAAGGGCATCAAAAGAGAGGAGTTCGTCTGTAACGGCTCCATCCTCCGCATGGAATTCGATACCAGCCATCCTCTGTCCTTCGGAATGCCAAAAGAGGCAGCGACTGTGTTCGAGAGCAGTTGCGCTTTCAATATCATGCCCTCTTTTGATTCGAAAGAACAGCCTCAAAGCGCTGCTCAATACCCCGAGGAAAGCCCGCTGATGAGCGGTTGGATCTACGGCGATAAAACCATCCGGCAGAAAGCAACGATAATGGACATCCCTTACGGGCAGGGCAAGATAATCCTGTTGGGTTTTCCTGTGCAGTATCGTTCTCAGTCCTACGGCACGTTTAAGCTTCTCTTCAATTCCATATTCTATGCGGGCATCAAGGAAAAGTGACAGCAAAGCCAACTGCGAAAAACCTTGAAATGCAGCTGACATGGGGAGTTGATGGAGGAGCCTTTCTCCAGTTTTCCTTCAAGACATCCCGACAACAATCAATTCTTTGACGATCGTATGATATGCCCCGCGGCTTGCCGCGGGGAACCGATCGTCGGGGAATCCAAGGGGGTATGCCCCCTTGGTCGCAGGGCGTGGATTCATGCCCCGCCCGAGAAGGGGAGGCAGCAAGCGGAAGCGAGCGTTGGAAGGGGGAAGTCAGTTCCCCCTCCAAGTTGATTTCATGAGGAAACGGTCGAAGAAATCCGCTGCAGCATTGTAGACCTTGAGCCACACCCGATGGAGTAAAAAGCCGTGAACTTCATCGGGAAAAACGAGAATCTCGATAGGGGCTTTACCCAGCTCTCTCAAACGCTGGACCAGGTCCGTGGTCTGGATAAAATCAACATTCCGGTCGTCGTCCCCATGGATAAAGAGAACCGGCGATGTCCAGTAATAGACGTCTGCGACAGGAGAAGACTGGAACGCAGAGCTCATCAAATCCTCTCCTTGAATCCCCCATCCTCCTCCATCGCGGCGTCTTCCCCTCAACGACCAGTCATGGACGCCATGGAGGTCGACACCTGCGGCAAAGAGTTCAGAATCTCTGGCCAGGCCAAGGGCTGTGAGGTAGCCTCCGTAAGACCCTCCCCAGAGTCCGATCTTATTGGGATCGACTTCAGGCCGGTTCTGCAAATACCTTCCGGCTGCCACGATATCCTGGTATTCAGAAGCACCTCGAGGGCCCTGCTCTGGAGCTCTGCGGAAATCAAACCCGTAGCCTATCCCTGAACGATAATTGACCGAAAGAACCACATATCCTTTTTGGGCCAGGTACTGATTCAAGGCATAGGCGTTGTGGTAGTACCCCCGCATGTGCCAGCCGAGAAGCATCTGGCGAATCGGACCGCCGTGCATGAAAATCACAGCCGGCCGCTTGTCACCCGGCTTTGCGCCTTTGGGAAGAAATAGCTGGTTGTGAATCGTTAGGCCGTCGGGCGCCTTGAACAGCACCTGCTCGGGTATGACCAGGTCTTTCATCGGGAATGCTTGAGGAATGGCCTCCGGTGCGATCAAACGCCACTTCTTCTTTTTGATGTCCATTACAGCCGGGGCGGCAGGCTGCGACGCGGTGGAACAAAGAAAGACCAGGTCGTCGCCGTTGGGGAGCAGAACCGGGGACCACTCTATTCCTTCTCCGGGAGTGAGAAGTTTTGACTTTCCTCCGGGAACCGGGACCGACCAGAGATGCCGGCGGTCGATATCTCCGGAATTGGAATTATAGATTAGGGTTTTGCCGTCAAAAACGAGAAAGCTGTTCTCCACCTCATAATCCCCGGGAGTGAGGCAGACCACTTTCCTGTCTTTGACCGAGACGGAGTAGAGATGCATCCACTTCTCATGTTCGGAGTAAAAGACCAGATAACCGTCCGCAGCCCAGCGGAGAGTCTGGTCAGGGTAATACTGAGAAAATCCTCCAGTCTCGTTGGGACAACGCCAGATCTCTTCCGCCTTTCCGGACTCGGCGTCCGCTACCATTAAAACGAATCTTTGACCATCACTGTAGACTGGAGTTGCCATGGAACCAGGGAAACGGATAAAGGCAATGTATTTTCCACAGGGCGACCAGACCGGATAACCGTCTCTGTCGACAGAGGGCGCGATCCAGTCGATGGTCTTATTCTCAAGATCATAGACGCCGATAAAGCTATGGTCTCCTCTGGAGCTGACAAAAGCTATTTTTTTCCCGTCAGGAGACCAGCAGGGAGAACCATTCCTCCCCCGAGCCTTGAAGAGAACCTCTGGCCGGGGAGATTCATCCAGGCCGATCAGATAAATCTGACCCCGGGCACTGTAGACGAGCGTATCCTCTGTTGGCGAAGGCACAGGGCTGCTTCCTTTAGCCAGCTCCCACGGCTCTCCTCCTTCCAACTTTACTGCCCACAGTACCTGCTCTGTTCCCTCGGGATTGGAAGTGGGATTGGGAATTTCTCCAGCCCGGTTCGCAGAACCGCCTCTCACAAAGATGATAACCTTACCCTCAAAATTGAAAGCGAGCTCGCCCAATTCCTGGCCATCATCCTCTGAATATCGGGTGAGCTGCCTAGCCTTGAACTCCGGCCCCTGGGCAATCCAGATGTTCCTCTTCCCATCCCAGTTGAACACCCAGGCGACCGTCGCCCCTTTCGGCGCAGCAACGAGGCTTGACGGGAACGCATAGCTCATAATATCTTCCAGGGTATAAGACTGAACCGGCTGAATGGACAGGAAAGCGAACAACAAAACGAAAAGGCAGAAAAGCACGGAATCTTTCTTAAAAGCTGTGGATTTCATCCGACCCTCCTTATTTAGCTTTTATTTTATAGCCTCTTTCGCTTATATTGACAAGACTCATATTTCGTCTCAGAAGGAATAGCTTACGCCAAGGACGAAATTCCTCCCTGGTTCCTCGACACCATCGGTATCAGGCCTGGATAGGTAGGCTTTGTCCAGAAGATTGGAGAGAACAAGATACAGACGGAAGGAAGTGTTGAAATAATAACTGGCTTTTAAGTTGACGATTTCATAGCCCGGAAGACCGGATGGTATTTCATCCGGACCGGTGTCATCCTTTTTCAGCTGGAAAGTCGCGTTCATCTCAGTGGTGAAACGTCCAAACCAGATGCGGGTCCCCATAAACAGCCTTGAGGCTGGAATATCATTCAACGGTTCGCCTGTCAGCGTGCTCTCACCTTTAAAAGAAAAGAAGTTTCCGAAGAGCTTCCATTTCGGGACAGGATAATATTCCACTTCCAGCTCGTAACCGCTGATCCGTCCCTGCTCGATGTTCCCGTAAGTGCGGACTCTTTCCACTGGATCAAGCATGTAGCGCTCGATCAAGTCATCTATTTCGTAGTAGAACACATAGAATCCGGTGAACAGACGCTTGAAGATGAATTTCAGTCCTCCATCAAGGTTAAAGCTCGATTCAGGCACAAGGCCGGGCTGGGCAACGATCGAGCCCCTTCCTGTGATCCCTGTATAAAACAGCTCGTTCAAACTCGGAACCCTGTATGCCCTGGCGATGTTGGCAAAGGCCACAATCTCTTCTGTGAGCTTGAGCGATCCCCCCAGAAAACCTGTCCAGGCGCTGTTGTCGCTTGTCGAATAAGGAGGCGTGTCTTCAGGCAAAGCCTTCATCCGGATATAATCCCAGCGGACGCCGCCCACAAGGTCAAGATTCTTTATGCCGGAATAATCTGCAGAGAGAAACAATCCAAGATCTTTCCTGTCTCCATGAGCAAACGGCCATTGCACCAGTTCGCTCGTTATATTCCCTGCCGGGTCAAATTCATTGTCCAGGGTGTAGGATTTGACGGAAGTCCGGCCATAAAGATCCAGACCGCCTGATAAGCGAAAATGCTTTCCCATTTCTTTCCTGTAAGAGAGCTGGGCTCCGTAATCCAGGCTTTGACTCTTGCTGTATGACTCCGCTGTTTCATCTCCTGTGATTTCATCTAATGTTTCCTTGATCGTGTCGTAAAAGTTGGGATTGAGAAAAGCTTGAAAGGCCAGATTGCCCCCTTTGCCCAGTCCCTTTTCCAGCCAATGAAACTGGATATAATTCTGGTTTTCCTCAGGATACCAGGTTGGCTCGAGGTCACTCGTCCGGTTGGCCTTTCCGATGTCATGTCCTCTTGCACCAAGAAAACTGAGATGGATTTCTCTTTTCTCAGACACGTGGGAGATTTTGCCGAAAAGACTGCCCTGAGTGAAATAGGACTGGAGCACTTCTCCCGAGGGAGAGGAATAATTCTCGGTATCAACCGCCTGAAAAGAGAGGTAAAAGCCAGTGTTCCCTTTACTCCCCTCCAGGGTCAAGCCCATTCCTTTTTCACTGTTTATGGTCCCATACCTGGCGCTCACCGACCCTCCCAGACCATCTTCCATGCCAGGCTTCTTGGTCAGGATGTGGATGACTCCGCCGATGGCGTCAGAACCGTAAAGGACCGATGACGGACTGCGCAGCACCTCGATTCTCTCGATATCATCGGGATCGACAAAAGAGGCATTCGGCCCTGTTCGTCTGTCGCTGGTCACCCGAGCGTTGTCGATCATGATCAAGACCCTTCTCCTGGCCAAACCGCGGATATTGGGAACCAGAGAAAAACCTCCGGCTCCCATCCGGGATACGCCCGGCATGTTGGCCAGCCCCTCTGTGATGTTCGACGGCATTTCTTCTTGAAGGATCTCGGTGGGAACAACGGTCTCGGCAGCGGGTACGCTCATCGAGGATTCAGGATGCCTCATGGCTGTGACCACGACCTCTTCTCTCTGAACGATATAGGGAACAAGCGTCACGATGATCCTTTTTCCCATTTCCCTGGAAGTGACAACAACCTCCTGTTCAATATAATCGCTATGGGTGATCTCAAGGCGGACTTTATCCTCATCCGGCAGGGATAAGTTGAACTGCCCTGCCGCATCAGTCACAGCCTTGATCCCGCTCGAACGATGAAGGACAACAGCTTGGGTAATAGGATTTCCCAGAAGATTCAGAACCCTTCCCTTGATCTCAGCAGCTAAAACCGGCATGAAAAATATGAAAAATAAGAATAATAACAAAGTAGCTCTTTTGATTAAGAATAATAAGAATAAAGGGATTAAGACAGATTTTAGCGGCTGATCGAGCATTACGCGTTCATCCTTTCTGAACATCTTCCATTAACTCCTTTTTTCTTTAATTTTGTGAACCGCTGATAAATCTCTGGATTCTTCCAGCAGCTCTTTTATATGCCTCTTGAGCACAGGGTGAACTGTGTCAGGAGATATCTCAGCAAAGGGAACAAGGACAAAATTTCTCTTTTGCATTCTCGGATGGGGAATCTCCAAATCCTCAGTATGGATAACTTGATCCTCGGCTATGATTATATCGATATCAATGATTCGAGGCTCCTTTCTCGCATGAGCATCTCTGCCCATCTCCTGCTCAATGCTCTTTATCAAAGCCAAAAGCGAGTCTGGCTTTACACTGGCCTGAACTTCCGCAATGCGGTTATAAAACCAGAGTTGCGAGGCAAAATCGACAGGCTCTGTCTCATACAACGACGACACTCTCCGGATCTCCATACCCTCTTCTTGAAGCAAAGACAGAGCTCGAACAATATTTTCCTTTCTGTCTCCTTGATTGCTTCCCAGGCTCAGAAAATATCTCATGGCATCATCCCATTAAACAATAAATGATAACATCTCTGACGTGCTCATTTCAAAATATCTCTCGATTTTTTCCTATATTTTTGCCATCATGTGAATATCATGCAGAAGATTGAAAAATGGCGAGTCGAAGAACTCGCTCTCGTCCTGAACGAACTGGCTGTGCTTTTGCGAGCTGGAGACAGCAGTGAATGGGCAAGCGTATTCCTTCATTTTCTCGAAGAAGCGGAGAAAATCATTTCACGAAAAGAATTCGACTCAGAGGGAATAGAAAAACTGGCGAGGAATATACTGAATTGTTTTGACCGAAACAGTTCCTTTGTCAATATAGCCCTTAAAAATGAGAATCCCAAAGAAGAACAAAAACTAAACCAGGCTCTCCTTCTCACTCGAGCCAGACTTCTCAATGTGCTGAATGACATACAGAAACGCATAATCGAACACATTCATTGATAGAGAGGCTGTGAAATCAGGATCAAAGCTCAAACAGCCTGAACCTCTTTAACACTCTCAAAACCGCAAAAGTCACCCAGAGATGGTCCTCAAGGGTAGATTTTTTATCTCCAGCTTCCCAATAACCCTGCCTCGTTTGCTTGGACAACAGCCAGTTGGTGGCTTCCTGGACCTTTTCATTCTCAATTGTAAAACCTATCTTGGAAAGAGAATCCAGACTGCTGAGAATATCCGTCGCCCAGAATGGATAGGTAATCTCTTCCCAGAAAATGGGGAGCCATCTGTCATCGTATTTATCCTCTTTGAAAAATCGACTCAGTAAAAGCTCCCCTGCTTTCTGGGCTTCTTTGCTTTTTCTCCAGGTTGGAGAGGCGGCCATTGCTCGAAGAATCATACCGGTCACGAGATGGGAAAAGGGACGGGATTTATCGGGCTTAATGGGTTCAAGCTTCAACTGGGCTTCAAAGTTATAACGCTGCTTGAGCTCCTCCTGGCCAATGGTCCGGTAAGGGATGACCCATCCTCCGTCATTCTGCCGATTTCTGATGATCCAGCGGAATCCTTTCTGAGTTCTGTCATCCTTATCCAGTCCATAAAGACACATGGTTTCAATAGTCAAGGCATGATATGTGGGAGCATACTCATTCAGATAAGCGCCACGAAAGTCTCCTGATTTGGTCTGAGTGGAGAACAGGAATTTGGCAGCTCGACGAATCTCCTCTTCCTCATAAGAACAGCCAAAGTTGTACAGCTTAAGCACATTTCTCAGTGTTTCCACTATGTAATAGGTCTTTTCCCAGCGAGGATGGCCTTCATATTTCCTCTGGCACCATCCGCCATTGGGCCTCTGAGCCTTAAGGATCCTGATGCGTGAGGCAAATTTCTGCAGGTTTTTGTGTTCCCGGTCCACCGGGACTTCGAGAATGTCTTTTTTCAGCCAATACAGGATGGGCAAGTTTCCTCTGGCCAAGAGGTACTCAATGGCTTTGTTGATGCTCGTTTTCATCTCAGAGATTTTCGATTTGATCTCGATTCTATCTGTCTGGGTTCAAGATAATACACAAAAATTCAAAAGGCTCTGAAAAAGGATTCTTGAACTGGTGTTTCTCATCTCCTTCAACAAGAAGACTCTGCCCCTGGGAGACCTCGACTTCCTCACCGGTCCCTGCGACGACCACTCCTCTGCCCTTTTCAACCTGAACAACATGTTCATGGCTGTGGTTGTGAAGAGGAGTATGGCCACCGGGAAGCACTTTAAAAAGCCTCATGATGATATTGTGAGAGCCGTCGTCAGGCCCGATGAGAATCTTTCTCGTAACGTTTTTAACCTCTTCCTCGGTTACCGGCGCTTCTTTGACTTCGATATTTTTTTTAATCACCACCTGTTTCCTCCTTGCCTTTATTTTCTCGCGCAGAGAATCATCCCAGTAAGAGCTCCGGTATGATTTCCCTTTTCCACAAGCACCTCTCCGTTCACGATCACGTACACAAGCCCTTTGCTGTACTGGTGAGGGGCAGAGAAGGTCGCCTGGTCCCCAAAGCTATGTCTATCAAAAACTGTTAGGTCAGCGTAAAGGCCTTCTCGAATCATGCCTCTGCCGCTCAGCCTCAATGTCTGAGCCGGCAGAGAAGTCATCTTCCGTACAGCTTCTTCCAGCGTCACGACCTGCCGCTCTTGGACATAATGGGAAATGACCCTGGGAAAAGTGCCGTAGTTTCTCGGGTGAGGGACACCCCGCCCTTGTACCTGTACTTCTCCATCAGAAGCATGCATCGTGTAAGACAGGCTCATCAAGCTCTCGACATCCTCTTCATTCATCTGGAAAAAAACCGCTGAAGCTCCTCCCTTTTTCTGGATGTCAATGATAAGATCCGCAGTATTTTCTACCGTGGGTTCTTCACCCTGGGAGATCAGGATCTCGCGGAGATTCTTCCCTTCATACTCGGGAAACTCATTAAAACTGGCGATGTATATGGTTTCAGGCTTGTTGATTCCTTTGGTTGAAGTCAGTCTCCTCGTTATGATATGAGCCTTGATTTTTTTATAACTCTCTTCGTTTTCCAGTCTCTCCATAAATTTGTCTCTACCGCCCTCAAAAGCCCAGGAGGGAAAACTGCTGCCGAATCCAGAACTGGTGGCTGTATAAGGATACTGATCCAGGGTTACCTCAATTCCCCTATTTCGAGCTTCTTCCACTGGCCGGGTTATTCTTTCCAGTTGATACCAGACAGCATCATCCGCCAGCTTTATATGAGAAATCTGAACAGAGATGTTGTTTTTTTCTCCTATCGCGATGGCTTCCTCGATGGCCTCGGTGATATGAAGCCCCTGGTCTCTGAGGTGTGTGGCGTATATGCCTCCATATTGACTGACTACAGAGGCAAGCTCGATGAGCTCCTCTGTTTTGGAATAAGTCCCCGGCATGTATGCCAGTCCCGTCGAAAATCCGAGAGCGCCTGCTTCCATCTCCTGGCGGATTAAGTTCTTCATTTTCACCAAGTCTTCCTCAGTCGGATCATCCATCTTATTTCCCATGACTTCTCTTCGGATGGTATTGTGGCCGACGAGACAGCCGAAATTGACCGAGGTTCCCCTCTTTTTAATTTTTTTGAAAAGTTCTTTCAGGGGAAACGGATGGCCGCCACAGTTACCGCCGATGACTGTGGTTACGCCCTGATAAACATAATTATCCACCGTAGGGACTGTCAGAATTCCTTGATCGCAATGAGTGTGAATGTCGATAAAACCAGGGCAGACGATCAGATCCTGGGCTTCGATGACTTTCTTGGCCTGTTTTTCCTCTATAAGACCAATCCTGACTATCTTTTTATTCTTTATGCCGATATCGCTTTTAAACCAGGGATTCCCTGAACCATCTACGATGAAACCGTTTTTTATCACCAGGTCATAAGTCTTGCCTAAAAAAAGACAGTTCCAGAAAGTAAGAAGAATTATGAGGCCGAGAGCAAGAAGGGATGTTTTTTGGAGCTTGATCATTACCAGCTAAAGAGCATAGTATTTTCTAAAAGTTGAACATAGATTTTATTCCAAGTTCCAAATCCTGTCAATTTATTATAAAAAAATCCTTTGATTTTCCCCTGAAATTGTATATAAATTTTATTTCTGTCCATTTCTTCAAAAACGAAGGAAATACGAAGATTACGGAGGAATGAATGGATAAATTGATTTTCCTCGATAACGGAGCGACATCATTTCCTAAGCCGGAAGAAGTCTATACATTCATGGATAATTTCTACAGGAATTATGGAGTCAATCCCGGTCGTTCAGGGTATGACCTGTGTATGGAGACGGGAGAATTGGTGGAAAATACCCGGAAGATGATGACCGAATTCTTTAACGGGACAGATCCCAACAGGCTGTGCTTCTCTTATAACTCAACCGACGCTCTGAATCTCATCATCAACGGAATGCTGAAACAAGGCGATCATGCCCTAACCACAACCCTCGAGCACAACTCAGTGCTCAGACCGCTGTACCATCTCTATAAGTATAACGGCGTGGAGGTGGATCACATCCCCTTTGACAGCATGGGTTTTATCAATCCCGATGACTTCCCCAAAAAATTCAAGAAAAATACCAAGCTGGTCGTTATCAACCATGCTTCAAACGTGATCGGGACTGTTCAGCCGATAAAAGATATCGGAAAACACTGCCGTGAACGAGGAATCCCCCTGGCCATCGATGTCTCCCAATCTGCCGGAAAGATTCCCATCGACATCGAAGAGATGAACGTGGATGTTGTCGCTTTCACTGGCCACAAGTCTTTGCTTGGGCCCACAGGAATCGGAGGGCTTTACGTCAGCGAAGGGATCGAGATCAGACACACACGGGCCGGAGGGACCGGAGTTCGCTCAGCGGTCCGGACCCACCTCGATGAATATCCTTATCGGCTAGAGTACGGAACCATGAACACCCTAGGCGTGGCCGGGCTATATGCGGGCGTGAAATGGATTGAGAAAACGGGAATGAATAATATTCATGAGCAGGAAATGAAACTCACCACCATGCTCAGGGATGGACTTAAAGACATCGAGGGTGTGACTATGTACTGCCAGGATGACCTGACAAACCATATCAGCATCCTCCTCTTCAACGTGGATGGTCTTGAAGCTCTGGATACCGGGACTATGCTCGATGTGGACTATAACATTGCCTGCCGGACCGGACTTCACTGCGCCCCCCTCGTGCATGAACAGTTGGGGACAGCTGAGATTCATGGGGCTGTCCGGTTCGGTATCGGCCCGTTTAACACCGAGGAACACATCCACACCGCTATAAACGCTGTCCGGGAAATCGCCGAATCCCGGAAAAAATAAAAGGAGCATGGAAGTCCCCCTCCCCTATACACACCCATCAGGTTTGGGAAGGCCCGCCACTTTGCAGGCACCTTTGGCAGGACCAGAAGGAAAAAGCTCGTAGATGTACCTGAGTTGAAAACCGGTGTTTTTACAGAGCTTGCGGACCATGGGAGCGAGGTTTTTCTCCAGGTAATAATCGCGGATATAGCGAATAACCTTCCAGTGGTCTTCGCTCAGGCTGTCGATTCCTTCCTCTTCCCTGGCCAGGGCTTCAGCAACATCCTTTTCCCAGTCCTCATGATTAGTCAAAAAACCTTCCTCATTGACTTCAACCTTTCTTCCTTTGACTTCGATAACCGGCATCATTAACTCCTCATTTTTTGTTCAAAAACGCATTATTATAGCATATTCAAGTTGAGAGTTTGAATTTTTTCATTAACCGCAAGCATCTCTATTTCCCTGACAGTTAATTATCAAGGTGTTATCTGTCACGGCGCCGGTCCCCCTCTCTCCGAAGCCCAGTTCTCCATTTTTCATTTTTTTGAAGAATAAAAACTACGGCTCAAACCCACGATAAACAGCCAACATTAACAAGAAAAAAAGATATTATTTTGATTCTCTTCCATTGAGTGTGAATAAAATACACGGGAATGGCGTTAAAAATCTGAAGGGAGCGATGCCATTTCCGTGTATGTTAATCATCAGATTACCTATACAAAATGGAAGAGAACCGTTATTTTTTAAGCGCCAGGATTTATTTCCCTTGAAGAAATCTTAAATATTTTTTAGAATAATTCCTATTAAATTTATCGGAGGAGGAATAAATGACTCGACACCGCTGGATCTTCTTAACAGTCTCCTTGTTGCTTCTCTTCAGCGCTTCTTCTCAAGCAACCGCTCCATCCGAGCAGTCGCTCAAGGAAATCCTGGCTAAAAATATCGAAGCAGCCGGAGAAAAAAGGAGTATGGAAAAAATCGAGAATTACTCTTTCAGCTACGGGCCAACCACCTATTACCTGTCTAACAAGGGCTTGATGAAGATGACCGAAGGAAGTGAACCCATCATCACCGAAGTCATCCTTATCGGAAAAAATCAGGTAAAGAGAAACTGCTTCAACAAAATCACAGAATTGAGCGGGGTCCAAAAATCCACCTATCTCAGCCTTGCCCGCCTCTGGTCAGGCCTATTCACTCTTGTCAATTTTGAAAAAAAGCTAGAACTCAAGGGATTGAAAAGCTTCGGCCCAAAAAACCACTACCTGCTGACGACCAAAGTGGATGACTTAGTGGTCGAGTTCTATCTGGACTCTGAAGAGTACACACTTCAAAGGCTGGTTTTCAAGGGGTATGATGAGGAGCAGAATAAATACGAAATCAACCACGACTTCGGCCCCTTCCAGGCGATAAACGGCGTTAAAATCCCTTCTTCCTGGTTCTCCTCTCAAGTCGGGACAAGAGGAAACACTGTAGAAGTCATGAATGTCAAGGTCAACCAGACTCTAGGAAAAGACTTTTTTGAAAACCTCGATGTCAACGTGGGAGAAGTCGAAATCGGCCAGGGATCGCTCAAAGGGAGCATCATCGAATCCGGCTTCAGACGAAACATGCTGACGATCGCCACAAACTGGACAGATGAGTGCATCCAGAGAGCTGGCTTTAAATCGGGAGATAAACTGATCCTTCAAATAGCCGAATCCGAGATTGAAATCGACTTTCATGAATCATTTCCGCCAAGAGAGAGTATTGGCCCGGGTTCAAAGTTCATGGTCCCTAACCAAAGTAACGAAAACTACCTCATTTATCTCATAGCGCCGGAGTTCAGAGAGCTCGCAGAAAAACTCGAGCCCCTGTTGACCATCCGGCTGAAAAGAAAGTAACTCAAAAAGGAGAAAATAATGTCCAAACTTAATCGCCGAAACTTTTTAACCACCCTGACTTCGGGCGTTTTAGGTATTGGTGTTTCAAGGAATATCAAAGCAGACCCGAGAAATCCGGGAATCTCTCAGCAAGAAGAGTCTTTGATCAAGATACAGAAATATAACAACCTGGGGAACACAGGAATAAAGGTTCCTGACGTGAGCTGCGGCTCGATATCCTTTTTCGAGCCCAATGTCTTAAGGTATGCCTATGACCTAGGAGTCACTTACTTCGATACAGCAGAAAGTTACATTCGGCAGAAAAGCGAGTCAATGATCGGTCAGGCTCTCAAAGATGTCCGAGACAAAATCGCTATCACGACCAAGCACGGTCTGAATCCGAAGGTTAAAAAAGAAGAGATCATCCAAAGAGTCGAAGCGAGCTTGAAGCGTTTACAGTCCGACTATGTGGATGTGGCCATGATCCATGGTTTAAGCGATCTCTCTCTGCTCGATAATGAGGAAATTCAGGCTGCCTACGCCCAGTTGAAAAAAGACGGGAAAGTCCGCTTTACTGGCTTCTCTACTCACAACATGCAGCTGACACTTAAACAGGCGCTTGATAAAGATTTCGCCCAGGTGATTCTTCTCATCTACAACCACGACGAAGGCAAGGAGATAGAACCTCTCATCGAACAGGTCCACCGCAAAGGGATCGGCACTGTGGCCATGAAAGTCTTTGCCGGGGGCAAACACGGCAACCTCAAATCCCTCATCAGTCAGGAAGTGAGCTACCCCCAGGCTGCCATACGCTGGGTGCTGAGCAACCCGAACATCGATTGCTGTATCCCCACCATGAGCAGTTATTCCCATGTGGAAGAATACGTGGCCGCATCCGGAAAGCCGCTCAACAGGGCTGACCTGAGAGTGATCGCCGAATACCAGCGTCAAACAAAGGACCAGTACTGCAGAGTGAGCTGCCAGGAGTGCCTTTCCTCATGCCCCCATAACGTCGCTGTCAACGATGTGCTGCGCTACAGAATGTATTTTGAGGACTACCATATGGAAAAAGAAGCCATGCGGTACTACGCAGAACTGGACAAGAGCCGAAAGCCTCTCCCTTGCCAAAGCTGTACGGGCCTCTGCGAAAAAGCCTGCCAATATAACCTCAAGGTCAGAGAAAAGCTCATCCAGGCTCACGAGATCTTGAGCGCTTGACCCCAGCGGCTGTAAGGTGTATTCTGCAGAATATATCCTTCAACAAGGAGGATACTGAGCAAAGGAGGGCCGTCATGCGTAAATTGTCATTCTTATTTACGGCCATGATGGTTGGTTTTGTCCTTCAAGCAGCAGCTCAGGGATAGCGGCCCATAAGAATTTCCAGCCATCTGTATGTTCCAGGCAGATGACTCCGGAGTTCCTGAAGGAAATGAACTGATGATCCTCTCTGCCGCTCAACAGGAGCGAAGCCAGCTTCTGGAGGAACGGGAGATGCCCGACAATCATCAGGTCTTTACTTAGAGATTCGATCTCTTGGGGGAAATCCTTTACCGGGTCCAGAGGGTTGAGGTCCTTTCTTTCCTGGATATGGGAACAGAGTATGTTCTCGGAAATAATCTGAGCTGTTTGAACGGCTCTCTTCTTGGGACTGTACCAGAGCTCATCGACTTTGATCTTCTTTCCCTTCAGGAATTCCATGACTCCCTGGGTTTGCTCCTTTCCTAGAGGGCTGAGTGGCTTCTCAGGGTCGACATCTTCAGGCAAAGATAGGCCATGCTGGACTAAATAAAGATTCATCTTAAAACCTCTTTTCTTTCCATTTATATATGCTTATAGGCTGCGGAACAACTGTTTTAACCAAAAAAAGAAAATAAGGGCCCTTTGGCCGCTATAGTCGCTTCAATCTTCAGAAAGAAAACTACTCCTGACGCTCTACTTGTAAAGCAAATAAG
>JAOUKO010000137.1 GCA_029882525.1 Candidatus Aminicenantota bacterium | reverse complement strand
GCTTTTTTGTCTCGGCCTGAGTCGTATAGCAGGCAGGGAATGTGTAGTTCAGCTCCTGCTTGAGCACGGGGAATTCGATCCCGGCTTTCTCGAGCCTCTGGAAGTAGCTCGCCGGCGTCACGAACGCGAACCGCGGATGGTTCTTGTCATCTCCAAACTTCCGAATAGCCTCGACATCGGTGTCCCGCGGTCCACCTCCGTGGTCTCCCTCTCCGTAGAGCAGCATGAAATCTTTGAGCGGCGTCGTCCCGGACGCTTCAAAGAGAAGGTCCCGTACACCGTTCTTCAGGTTGACGAGATACCATCCCGGCGGCACATAGGCCATAAGCCTTGAGCCGTCCAATCCCTCCCACCAGAAGACGGGCATCTTTTCGGGCGCGCATCTCTCGAATACGTAGTACCTGATCCCGGCCCTGCTCAGGATCTGGGGGAGCTGGAAACTGTGGCCGAAGCCGTCAGGGTTCCAGCCCACGTTCACGTCCACCCCGAATTTATCCAGGAAATATCTCTTCCCGTAGAGGAGCTGCCGGGCGAACGATTCGCCGTCCGGCATGTTCAGGTCAGGCTCAACCCACATCCCGCCGACAGGGACCCACGTTCCTGCTTTGACTCTGTCTTTGATCCTCTGGAAAAGCTCAGGATAGTTCTTCTCGATGGCCTCGTAAAGGGCTGCCTGGCTCTGGGCGAAGGTTAAACCGGGAATCCTGTCCATCTGGGCCAGGGTTCCCCGGAACGTATGGGTGGCGATGTCGTGGACGGTCTCTTCCCAGCGCCACAGCCAGGCCAGGTCGATATGGGCATGGCCGATGAGAAGGGCGGTGAAGTCACGCGGCTTGAACTCGACTGCTGGCTTCTCCTTTTGAGCCTCAACCGCGACCGCCAAGGCCAAAAACAGGGCGATGGCGATTGAAAGAGCCGATTTGGCGGAATTTCTCATTTTTTCCTCCTCGGGCATTCGATCCCGTCCTCAGGCAGCGCAGAGTCATCATGGCCGGTCAGCTCGAGCGTCCAGAGCAGATAGAAGTAACGGCAGCCGTTCCCTTGGTAACGGATAGCCGCCGTGGCGCTTTCTCCTGGGAATAAGAAATTCCTTTTCAGCTGCGCTGGCTGGGTGAGCATCTTTGTGCTCGTTTTCCCATTCAACCATCGTCAAGAAATTAAATCATGGCAAAAAAGATGTCAAGGACAATAGGAAGTCGCTCCTGGCGTTCAAAAAAGCCGCAAAATCCGCAGATACGCTCAAAAAACGCCCGAATTCACCCGCACCTCTCCTCAATGGAAAAGATAAGATCATAAAAACTATTCAGCCGAGCATCCTGGGGATAGTGAAGACAACCTGGCAGTGAGGGACATCAAGAAGGAGTGTCTCCCGCATCCACTCGGCCCACTCCTCACGGCGTTTGGCATGACATGAAGGACAGAAGCCGCGGCTGCGGCAGAAAAACATCAGCGCGTTCTGCGGAGACCCTGGCTTCCAGGACTGCCCTGGTAAGGATAATTCCCCCTTAAACCTTGATCTTTCGCCTGTTTTCCCTTGGTCGAAGATAAGAGCCTGTGGATGGCTGAGAGAACATTCGCTTTCTCGCTGCTCCGGCTTTCCTTCTTGGCTCCAGGCTCTCGGTCCAGCAGAATCTTCTTCACCTCGCCCATCCGCTCTTCAAGGCCTTCGAGCGTTATCGTAAAATTATCGTCGCTGAGCAAATGATAACGCTCGTTTACCCCATCCTGCAATCCGGATTCGCCTGGATCTGCCTGTCACTCTCTGCCTATTTTTGAATCCTTGCTAATCGCCAGTCAAGTGACAGATGCGTTTATACGCTATACATATCACAGATTTCTGATTACGATAACCTTCTTATCGATTCAAGCAACCTACTAACACACGTTTGCCTCATGTTTTTACCGAACCGGAATTGACGAAAGTTGTGTCATTTATCTTTTTTAAAATAAATCTCGAAAGTCTTTTCAAATTGGCTTAAAGCTCTCTCCGGTCGTTTGTCTTTGGCCTCTAAAACCAATTTCAGAGCCTCCCTCATCAGCTCAAGCTGAGGTCTCGGGTCTGGATAGCTTTTATAAGCTTTATCGCCGAAATTATCGGGTGGCTCTTCCAGGCACTCTTCAAAAAAAGAAATCAGCCTCTCAAGCGCCAAGGGGGCATACATGCCCTCAGGGTGAAGCCTAAGATACTTTACGAGAGTTGCATTAAACATTTTGATATAGCAGAGAAAGTCATTTTCGCATTCGCCGCCTAAAGGATTACTCGCCGCTTCCCAGGCGATGTCATCCGCAATAGGCAAATTCCTGTATTCGTCATGTAAATTCCATAATACCTCATACTTTAAAAGCCATTGCCCACGAAATGTATCATAATGAAGGTGATCCTTATTTTCCTTGACCCACTCATCAAAATCAGGTGGATAAGGCCGGAATGCCAGTGACCGCTGCAGACACATCAGCCGCCCCAGTTTCAGCTTAGCCGCAGTTTCAACATCTTTAACTTCAGGGATTACGGCTGTTAGCACATGGAAAATATAAACATAGTCTGAGAAACTGTGTTGGCGAATCGCTAAGTTTGGGAAATCCGGCAATCTCAACTCTTTATACAAATTTTTATAATACTTTGACTCATATTCGGGATCGAACGTACTTGTATTTGAACCAAGCACCCATCCCTGAGTTCCGTCCGGGAGCACTATCTTATACCAATAATTGGTCAGCCCCTCGACAGTGTCTTTCTGGTCCGTCCTGTCTATTTCATCCGCCACGATGCCATCGCTCAATTCTTTTAATATCTTGCCTTTTATATTCGGCTCGCTTCTTACCGGGACTTTTTCCTGGTCACTTGCCCTACTCAGAACTCTTCTCTTTTGCTCGGTTCCATAAACTGCGCATAATCCTATCATAAAAAAAATAACCGATGCCTTTATAAAATGTCTCATTCGACACCCTCCTTGAAATGACTCATTTGCCTCTTTTTATGCCATTAATAACCGGAAAGTAGATCCTATGCCTGGCAAATTCACCGGAATTAACCTTCTCCCATCCGGGTCGAGGTAATTGAGCGGGTTATTCCTGCAGTATGAGTAAAGGTTCCATTTCTTCGGGTCTGAAAGTGCACCGTTTCTGCTGACCACAGGATCTACGGAAATAAACCTATACTGCGCTTTATCATAATACCGAGCCCCGAAATAATCCAGCCCGGATTCAGCATCCCTCTCCTTGCCGGAGAACTTCAACACGGGATTGTAGGAGCTCACCCAGGTCTTCTGCACACCTCAAAAAGGATCATGAGCCGCCGCATAGACCACAGTCCCCGAATCATTAGTGACAATTCTTGTGGAATTGATCTGGTCTGAGGTGTAATAGTAGTATTTGCCCTCCTGCGGTTTGTATTCGGCGATGAGGCGATTTCCCATATAGATATAATCCCTGAGGCACGTTCCATAGATATCATGAATGTTGGAACCCGGCCCTTTTCTTCTGGGAGCAACGCGCTGGCAGGCGAAAAAAAGCTCAGGAAATTAGATAAATAACCCGATTATTTTATAAGTTGATTTTTCAAAATATCGTGTTAAAATACAATTATGATTAAAAGAAAAATATTTAAAAGCCTGCAAGACCACCTCTCCCGTAAAGAAATCAGCCTTATTATCGGTCCCCGTCAAGCTGGCAAAACAACGCTGATGCTATTGCTAAAAGAGCAGCTAGAAAAGGAGGGTCATCCCACTCTCTTTTTAAACCTCGATATTGAGGCAGATGCGCGGTTTTTTACTTCACAAGAGACATTAATAAGGAAGATTGAGCTTGAGCTGGGGAGAGAGGACGGCTTTGTCTTCATTGACGAGATTCAGAGAAAAGAAGACGCGGGTGTTTTTCTTAAAGGCATCTACGATATGAACCTTCCTTACAAGTATATTGTCTCGGGCTCAGGAAGCGTGGAGCTAAAAAGAAAAATTCATGAGTCGCTGGTAGGGAGGAAAAGAATATTTGAGCTCAACACACTTTCTTTTGAAGAGGTTGTAAACTTTAGAACAGAATATCGCTATGAAAACAAGCTTTTGGATTTTCTAAGCCTTGATCTCAACAAAGCAAAGCTGCTTCTGGATGACTATCTCCTTTTCGGTGGCTATCCGCGTGTCGTGTTAGCAAAAAATATAAATGAAAAACAGCTTGAGATCAGTGAGATTTACCAGAGCTATCTGGAAAAAGATATCGCCTACCTTCTTCAGGTCAAGAAGACTGAAGCTTTAACTAATCTTGTAAAAATAATTGCTGCACAGACTGGCAAGCTGATAAACTACTCCGAACTTTCCTCTATTTTAGGCATATCGACACAAACGGTCAAAGATTATCTCTGGTATCTGGAAAAAACCTTTATTTTGCATAAGCTAACTCCTTATTTTCGAAATGTTCGTAAGGAGATTCGCAAGTCTCCGGTATATTATTTTTTTGATCTGGGCTTAAGAAATTATGCCGTAGGAGGATTTGGCAACCTTAACCTGCCAGACATTGGCTTTGTTTTCCAAAACTTTGTCTTTAATTTGCTCAGAGAAAAATCCAGCCTCTCGCCCGCAAGTATACATTTCTGGCGGACTGGAGATGGCGCAGAAGTTGATTTTGTCGTAGATCTTGTCAGGGAACTCGTTCCGATAGAGGTTAAATGGGCTTCTCTAAAACGGGCAGCTGTATCAAGATCTCTGAGAAACTTTATCCTTCAGTATCGCCCGGCAAAGTCGTATATCGTGAACATATCATTAAGAGAAACCATAACCATCGGAAAAACAAAAATACATTTTATTCCTTTCCACGAATTAATGGGATTAAATATGCAGGAATCTCTCTAAGACAGCGATAAAAGTACTTTTCGACAGTCTTGTTGCGGAGATAATGATTCAAAGGATGCAAGACCGAAATGAATAAGATGCCGGAATTCCGAAAAAATGACCGTTACAAAAGAAGCAGCTTTCGCGCCTACAACTGGAAAATGCCTCCAAGATATGATTCCTGCATTTGGTTGAAATTAGGTAAAGTGGATTTGCTGGATGATGCTGTACTCCGTGAAATATCAAATGATGATGTTTCTATCCGCATATTGGATATTGGCTGCGCGACAGGGAGACTCCTCTATAAATTGGCCAAACACGGCTATACGAATCTATCGGGTGTCGACCTTGCTCCGCGCATAATAGAGGTCGCCCGGAATAAACTATCTCCTTTTAAAATCAACCTGAATCTGAAAACCGCGGATTCCGAAGACCATCTCCCCTGGCCCGATAATTCTTTTGATGTCATTACGCTCACAGGAGTCATCCATCATTTTTACCGCTTAGACGATGCTTTAAAAGAAGCCTGCAGGGTCCTTGATAAGGACGGTAAGCTGATAATCTGGGATCCCTGGTTTCCAGTCATAATAAGACAGATAGTCAATTCCTGGCTGTATTTTTTCCCGCATGACGGAGATTACAGGTTCTACACTCCCAAAAAAGTCGAGAATTCACTCCAAGAAACCGGTTTGAAAAATACTCGATACCGGAAGATAGGTTTCTGGACCTACATAATAACAGGTGAAAAATCATCTTGACCGGATATGCTCCTATTTTTCGCACCGCTTTGAGGCCTGATTTTCGCTTGCACCTCAGTTGAGTAATACACCTTTCTTTTTAAATGAGGTTATGCAGCAGAAGCATTACCGAGGGCGTATAGTAATTAATTTGACTCCATTTTAAAAAAATCATTAAAAAAACTTGACAGATGGGCAAAAAATACTTAGTATACACTTAGGTAGTTACTAAAATGGAGAAAAAGGACATTGTTCAGGTACTTGAAAATCTGGGGCTCTCGACCTATGAGGCAAAAGCCTACTTTGCTCTCCTCTCAGAGTCTCCCCTGACCGGCTACAAGCTCAGCAAGATTTCCGGTGTCCCTCGTTCTCGTATATATGAAACGATCGAGAAGCTTATGGCGAAAGGTTTGGTTCTCTCTCAAGAGGCAGACACGACCCTCTTGATACCCGTGAGCCTTGAAGCATTTCTTGAAAAGAAAGAAAAGGAAAGCAAGCGGAATATAGATTTTCTCAAGGAAGTTCTGCCGCAGCTTAAAAAACCATCAGAAACTCAAGGTATCTGGACCATGTCAGGACGGAATCGAATATTTGAAACGATAAATCATGTTGTCTCTCAAGCCAAGAGCCATATTTACTTGGTCAGCTTTGACAGCGATATCGCTTTCTTTGAAAGCGAGCTGTCCGACGCCGAAAAAAGACGAGTCTCAATTTTTGGCGTTTACTGCGGAGAGCAGATTTTCAAATTGAAAAATCTGTATCCTCATCAGGGTCAGCCCTGTTCTACCTGCCGAGATATTGCTTTGAGTATTGATTCAGAGCAAGCTCTTATGGGTTGCACTTTCCCTCCGGATGGCGCAAGGATCGCCGTGACCAAAAATCCCGGCATAATCCACGTTGCCGAGGAATATATCAAGCACGAAATATTCCTGAGCCAGTTGTTTAAAAGGTTCGATAAGGTCCCCCTGGATGAATTGAATATAATTTATCAGGAAATAATGGGGAATCTGCCATAATTTTTTTTAAAAAAATGATAGTGGCTACTTTAATGAACACTAATGAAAGAAAAACATATTCTTTTTTAAATAGGAGATTAAAAGGAGAAGAAAAATGGACGTTAAGCTGAGAGAACTAGTTTCTTTGGGAGCATCTGTTTCAGCTCATTGCTTCCCCTGCTTCGATTATCATCTTGAACATGCGAGAAAATTGGGAATATGTGAGGAAGAAATTCAGGAAGCCATCCGGGCGGGCTTTATGGTAATGAACGGAGCAGGACAAAAAATGTCGGAAAAGATCAGAGCTGCCTTACCGGGAATTTCACTCCAGGGAGATGAAAATTGTTTGGACAGTCAAAACAAGAAAAAAACTCGCTTTGTTCCAATGGTTCGTATTTGACACGCACTATTTCCGGGAACATGAAGAAGATTTCATCCATACTCAAAAAATTTGAGTTTAAGGATCACGCCTGGATAGACCCCAAAAAGATTGTGGTATCAGATTGGGTTCGTCTGAAATGCATGTTTGGTTGTGAAGATTATGTATGTGCCGTGTGCCCTCCGAATGCCCCCGCCGTTGAGGATTGCCGAAATTTTTTTAAAGAGTATAAAAACGCGATCATCTTCCATTTTGATAAAATTCTGGATGATCCAGCCGATCAAAGAGAATGGGCGAAGCAAATCAATTCAAAACTGCTGGAAGCGGAAAGGGAGGTGTTTCTTGCGGGTTACTACAAGGCTTTTTTAATTCTGATGTCGACGTGTAAATTTGCAAA
>JAOUKO010000483.1 GCA_029882525.1 Candidatus Aminicenantota bacterium | reverse complement strand
CCAGACACTCGACAAGGGAAAGGGTGAATTTCCTGTCTTCTGTTGTCTGTCCGGGCTCAATTCCCAATTTCTCTTTTAAATAATCGACCAGCTTCTCGGCACCGAGGAGTGAGCAGCTCAAATTGGAGCAGGCCTGAATATGGTATTTTCCGACAGGCTCCCTGTTGAGCATGGTGTAAAAAGTCAAAACTTCACGAACCCTGATCGGTTTCAACCCCAGGATATCCGCAATCCGCTTTTCCGAGTCAGGAGAGATGCAGCCGAACTCCTGTTGGGTGATATGGAGTAAGGGAAGAATGGCGGCTTGCTTCTGAGGATAGTGAGCGACTATCTCATCGATCTTCTTTCTCGTTTCCTCAGAGAATTCAGGGCTCATCTGTCCATTTCTCCCCCTATCATATTGATAGAGCCGAAGGTGGGAATGACGTCGGCAACGTAATGCCCCTGAATCAGCTCTTCAAGAGCCGCCATGACATGAAAACAAGGGGCCCTCACATGAAGACGATAGGGTTTCTCCGTTCCATCGGATACGATGTAATACCCCAACTCGCCGTTTCCGCCTTCCACAGCGAAGTAGACCTCTCCTTTAGGAGGCCTGATGCCGTGCTCTCTCATAAAAAATTGAAAATGATTTATCAAACCCTCTATGGAAGTGTAAGTGTCTTCCTTGGGTGGAACAATATATTTCTTGCTCTTGACGAGTATATCCTGATATTTGTCTTTTTCTGAGCCTTCCAGGTTGGGTGAGAGGATGATCTTCTTCTCAACTCTTTTTTGCCTCGAGGCTTTAATGGCCTCTGCGGGCTCCATTCCTTTGGCCACGGTCTTAGCCATTGATTTTGGTATTTTCTTCATGGCCTGCTCGATGATCCGGAGGCTCTGCTCCATCTCTTTCATCCGGACCATGTAGCGGTCAAAATTGTCGCCTCTCTCGCCGAGAGGAACCTCGAAATCCAGCTGGTCATAGACTAAATAGGGAAACGTTTTCCGGACGTCAAAGTAAACCCCGGAAGACCTCAGACAGGGTCCGGTCCAGCCGTAGTTTATAGCTGCTTCGGGTGTTATGACAGCGATATCTCTGGTCCGGTTCAGAAATATCTTGTTTTTATCCAGGAGGCCGTGAACGTCCTTCAAAACCTTCCTGGTTTCGGCAATCGCTTTATTGAGGACTTCTTCATAGTTGGGGTGGAAATCAGCCCTGACTCCGCCTATCCGGATGTAGGAGGTGGTCATTCGAGCTCCTGTTGTTTCCTCGATGACATCCCAGATGAACTCACGCGCTTTGATCTTGTAGAGGAACACAGTGAAGGCGCCGCATTCCATGGCCATGGCTGCCAGGCAGGTGAGATGATCCGAGATGCGCGAAAGCTCACTCATGATGACCCGGATGTACTGTGCTTTTTCCGGGGCTTCGATACCCAGCATCTTCTCCATGGTCATCACATAGCCCAGGTTATTGATCAGGGGCGAGACATAGTTCATCCGGTCTGTATAGGGCAGCAGGTTGAAGTAGGTCTTATGCTCGCAGGTCTTCTCTAAACCCCTGTGCAGGTATCCCACTTCCACTTCTGAATTGAGAACCCGTTCCCCATCCAGCTCGAGCATGATGCGGATTGTTCCGTGCATCGCGGGGTGGGAAGGCCCCATGTTGATCAGGAGACTCTCTTTTCTGGCTTCCTTTTGAATTCGTGTCGTCATTTTATTTTCTCAACCGTATCCTGGGCTGTCGCTTTCGCAGCGGATAATCCTTGCGCAGAGGAAAGCCTTCGAATCCGTCGTACATGAAGAGGCGTCTCAGGTCCGGATGGCCGTTAAAATTGACCCCAA
>JAOUKO010000136.1 GCA_029882525.1 Candidatus Aminicenantota bacterium | reverse complement strand
GTCTTAGTGTGAAAATTATGAGCAATAAATTCAAATTTCGCTGATGAGCCCGATTAAAGTATAGAATATGGTTTTTAAGGTTTAAAAACTTTTATTTGAATCTAAATGTGACACAGCCTGAATGACACCGTAAAGGAGTTTCTTCCTAAAATCCGAGGCTTCTAAAAAATTGGCCCGGTCCTTTAATAATTGGGGACTGTTTAAAAATTGGGGACAGTCCCCAATTATTTTTTCTCTTCAGGAGACCGGGCTGCCCAGAGCATTCCTCTCTGGACGATCGTCCGCGCCTCCGACACATCGAAATCTCTGGCCAAATGGCCGAGAGAGGTGTAGAAAACCCGTCCCTTTCCGTACATCTTTTTCCAGACAACCGGCATCACCACCCCTTCTATCCAGGACGCATGCTCGCCGGAAAAAGTAGTGGTCGCCAGCACCTCGACAATCGGGTCGACATGCATGTAGTACTGCTCGGAATGCATCCTGAAGTCGGACAGGCCGACTGTGATCGGGTCTTCATGGTCGATGATGTTGACCTCGTAATCGATTATCCCACCGGGATGAGCGACCCACTGGCCGCCGACCATGAACTGATATTCTGTGTTGCTCCGGAAGGCATCAGCCAGGCCACCGTGCCACCCTGCCAGGCCGACGCCGCTCTTGACTGCTTCCAGAAGCCCTCTCTCCTGCTCCCCGGTGATGGTGGACATGGTGAAGACCTGAACTATGAGGTCCAGGGATTTCAGCTTCTCCACGTCCAGGTAGGAGTCCAGGGTGTGAGAGATTTCCACCTCGAATCCCTGCTGCTCGAGCCAGGGAGCGAAGATATCGACACACCTTTTCGGCTCATGGCCTTCCCATCCGCCCCAGACAAACAGGGCTTTTTTCTTTTGTTCTGCCCGGATAGGAAGAGCCAGACTGGACAGGATGAGAAACAGGGCCAGCAGCCCTGCAGCCTTTCCTGCCTTAAAAAGACAATTGCAGCTTTTTTCCATCATCCTCACCTTAATCATTATTATTCCAGTTCCCGGAGCCAGATGTTGCGAAAGCGAAGCGGGTTTCCGTGGTCCTGCAAGGAGACCGGAAGCTTATCCGGATGAACCGTGTAGGGTGGCCTTTTCTTGTGCTCCGTGGGTCCTGTCAGTTCTGCATTGTCATGAACCAGCACTCCGTTATGGAATACGGTCATCCTGGCCGGACTCATCAGTTTGCCTGCCAGGTCAAAACGCGGCCTGCGGAAGACGATATCATAGGTCTGCCACTCCCCCGGAGGACGGCAGGCGTTGACCAGCGGCGGATACTGGCCGTAAATAGCTGCGGTCATGCCATCCGCATAGGTGGTGTTATCATAGCAATCGAGAACCTGCACTTCGTATTTATCCATCAAGAAGACACCGCTGTTTCCCCGTTCCTGCCCTTCTCCCGTGGCGGGCAGGGGCGCTGCCCATTCGAGGTGAAGCTGGCAGTCACCGAACTTCTGTTTGGTACGGATGGATCCCGCCTTTTTGACCACCTCCATGTAGCCGTTCTCGACTTTCCAGCGGGCGGGTTGTCCTTTGTTGTCTTCCCAAAGGGAAAGACCCTTATCGTCAAAAAGGACGATGGCGTCCGCAGGAGCAGGGACAGGACCGCTGGCCGGGCCAGGATCCACGACCTGAGGCAGAGGACGGTCCGGGTCATGGATCTTCCACTCCTCCACGGGCTGTGAACCTCCCTCTCTACCCACGCTCTCCTGACAGCCGGCTGCGCCGATGAGAACGAAAGCGGCTGAGAGCAGTACGATGTAAGCTACTTTTCCCATCTCGGCCCCTCTGGATTTCATAGGATTCGAATTATCCTGTTTTCAGAAAATTGAACGGATATAGATGACCAAACGCTCCCTTTCAATGTCTTCAGCCGGGGCCAGGTCAAAAGGTCACAGGGACCAACCCGGTCGATACTCTTTGTGGAGGTACTTGTTCGCTTCCGGAAGGTTGGTGAATTCCATCTTTTCTCCGTCCCACAGGAGCTTGGTGTAGTGTTCCTGCATCAGGACAGCTATATTCCCCAGGAGCATCATCTCAGTCAGGGCTGCCGAATAGGAAAAGTCCGTGGTTGATTTTTTACCCGCCTTGATCGCTTCCAGCCATTCCTCATGGATACCGGGTGAGCGAGGGATGGTCTTTTCCGCCCGTTCGTATTCTTTCATCTTTGTTTCAGGAACCAGGCGAGGATTTCTGCCGTAGGTGCTGCACATCAGCATGCCTTTGTCTCCAATGAACAGCACGCCACCGCCGTCATCGCCCATCATGCGGCCCTCTTCAATCTCAGCCGGCCGGGGAGGCATCAAGCCTCCATCATACCAGGTCAAGGTCACGGGGGGCATCTCTCCGCGGGCGGGGAACTCGTAGGTGACTATCTCAGCGACAGGATAGGAATCTTTAGTGTACCTGGTGGAGCTGGCCTGGACACTGAGGGGATGTCCCAGCTTCAAGGCCCAGAAAGGCTGGTCGATCAGATGGGCGCCCATATCTCCCAGCGCTCCGGTGCCAAAATCCCACCAACCCCTCCAACTGAACGGACAGTAGGCCGGATGATAGGGGCGGAACCGAGCCGGCCCCAGCCACTGGTTCCAATCCAGAGTGGAAGGAACAGAGGGAATCTCTGTCGGAGCCTCGATCCCCTGGGGCCAGATGGGACGATTGGTCCAGACATGGGCCTCACGCACATCGCCGATGGCACCGTCCCAGATCCATTCACATATCAAGCGGGCGCCTTCTCCAGCGTGTCCCTGATTGCCCATCTGGGAGATTATCTTCGCCTTTTTGGCTGCCTCAGCCAGCAGGCGGACTTCTTTAACAGTGTGTGTCAGAGGCTTCTGGACGAACACATGTTTTCCCATATTGATGGCCATCATGGCGATGACCGCATGGGTGTGGTCGGGCGTGGTCACTGTAATGGCGTCGATGTTTTTCTCTTTTTCCAGCATGAGGCGGAAATCGCGGTATTTCTTGGCTTTGTCGTACATCGGCTGGTGTTTGGGGTCGTTCCGCTCGTGTTTCAGGAACCCGGCCATCTGGGTATCGTCCACATCGCAGAGAGCGACGACGTTATCTGAGGAAACGCTCCAGATGTCAGATGTCCCCTTTCCTCCAACACCCACGCATCCGATGTTCAGCGTGTCGCTGGGGGCTTTTCGTCCCGGGCCTCCCAACACATGGCGGGGAACGACCATCAGCCCTGCGGCTGCTGTGGCTGAAGTCCCGAGGAATTCGCGCCGGGAGATTTTCAGCCCTTCGGATGAAAGATTCTTTTTGGAAGTCTTCATGATTATCATCCTTTCTCTTTTAATTTCTTTTACTTACTATTCTCATTCAGGCACTTTATCCGATTCACACAAACACAATAAATAACATGTTACTATAAGCTCAATAAATAATATGTCATTGCGAGTGGAGCAAAGCAATCTCATTTAAGATGATATAGAGAAAGAGATTGCTGCAGCCCTCGGACTCGCGATGACAATGTGAAAACATTTATCAAGCTAATAATAGTATACTCTCTACCCTCTCGGAGTCAACTTGGAGGGGGAACTGACTTCCCCCTTCCAACGCTCGCCTCCGCTCGCTGCCTCCCCTTCTCGGGCGGGGCATGAGCCCACGCCCTGCGACCAAGGGGGCATACCCCCTTGGATCCCCCGACGATCGGTTCCCCGCGCCAAGCCGCGGGTCATATCATCCGATTGTCAAATCATTATGAGAAGGGAATCTGAGTTATCTGATTAAAATCTGAGAGAATGTTAATCCAATGTTGAGTTTTTTACTTTGTTTCTTTTTTTAACCTGTAGTCTATGGCTTTCCTGGCTTCAAAATAGATTTTTGACAGATTTCTGTGTCTCTCATCTTGATCGGTCTCTTTTTCATAATTTTGATCCACACATTTAGCGATTTCATCTACATCTGTACCTGGCTTATATTCAGGGAAGAGTCTTGGCACCATGCACAGGACTGCAATACACAGTTCTATTCTGAGAGCTTCAGAGAAGCTTGTGTCATATTGATCAACCAGAAATTTGAGGTATTCCTCCAACCAGTTCGGCAGGAGGACTTGATATCTTTTCAGCAATGGCGCCTCCTAGGGATGAACATCTTTTTATGAATGTATGATAATAGCAAAATTGATTGAAAAAACAAGTAAATATCTGCTTGACAAAAATAAAATTGGGTATATATATAAAGAGTAGTATTATTGATACTACCTGAAGCGAGAAAGGCAGGATCACAGATCCAAGCAGAAGAAGATAGATTATTTTTTGATACCCCTGCCAAAAGCTGGGTAAGCAAGAGGGGGGTTGAGGGTTGACTGCAATCTCCCCTGAGATCCTCACAGCGTGAGGATCTTTCTGAGAAAATACTCAACATCTTCGAGTGCGTTCACCCTCTTTTTAAAGCAATTATTCGTGTGCCATCCTCTATTGAGCGGGTCTGGATTCCGCCCTCAGTCCCCGTAGCGGAGGGGGGACCCGACGGGACAGGTTCCCTTGGGGTCCGGGGGCTGAGGGCGGAATCCAGGCCGCACAGAGATTGTAACCTTATTTACTGTGTTTACATTAGGTCAGAGGTTTCCCTCGTTACGGAAATAGAGTGCTTACGAGGATGGCTTGTTTTTTGCCTTGTTGTTATAATAGAAATATGAATAAAGGGGAAATGAAAAGATCTGCGTTATTCTTATTCTTTATCTTCATCTTTGCCGCATCTCTTCCCCTCCACGCCCAGTGGGCTAGAGCCTATGGGGGGAACGGAGATGATTGGGCGAACTCCATCCAGCAGACCGTTGACCAAGGGTATATAGTCGCTGGCTATACGGACTCCTTTGGTGCCGGGAATATGGATTTCTGGATTCTGAAGCTGTCTTTTACAGGAGCTGTTGAATGGCAGCGCAGTTACGGAGGAAGCGGAGATGAGGAGGCTTTAGCCATCCAGCAAACCAGCGATGAAGGATATATCGTTGCCGGTTACACGGATTCTTCCGGAGCTGGAAGGATGGATATGTGGGTCCTAAAACTCTCTTCATCCGGGGATATCGAGTGGCAGCAGACCTTTGGCGGCAGCAGAGACGATTGGGCGACTGCTGTCCGTCTGTCGGATGACGGAGGGTTCATCATTGCCGGAAGCTCGGATTCCTGGGGAGCAGGGGAGGCGGACTTCTGGATTCTGAAGCTGAGTTCAGAAGGCGATGTGGACTGGCAGAAGATATATAGACTCAATGTGAACGCTGACCTGAAATCTATCCATCCGACCGGGGATGGCGGCTACATTGTCGCCGGGCGCATCTATCCCTCTGTTATCGGCCTCTCCGATCTTCTGATCCTCAAGCTGTATTCTACAGGGCTTATCGAGTGGCAGCGTTACTACGGAGGGGTCGGCGATGATTGGGCGAATTCCATCCAGCAGACGAGCGATGGGGGATATCTTGTTGCCGGATACACAGACTCTTTTGGCGCAGGAAAGGATGACTTTTGGGTTCTGAAGCTGACTTCACTCGGAGATGTTGACTGGGAACGCACCTACGGAAGCAGCCAGGATGATTGGGCGAATTCAGCCCTGCAGACCAGTGATGGGGGATATATCGTTGCTGGCGTTACTGAGTCCTTCGGCGCAGGGTACGCGGATTTCTGGGTGATCAAACTCACTCCATCCGGGAGCATCGATTGGGAGACTGCCTACGGCGGGGGCGGAGATGATGCCGCTTTTTCCATCCAGCAGACCAGCGATGACGGGTATGCCGCTGCCGGCATCACCGGCTCCTACGGGGCAGCGGGTTTGGATGTCTTGGTCCTCAAGCTTTACTCCGATGGGGAGATAGATCCTGATTGCGAGCTCCCGGTCACCTCCAGCGCCGTTATCCATACTAGCTCTGCCGCATCCTCCACGACCTTGATCACGCCTCAAACTACAAATGTTTTCCCTCAATATACAGGCGTGGCCCCTCAGGATAGTGGTGCGGATTCGTACCTGATTTGTGAAGACCGGCCAGAGATCTCGGGGACGGTGAGGACTGAGGGGGATGTGGGGATTGAGGGTGTGACCATCACCTTTTCCGGGGGAGAAGGCGGGGCGGTAACGGATGTCAGCGGAAATTACTCTCACAGCGTGAGCTACGGCTGGTCGGGGACAGCAACTCCGTCAAAAGCCGGCTATGCTTTCACGCCGTCCAGTCGGAGTTATACGGAGCTGATTTCTGACCGGGCAGATGAAGGCTACACGGGCTATATCGTGCATTTGATATCCGGTTTTGTGAGGACGGATGGCGGGGAGGGAATGGAAGGAGTTGCCATCACCTTTGATAACGGGGGAGGGGAGGCGACGACCGCTTCAGACGGCAGCTATTCCCATCTCATAAAAGAAGGCTGGTCGGGGACAGCCACTCCATCCCTGGCGTGTTATACTTTTACGCCTCCCAGCTGGAGTTACACGGATGTCACCTCAGATTATTCTGACCAGAATTATACCGGAACTTTTTTGACTTATGTCATATCTGGCTCAATCCTTACGAGCCTGACTGTATCAGATGTAAGCGGGGTGGTGATGTCCGGGCTTCCTGGAAGTCCGGTAACAGGCGCCTCTGGCTATTATGAGGCCACAGTGGACTGCGGTTGGTCTGGCACTGTCACTCCGACCAGAGACAGGACTGTTTTCAATCCCTCTGCCCGAAATTACCTTAGCCTAAATTCTGACCAATCCAGCCAGGATTATCAAGCTCATCGGGGGTGGATCATATCCGGGGCGGTGAGGACTGAGGGCGGCGAGGGGATAAATGGAGTGACTATTGCCTTTTCGAACAATGGCGGTGCAGCGACATCCGGCTTGGATGGAAGCTATTCCCGTACCATAATCGAGGGCTGGTCAGGGACAGCCACTCCATCGAAAGCAGGATACGACTTCACGCCTCCCAGTCGAGACTACACAAACCTTATCTCGGACCAAACAGACCAGGATTATACGGGAACAGTCATTACCTACACTTTGACGATCAACACTCCCGAGGGCGGGACAACTCAGCCTGAGCCCGGAAGTTATGTCTATGATTACGGAACAGAGGTTGAGGTCACTGCCCTTCCGGATAAAAGGCATAAATTCTCTCAGTGGTCCGGCGATGTGCCGGCCGGACAGAAATTTAGCAATCCGGTTTTCATCATCATGGATTCAGATAAAGAGATCAGCGTGGCTTTTGACAAGAAAGGACTCTGCTTTATCGCCACGGCTGCTTACGGCAGGCCCTCTCATCCGCATGTCAGAATTCTTCGGGATTTCAGGGACAGGTATCTTGTGCGCTCTAAACCCGGCCGCATGCTGGTTGATTT
>JAOUKO010000135.1 GCA_029882525.1 Candidatus Aminicenantota bacterium | reverse complement strand
GATGAATTCAAGGCCTGCATCGGCTGCAGGGATAGTTTCTTATGCGCCCGCTGCTCCGGCCTGGCTTATCTGGAGAAGGGAGATATGCTCGGAATCTCTCCGGAAAACTGCCGGCAGACAAGAATCGTAAAGGAGGTAACCGATGAAAAAGAAAAAAACCTACAAAAAGCCTAAGATGAAGACTGAGAAATTGACCATGTTCTCTCAGACCTGCAGAGTCAATGTCCACTCCTGTCCTGGGGCCACGACTCTCGGGATCGCGAGTGTCTGCCGCAAAGTCTGAAGTCTAAAAATCTCAGGACTATCTAGCTCATCTTAGAGGAGGCCCTTGGCTTGATTCACTCGGGAGAAGACAGGTTAATCTCTCTTTCAACTCTTGCTTTAGAGGATGACGAGAAAAAGAGAGAACTCGAGAAGATTATTGCAGAAGAGATAGACTGGCAGGATTTTTCTGGCAGAGAAACATCGCTTCTTATCTACCATAATTTTAAGAAGCTATCTCTTGAGAGCTTCATACCTCCGCCTATTAAAGAATCCCTGGAAAGATACTTTCTCAGCAACACCGGTTACAACATCATCTCCCTGGAAAACCTGGCCCGAGTCCTTAAGATATTGAACGGGAACAAAATCCCGGTCATAGTCCTGAAAGGCGCGGCTCTCTGTGAAACCGTCTATCCCCATCTCGGCGCACGCTCTTTCTGCGACCTCGACATCATGGTCCAGCCCAAAGACCTGCAAATGGTGAAAAGAGAGCTGGAACGTCTCGATTACTCCTTTCCCCCAACCGCAGCCCAACACCATCTTGTCACATGTCCGAGCTCGAACCATTCCCTCCCGCTGGAAGTCCACTGGGACCTGGTGAATGAGACCAGCCCTTTTCAGAAGTATGCTTTTAAGCTGTCCATGGAGAGGTTTTGGGAAGAGGCCATTCCTCTGAAAATAAGAGGGACGGATGCTCTCAGCCTCTCGTTGGAGCACCAGCTGATCTATCTGGCTGTCCACATGCTCAAGGAAGGATATGCCAACCGGAAGTGGCTCGTAGACATCTATCTCCTCCTCAAATCATTCAAAGGAAAGATCAACTGGGATAAACTCATCGCAGACTGCCGAGAATTCCGGGTGAGCAGGCCTGTCTATTATGCTTTGACATTGGTTGACAGTCTGTTTCCTCTCACCGATATGAACGGAAGGTTGCTGAGCAGGAAAGTCCTCCAGGAGCTGAAGCCAACACGAATCAGCCCTGTCGAGAAAATAATCCTTAATCAGGTCCTGAGGAACAGGCGTCCCGTCTCCAATTTAAGGCGTCTTTTTCTTTATTCATTTTCCATCGAGAGGTTTGCAGACAGACTCAAGGCCTTTTTTGCCTTACTCAGATATTCCTTCCAACTGCCCTTCCTCAGGTTCAAAGAAAGAGACCATTAGTGTTCCGCTTTAATCTTTCCCTTACAATTCCCAAGCTCTTGTTCAGGTATAAAAATACTTCATTTTGTTGATTCCATCGCTGTTTAGACAAAAAGACAAAGATTGCCGGTGATGAGCTGAGTCAACTTGGAGGGGGAACTGACTTCCCCCTTCCAACGCTCGCTGCCTCCCCTTCTCGGGTGGGGCATGAACCCACTCCCTGCGACCAAGGGGACATACCCCCTTGGATCCCCCGACGATCGGCTCCCCGCGGCAAGCCGCGGGGCATATCATCCGATCGTCAAACCTTAACGGAGTCATCAATACTGGCTCAAACTGCCGTCTCTCTTCGCCCACTGGAGCGAGAACTCAAACAGCAGGAGAGCCAGAGGGAACAGGACCACAGCGAAGGCAAGAAGTGCGAGAACCTCGGTTTTCACCTCAGTCAAAGAATACCCGGCAAGAAACACTCCTCTCAAGGCTTTTAAAGCGTAAGTTATCGGAAGGAGATGGGAGATGGCCTGGAGAGGTCCGGGGAGTATGGTGATCGGATAATAGACTCCACCCAAGAGGTCGAACGAACTGGAGACGATCCAGTTGACCGGGTCCCCCCTCTTGAAAACCATAACAAAACAGGAAGAGATGATCCCCAGGCTGCTGAAACAAAGGATGGAGAGAAAGAGAATGACCAGTATCAGCAGAGGCTGGGAAAGGCTGAACCGGATTCCAAAAACAAGCCTTCCTATGATCAGATAAACAAGGATGTTGAACGATGAGTAGATGAAATTCCAGAGCGTGAGATAGATCACTATCGAAGATGCCCTGGTGGGCGTGATCAGCATGGCCTCCAGCGTCCCCAGCATCTGCTCCTGTCTGAGCGCGCTGGCCGAAGTCCCCAGACCCACACCCAGGAAGGTGGAGAAGGCAATCCCGATCAGCACGAACGGAAAATAATCCCCGCCATACTCCTGGAGGTGAGGGGCCGCCGCACTTCCAAAAAGCTTGGCAATAAAGAAAAAAGTCAGGGATGAAAAGAAAATCCCGATCAGGTTCATCAAAAAAGCGGATTTATAGCTGATTTCTGTTAAGAAATCTCTCCTGATAAAGGCGGCGGCTTTGGCTAATAACACTCCGGCATCCTTAAGTGAAATATCGAAAAATATCTTCTATCGAAGCCTGTGGATTTTTTATTTTCCTCTTCAATTCCGGAACAGTTCCTATGGCTTTGACACAACCTCTGTCCATCACGGCGATCCTGTCCGTAAAATCCTCAGCCTCCTTCAAAATATGAGTGGTGAAAAACACGGTTCTCCTCTCCTGGCCCACTATCCTTTCCCTGACGAATCGCCGCAGTTTAGCGGCACTGTGATAGTCGAGGCTCTTGGTCGGCTCATCCATGAACAGGATTTGGGCATCGCACAGAAGACTTCTGGCTACAGCCAGATGCTGCTTCATTCCTGTAGAGTACTTATCGAATCGCACATCGATGTATTCATGCATATCCAACAGCTCCACAAGGTACCCGATTTTTCTCTTGGTATCCCCGGTCTTCAGGTTGTAGAGGGAGCCGAAAAATCTTAAATTCTGCTTGCCTGTCAGCCTCCAGTAAAAACTTCTCTCCTCACCTGTCACCAGCCCGATCGACTTTCTTACCGCTTCTCCTTGTTTGACTATATCGAAGCCGCTCACGTAAGCTGTTCCCCTTGTGGGGACGATCAAAGTGCAGAGCATCTTGATCAAAGTGGTTTTACCAGCCCCGTTGGGACCAAGCAGTCCGAAAATCTCTCCCTTTTCGACGGTGATGTCCACGCTCTCCACCGCTTTAACCACAGGTTTTTTTCTGAACACACGGGGAAGAAGATCGATCAGGTTGGTCGAGGGAGTAAAGTGCTTGGTTAAATCTTTGGTCTCGATAGCGCAGGTATCAGTCATGAACAGGCTCTATAAAAAAAATGTTCTTTTCCTCCCAAAAGCTCCAGCAATTCACTCACAACAACTAAAGAGGTACTTTCATACACTTAAAAAAAATGCCTGACTGAAATCGATTTCTGAACTTCACTCATTCTGAAGGCTTTTTTGCCTGATGAAAGCTTACCTCAAAGGAAAATTCCAAGTCAACCTTGAAGAGGGAACCGCTTCTATCTCAATTTTATTAATAACCTGTATTGAAAGTAAACACCTCTACTTCCATGTTAGCTAATCATGAATGTACACTCTGTTATAGTGCCGGTTTCCCTCCATCCTTGCCAGGACCCTCCCACCCTCCGCTATGGGCTCCAGATGGAGGGGAACAGGCTCCGCACTTCTCAACTCATATTAACGCAATAATCCGTATGACATCCTCTATTGAGCGGACCTGAATGCCGCCCTCGAGCCCCCATAGCGGAGGGGGGACCCGTCGGCTTATCCGACGGGGGGAACCGACGGGACAGGTTCCCTCGGGGTCCGGGGGCTGAGGGCGGAATCCAGGCCGCACAGAGATTGTAAACTTATTTACTGCGTTTACATTAAATCAGATGTTTCCCTCATCACGGGAATAATGATGCATTCGTGTTGAAAACCTATGTTGAAATTATTTCTTTCCAATGATATATTTAATCCCAGGTTGATAATGGAAAAACGAAAGCATGCCCGGGCTAAGTACCTGCTGCCCGCAGAACTCATTGACTCAGAGGGTAAAAGTATATTCACCGGAAGAGCTAAGGTTAAAGATTTTTCCGATGAGGGATTAAAACTCAGCTTAAACTTTTCAAAATTGAAGCCAGGTTCTACGCTGGACTTAAAGATTTATCTTCCCGAAAAAAAAATAATCACTTTCTTATCCGCGGAAGTGAACTGGAATAGATACACAAACAATGCGCTTGAACTGGGGTTAAAGATAAAAGATATAGACAAGGATGTCAAAGAAGAGATCCTGACCTGGATTTTTCCGAGTTGGCTGAAAACAGAATTGGCGCCGAAGAAAAAAAAAGCTAAGAAAACAAAAACGAAGAAAAAGAAATAGAGTCCCCAGAGACTATTGGACTATTCCACCTTTTCTTTAAAAGCCTGAAGCTCTCTTTCAAGGGCGGTTATCTTGGTCCCAAGCATCTCCTTCTCTTTTTGCTTAATTTTCAAAAGGACCCTGATGAGCATGACCGCTGCGCACAGCAAAAGGAGAATGCTCATGATAGACGCATTCAAGAAGGGGATCCTTATATCTTTCAAAAATGTAAGGACACCGATATCTGAAAGATAAGACAAGATGGTTAAAACCGCCAGGATGACAACCCACAAAATCATTTGAAGACCTCCCTCCGGGGATGTGAGACTTTCCTTCTGAGTTAGACTGTTTTTCCCCTCTTTATCCGTTTTTCATTACCATCATTTTAAGCATTAACACACAGAAATGCCAATGTCAACATGATGGATTCACACAGTTTTAATCTGGTTCCAGGTCTTAATATGATTCAACATAATATTTCCATGGACATTAGTAAGGAAATCAGGAAAGCTTATAAATTCACGGCAAATCAAATGGAAAGAAAGAGCCCAGCGCAGGAGAGAGGATATCTTTCTAATCCCGAATTCAGTCAAGGGAAAATAAAAAAATCAGGAGTGCCAAGGACCGGATTCGAACCGGCACGCAGGAGAATCTGCGAGGGATTTAAACCTTTGGCTTATCTCTCCTGGTTGCCAGAAAATAAAGAGGCCAGACTTTACTGGTAAGTAGGAATCTTTTGCTGATGATGTCAGTTCTCACTCGGCTCTGAGGGCCTCGATGGGCTCTAACGCAGAGGCTTTCGAAGCGGGGAATATCCCAAAGACCAACCCAACCACCGTTGATAGCATCAATCCGACACCGATTGCGTCCCACGATTCGATCACCGTCCAGCCCCCGAGCGCAGAAGCAAGGAAAGTAGAAAACACTCCGAGGGCAGCACCGAAAAGTCCGCCAAGACCTGCAATAATCAGAGACTCCAGCAGGAATTGGGTGCGAATATCACGACGCCGTGCGCCTACGGCCCGACGCAACCCAATTTCCTTTCTCCTCTCCCGACAGGCTGTCAGCATGACTGCGAGAATCCCGATACCTCCAACAAGAAGCGATAGTGCGGCAACACTTCCTACGAGGAGAGTCAAGGTCCGGGCGGACTCTCTCTCCGTTTGGATCAGGGTGGCCTGGTTCTGGATAGTAAAGTCGTCAGGCTTATCCCGCAATCTGTGCCTCTCCCGTAATAGCTGTCTGATCTCCGCTTCCGCCCGCTGCAACTGCCTGGAACTGGCAACCTGAATGTGGATCTTCTGGACGTATGTGATCCGCATCAAGCGACGTATTGCAGTATTCAAGGGGATGAGAATTCTGTCATCCCGGTCCACTCCGTTCGCATCCACTCCTCTGGCTTTCATTACGCCCACGACTTCAAAGGGGGCAAGACCGATTCGGATCTGATGGCCGACCGGGTCCTCACCATTAAAGAGTTTCTCAACGATCACCGATCCCACGATCGCAGCTCTCCCTGCCGTATCATTTTCGACTGAATCGAAGTTGCGGCCCATTTCGATTTCGATATTGCGGATCCGAAAAGCGGCAGGCGTGACTCCAATAATATTCGTCATCAAGTTTTCCGATTCCCACCGCACGTTCATCTTGCGGCTGGTCTCGGGAGCGACCTCTTCAACAGAAGCGCAGTGGTCCATTATAGCATCAGCGTCCCCGGTCCGCAGAGTTGTCACGATCGCTGACTGCTTTTCTCTTCCCCCGACAAGGGTAACATGGCCGGCATTGACGACGATCAAGTTGGTGCCCATATTATGAATCATGTCCATTATGCGCTTTTGGGCTCCCCGTCCCATAGATACCATAACGATAACGGCAGCGACTCCAACGGCCATGCTGGATATGCACAGGGAAGTGCGTAATCTATGAGCGGTAAGAATCTTAAATGACAGGGTGATGGTTTTAGTTAGCTTCAAGCTAATCCTTACTTTTGAGGATTCGCCACTGAGCTTTCTCTTACCTGACCGTCTTTGAGCTCCAGGATCCGTTGAGCATATCGAGCAACTGCCTGGTCATGCGTAACGACGACCATCGTTCTCCCTTCTTTATGGAGACGACTGAATATTTCCAGGATTTCATCGGTACTCCTGGAATCCAGATTCCCAGTCGGTTCGTCCGCGAGAATAACATCAGGGTCATTGATCAGGGCTCGAGCGATAGCCACCCTCTGTTGCTGACCGCCTGACAACTCGCTGGCAAGGTATTCTATGCGATATTCAAGTCCGACACTGGCGAGAGATTTCTTGGCAAGCTCGATTGCATCTGCCGGATATCTGTCCGCGTAGATGAACGGCAAAAGCACATTGTCGAGCGCAGTCGTCCGTTCCAGAAGGAAAAACTGCTGGAAGACGAAACCGAACTTTTTGTTCCTCAGCGCAGAAAGAGCATCGTCGTTGAGTTTATACACATCAACACCGTCCAGCTCAAGCTTTCCACTGGTCGGTTTGTCCAGGCAACCAAGAATGTTCATCAGTGTGGTCTTTCCGGTCCCAGATGTCCCCATGATTGCCACGTATTCTCCTTGATCGATCGAAAGCGTTATACCGCGCAGCACATGAGTGGAAACAGAACCTTTTACATACGTTTTTTCTATGTTCACGGTCTTAATCATGAGTAAGCACCTCTCTCATTCCCCCTAGACCCTCAGCGCATCCACGGGACTCTGGTTCGCTGCCCTCCTGGCAGGATACAGGCCGAAGACAAGCGCAATGATAGTGCAGGACAGGATAGAAGCAGCAAGAGCCAAAAGAGTGATCTTACTGGCAGCCACTTTCAAGATCGAAAGAGTAACTGAACCCCCGTATCCCAGGATTGTTCCCAAAATGCCACCCATTATTGAGATGAGGAAGCATTCCATCATGAATTGGATGAGGATATCCCCCTTCCTTGCGCCAAATGCCCTCCTG
>JAOUKO010000014.1 GCA_029882525.1 Candidatus Aminicenantota bacterium | reverse complement strand
ACGTAGGCGAAGACAGCCATGGCAACGGCTCCCAGCTCAAGATGTCGGGGATGGACCGCACTCAAGACGTCCTTGGCTGAATGGTGCACGTCAAAGTATGATTGAGAATCGGGAACCAGTCCCATGAGGATGGTTCCCTGTTCGGCGAGAGGAGAGATATCCACGCCGCCGCCTCCCCGCCTGATCCAGCACATCCCGATAGATTGAAACAGATATTCCCACCTCTGCAGGCGCTTGACTGTTTTGGGATTGCCCCCGACTTCAAACCCCAGAGGGAGGAATCCGCCCCCGTCAGCCTCGATGGCAGCCAGATGCCTTTCCCCTTTTCGTTCGTCTGCGCGGGCATAATCCCTTCCGCCTGAGCCTCCGAACTCTTCGTTCATGAACATCACGGCACGAATCGTGCGCTTGGGCTGCAAGCCGAGCTCTTTGAGAAGTCGGAGAGCTTCGATGGACTGGACACATCCGGCGCCGTCATCGTGGGCTCCGGGCCCCAGGTCCCAGCTGTCGAGGTGGCCGCCGATGAGAATGATTTCATCCGGTCTTTCGCTTCCTGTGATCTGGCCTACAACATTGTGTGAATTCACTGGCGGCAAATTTTGGCAGCTGAGCTTTAGATGGACTCTTAAGGAGGGGTCTTTTTTCAGGCTATCACTGAGGAAATCAGCTCCTATGGTGCTGATGCAGGCTGCCGGTATCTCGGGGATTTCAGAGTCATAGATCATCAGTCCGGTGTGGGGAAAGTCGTCCAGACGCATGGTGAGGGAGCGGACAAGGGCGGCCACAGCGCCTGCCTTTGCTGCCTCCACAGCGCCTCGTACTCTCTGGTCTGCAGCCTGTCCGTAGGAGCCGAAGGTGTTGAGAAGGAAAGGGTCCATCGGTCGGTTGAAAAACACGATCTTTCCCGTTGCTTTTTTGCCGAGCTGCCGCAGTTCTTCAAAAGATCGAACTTCCACGACGTGGGCGGATATCCCTTTCTCCGGAGTGGAAATGCTGCCTCCGACAGCACAGACAGAGAGAGGATGAGAGCCGAGCTGGGATGACTCAAGCCTTCCTTTCTCAGCCGGTCCGCGCACCCAATGAGGAACAGTGATCGGTTCGAGGCGGACGTTTTCAAACCCCAGGTCCAGCATCTTCTGGTGCGTGTACTCAACAGCCCTGGCTGCCTGGGGGGACCCTGTAAGGCGAGGGCCGATAGCGGTTAGATCCTTGAGCAGAGAATAGGCCTCCTGTTCCTTCAGCCCTTTCTTGAGGATCCTTTCAGCTGTGTCCAGATAAGGACCGTTCTCTTGAGTCTTTGTGCAGGATGGAGATAAAGAGAAGATCGAAAAAAATAAAACAAGGAGCGCCATATTTTTAGTTTTTATCGAATACCTTGTTGAGTGCGGCATGATTCCTCCGTTTTTACGATAAAATCTCTCACAGTCAAACACAATATATTACCTTCTTTATGATTATATGTTAAACGAAAAAGACAAAAAGAGACCGAAATATCTCGCGGATATGATTTTGCCGTGGTTGAGAGAAAAGGCCTGGTTTTTTCCGGTTCTCTCTGTAAGGATTTTTTGAGTTTCAAAGGTGAAGACGCAATGCCTTGCTTGTCAAAAGCTGCCGGCGATAGAGCCGCCGCAAAACTCGCATTTCCCTTCCTTGAGGTGGATTTCTCGGGCTTGCAGTCCGTTTCTGACGATGACGGTCGTTCCGCATTCAGGGCATAAAGTGTTTTCTTCTTCTCCTCCGAAGACATTACCCAGGTAGACATAGCGAAGCCCCTGTTTCAGGCCGATCCTCTGGATGCTCTGCAGGGTTTTTACCGGAGTGGGAGGAATGTGAGAGAGGTTGAGATGGGGGAAGAACCGAGTGACGTGCCAGGGGGTGTCCTTTCCCAGTTCCTGGCAGATCCAGGCGGCCATCTTCCTCAAATCGTCTTCGTCATCGTTGAACCCGGGAATCACGTTGGTGACGATCTCGACATGCATCTTCCATTTCCTTTTGGCTCTTTTTATGGTTTCCAGGATCCCTGAGAAGTCATTCACATTAGCGATCCCTTGATAGGAGAGTTCAGAAAATCCTTTGAGGTCAACACGGAAGACATCAAGGTAAGGGCCGATTTTGTCCAGGGCTTCAGCGGTGATAAAGCCATTGGTGACGTAGTTGGTGTAAAGGCTGTTTTTTTTGGCCAGTTTGGCTCCCTCCAGAGTGTACTCAAGCCAGAGAGTGGGTTCGTTGTAAGTCCAGGAAATTCCAAAGCAGCAGTTTTTCAGGGCGATCTGGATCAGTTCGTCCGGAGCTATAAACCTGGCCTGCTTGATCTCTTCTGTGACTTTTGAGTGAGCGATGTCCCAGTTCTGGCAGCCGGGACAGCGGAAATTACAGCCAAAACTCCCCAGGGAGAGCCATTCTGAACCAGGGAAGAAGTGGTAAACGGGCTTTTTTTCGATAGGTGAGATCATGAGCGAAGATATCAATCCGTAAGTCTTTGTGAAGAGCTTCCCCTTGTGGTTCTCCCTTGTCCGGCAGTAGCCTCTTTCCCCTTCCTGGATTATGCATCTTCTCTGGCAGATGCGGCATTGTACCTTCTGACCGGACAGTCGGTCGTAGAGAATGGCTTCAATCATGATACTGGGGCCAAGCTTTGGTGACTTGAGTCATTTACCTCTAATCGAGCTTCAGTGCCTGAGTCAGGCCTCAATCTAATATTTTTCACCAAAAACTATAAAAACTCTGGAGGTCTGTCCAGGGCCACTTCACCATATTATTTTAAAGCCTGCCTTTTCAAGCCTTTTGACCGCGGTCGAATAAGGGTCGCAGACCTCCTCCTCCAGGTAATCTTGATAACCGACTGATTCTAATTTGGATAGAAGCATCTTTCTTTCCGCATGGGGCATCAGTCTTGGGTCAGTCATGGCTGCAACGTGGAAGCTTATTCCAGCGTGATTTAAATATCCTACGGCTTTAAAGGGCAGTTCATAGAATTCCCCTCTGGCACCCGTTCTCTTTTCAAACCCTTCAGGGCTGCCTGCTTTCAAAGAGACTCGAACATGGATATTTCTGCATTTCTTCAATCTTTTCACATAGTCGGGGTCATGGCCGAAGAGTATGCCGTTTGTTTCCAGAATGAACAGAAAAGGAGTGGAATCGAGATGATTAAGAAAAGATAGGAGGTGCTCAGGACAGAGTGTGGGCTCTCCACCGGAGACTCTGATTTTGTTCACGCCTCTCTTCCGGGCGTTATTGACGAGATTCTCAAAGACTTCTTGGGGAGCGAAGAATTGGCCGGTTTTTAACGGGAAATCTCTTGACCAATCGACCCAGCAGAAAACACATCTCAGGCAGCAGCCGATTGTGTAGCCTGTCGAAATCCCGCCATATACACCGGCACAGTAGAATTTTGTGTATTTCCTCGATTTTCCCTTGCTGATGATTTCTTCTGTTTGATGAGCAAGCCTGATCGGATCAAACGGCTTGCTTTCTCTTGTGAGAAAAGAAGGATAGTCTTCCTTCATCAAGATAACAATAATCCCATCCGGCTATCTTGTCAAAAAACAACCTGTCTGGGATTGATCACTCAAAAAATATCGGGATCCATTGGAAGAAAGAATCTCTGTCGGGTAAATCCCTAAAAGTCACGTTAAAAGTCACTGCGGCCTGACCCGGCTCTGATTTTATGGTATAACAAGTTTAGCTCTCCTTAAGCTTGAAGAACGAGGAAAAGTACTCCGGTAAGCGCAACGTGGGATGAGGATAAGATGCTGTCTTTAAAAGAAACTTGATAAAATCACTAGCCGCTTCAAAGGGTATTCTATGTATGCTTTTTTGAATGTTTTCTTTTTTATCTTTCATTCATCCCTGATCCTCCTCATCCTTTTCGGGTGGATCTGGAAGAAGACACGATTGGTTAACCTGGCCGTCGTGCTTCTCACCGCTTTTTCCTGGACTGTGCTCGGAATCTGGTATGGCTTTGGCTTCTGTCCCTGCACGGAGTGGCACTGGCAGGTGAGGATGAAACTGGGTTACTACGACATGCCTTCTTCCTACACCAAATTTTTAATCGATGCCCTGACCGGACTGGATGTGGATCAAAGGCTGTCGGATATCCTGGCTGTTTCTCTGCTCGCCGTGGCCCTGGCGGGATCAGTTTGGACCAACGTGAGGGATTGGAGGAGGAAGCGGAAATAGGCTCTCTCGCTTCATCTGCCTTTTTTTCAACAAGCGGAGGACTTCCTTCTTGAATTCCGGATGGACATTCAAGCCCGCCTCTTCTGCTTTTTTGAGGTATTCATAGGCATCATCGTATTTTTTCTTGTAGAAAAGAATGACGGCCAGATTGTTGTAAGCCTGGGCATTGGAAGGGTTGATTTCTACGACTTTCCTGTAGTGAAGAGCTGAATCATCCAAGATGTTCATTTTGAAATACAGGTTGGCGAGGTTGAGGTGAGCTTCGAGGTAGTCGGGATTCAACTTGGCGGCTTTCCTGTATTCCTCCTCAGCTTCATCAAGCCTTGCCTTTTTTTCCAGCAGGATCCCTTGAAGGTTATGCGGTTCGGGGAGGTCGGGATCCAGGGAGATGGCTTTCAGGCTGGCTGCCTCTGCCTCCTTCAACATCCCTTTTTTGAGATAGGCAAGGCCCAAGTTGGAGTAGGCGGCTTCATACTCGGGATTTATTTCGATGGCCTTTTTGCAGCTCTCTAGAGCTTCATCGGTCATGCCTTTTTCCAGATAAGCGCTGGCCAGGTTGGAATAGGCTTTATAATAGTCAGTATCCAGCTTTATGGCCTCTTTGAACTCGTCGATGGCCTTGTCTACCTGTCCAATGATCAAATAGGCGCGGCCAAGGTTATGGCGGGCTTCGGCGAATTCGGGCTCTATCTGGACCGCCTTGAGATATTCTTCAATAGCTCTGTCGGTCATTTTTTTATTCATGTAAATGATGCCCATGTTGTTGTGAACCGCTTCGAGCTCTGAGTTGACTTCTAAGGCCTTGAGGGTGACCGATTCAGCTTCTTTGAACATATTCTTGAGGATATAGGCCGAGCCCAGGTTGCAGAGGGCTTTATCCAGTCGAGGATAGATTTCCAGAGCCTTTAGAGTATATTCTAGGGCTTCATCAACCATCCTCTTTTCCAGGTAGAGATGGCCCAGGTTGGAATAGGCTCTGGCGTAATTCGGGTTGAGCTCGATTGCTTTGAGATAAGCCTCTAAGGCCTTGGCCGTTTCTCCTTTTTTTGAATAGGCAATGCCCAGATTATAGTGGACATCAGGAAGGTTCGGCTGTAAGAGGATGGCTTTCTGGTATTCCTGGATGGCTTGATCGATTTTTCCCTGTCTGCGAAGGGCAATGGCGGTAAGATTAAGGACATCCGGAGAATCGGGGTCCAGTTGCTTGGCTTGAAGACACTCATTTACAGTTGAACCGTAGTCTTTTTTTTCCAGGTAAAAGATGGCCAGAAGGATGTGGATATCGATTTCTTTGCGGTCCAGTTTTTTCCTTTCTTCATAGATGGAAATGGCCTCATCCTGTTTTTCTTCAGGGAGAGGGAAGACATAGGGATCGAAGCTTCTGTGTTTGTTGAGGAGGATGATTCGATTCGTAAATTCACAAAAATTGTTACCGGGATTCCTGCTGTTCATGATCGAGCTTTTCTCGTTGAGGTCAGCCGCTCCGAACAGATGACAGAGTTCATGCTTGAGCATAAGCTTCATGACTGACTTTGTGTCCTGTTCTCTTAACAGGATATACCCGTGGAGATAAGTCGCTGCTCCTGACAGGTCATGGGTGAGGCCGTGTTGAGAGGTGAGTCCAAGAACGATGTCATAGCCCTCCTGAGGAACTTTTTTCCTCAACTCATTCAGCAGGCCGAGCATGGTGTCCTGGGCGACATCTGAGACCCAGTGGTCAATTGTTCCTAGCTTGAATCGTATGCCGAAACGTTTTTCAAAGTCTTTGGAAACATTCATGACCAGTTGTTTGATGTCGGAACGCCAGGTCAGCCTGTTTTTCATCCTGAATTCTTCGTCTGCGGTGATTTTAAGATTCACTATTCGGAGGGGCTGGGTTTGGCAAAAGCAAAATTCAGACATCAAGGGGAAGAGGAGAAAGCAGATTAATATTCCCTTCAATAAGACAGGACAGGCAGGTCTCTCTAAAGAATATTTAAACAAAGGCTTCCTTTTTAGAGATTATATCATAAATCAATTCGGCTCTTTCAATTATGCAGGAGTGAGAGATGAATGAGATTAGATTTCACTCAATCCTGTTTGAGCAGGCTCAAAACCTTTTTTTTAAATTCCGGATGGACATTAAAGCCCTGCAGCTCTGCCTTTTTTATGTATTCCAGTGCCAGACTATATTTTTTTTGATAGAAGAAGATCGCTGCCAGGTTGTTATACGCTTGCCCGACATGTGGATCGATCTCAATAACCTTCTTGTAGTGAGAAGCGGAATCTGAAAGCCGGTTCCTTTTAAAGTGAAGATGGCCAAAGTTGAGATGGGCCTCAAGATAATCGGGTTTGAGTTGTATGGCTTTATTAAATTCAATCTGTGCTTCGTCATCTCTGTTATTGAGTTCAAAGATGATTCCCAGAAGATTATATGGCTCGGGAAGTTCTGGATTGAGCGTAATGGCTTTGTGAGCCGCGGTTTCAGCTTCTTCTATCATTTTTTTGTTCAGATAGATGTACCCAAGATTGTTGTAGGCAATACCGTAATCCGGTTTTATCTGAATCGCATTCTTGAGTTCTTGGATGGCTTCTTCGGCCATGCCCTTTTCCAGATAAGCAGTGGCTAAGTTGGAATAGGCGGTATAATAATCTAGTTTTAGCCGGATGGCTTCCCTGTATTCATCAATGGCTTTGTCAATCTGCCCTCTGAGGTAGTAAGCTCGTCCAAGGTTATGGTGAGCTTTAGCGTAATCAGGATTTATCTCTATGGCTTGAGTGTATTCGCTGATTCCTTGGTCGAACATTTTTCTATTAATGTAGATAATGCCTAGGTTGTTGTGGGATTCTTCAAGGTTGGAGTCGATCTCTAATGCTTTTCTTGAAACCACCTCTGCTTCCCTGAACATACTCTTGAGTATGTAGGCAGCTCCCAAGTGGGAGAGCGCTTTGGCTGATTGCGGGTTGATTTCTAATGCTTTTTGACAATATCGAATGGCTTCATCAGCCATCTCTTTTTCGACATAGAGATCGCCTATGTTCGAGTAGGCATCAACATAATTCGGATTGAGTTCTAGAGCCGCAGTGTATTCATGGATTGCCCTTTCGATCATTCCTTTTTTTGTGTAGGCGATACAGGTTATAGTGGATCTCAGGGAGCGATGGTTGCAGGTGAAGGACCTTCTGGTATTCATCTAGAGCTTGGTCTATTTTTCCCTGTCTTCTGTAGGCAATGCCTAAAAGATGAAGGGCATCAGGTGAGTCAGGGATTATTTGAATGACTTGGAAGCATTCTCTCAGCGTGGATTCATGGTCTTGCTTTTCCAGATAGAAAATGGCTAATAAAAAATGAATATCTGTTTCCTTGGGGTTGAGTATCTTTCTCTGCTCGTAAATGGAAATAGCTTCCTCCAATTTGTCTCTGGACAAAGGGAAATTATTTGAATTAAAACTCCGAAACTTGTTGGAAAGGACTATTCGGCTGGTAAATTCATCAAATTCTTGACCGTGAGTCTTGATGTTCATGATTGAATTCTTTTCATGGATGTCAGCCGCTCCGAATAAATGACAGATTTCATGCTTGAGCATTATTTCCATCATTGACATGGAGCTTAATTCTCTTATGACTATATACCCATGCAGATAAGTTGCGGCGCCAAACAGATCATTTTTAATATCATCCTGGGCAGTGAAGCCAACCACGATATCACAGTCATCATGAAGCACTTTTTTTCTCAAATCATTCAACAGATCAAAAGTCGTACTGTTAGCGTTGTCTGAAGTCCAGCTTTCGCACCTTTTTATTTTAAACTGGATGCCGAAATGCCGATCAAAGTCTTTTGAGACAGCTTTGACTAATTTTTTAATATCTGATTTCCATGTCAGGCTGGCCCTCACTTCTTCGTCTGTTGCGATTTTGAGGTTTATGATTCTGACCGGGTCTTTTTGAGGGAGACCAATGTTAAGCACAGAGAATATCAGCAGAAAAATAATGAAGGTTTTAATCGGAAATAATATGAATACTCGTAAAGCAGATAAGATTTTCTGCAATTCGTCCCCCCAAAGACCCCATCATTATAGCAATATTTGAACTGAATTCAAGACCTTTCTTCCCAAAAAAATGTATTTTTTTCATTTTTTTTGACAGCTATTCAGGAGAGTCTTCCTGCCTTACGAGGTTTCGGGCATCCTGGGAAGTATTGCCGGGATCAGCGAGCTTTTAAAGGAAAAGGTTTCTTCTGGAAAGAACGAAGAGAAGAAGACCACATAAGGAAAACTCGTTCCTCAGCGGGTTGATATAATCAGAAAAAAAGGGTATACATTCCCAAGTAAGAGGTGGCATCCCGGTCACCTCTTTCCATTTTTAGAGAAGCTGAAGAGGCTCAGGATTTTGACAGGAAAACGTCTCCTCTCGTTGGATGCTTTCCGCGGGCTGACCATCGCCGGAATGATACTGGTCAATAATCCCGGGAGCTGGAAGTACGTCTACGCTCCCCTGCGGCATGCGGAGTGGCACGGCTGGACGCCCACAGACCTTGTCTTTCCCTTTTTTCTCTTCATCGTCGGCGTTTCCATCTCTCTTTCTTTTTCGAGCAGGCTCGAACAGAACGCTGCCAGGGGCGACCTCTATCTCAAAATAGTGAAAAGGACCTTGATCCTCTTTGCTCTGGGACTCCTTCTGGCCCTCATTCCTCGCTTCAATTTCTCCACCCTCAGGATTCCCGGCGTGCTCCAGCGCATTGCCATCTGTTACCTTTTCTCTTCACTGCTTTTCCTCAAGCTGAAGAGCCGGGGCAGGATGATCATGGTCTTCTCTCTCCTGACCTTGTACTGGATAGTGATGAAGCTTGTTCCTGTACCAGGCTATGGAGCCGGAGTCCTGGAATATGAGGGGAATCTCTGCGCCTATATCGATACCAAAATCCTTGCCGGGCATCTGTATAAACCGGGTTTTGACCCGGAAGGTATCCTCAGTACATTCCCGGCCATCGCCACTGCTCTGCTGGGCACTCTGACAGGCGATTGGCTGCGCTCTTCACGGACAGTGCTGGGGAAAATAGGAGGCCTTTTTATCGGCGGATTCGGGTTGATATTGAGCGGGCTCCTCCTTCATCCGCTCTTTCCCATCAACAAGCAGCTCTGGACGAGCACCTATGTCCTTTTCACCGCCGGGGCGGCCCTGCTCCTTCTCGGGATTTGCTTCTGGTTGATAGAGGGATTGGGAGTCAAAAAGTGGGCCATTCCATTTCTTATTTTCGGGACAAATGCCATCACTGTCTATGTCTGCTCGTCCCTGATGGCCAAGCTTATGGGCTTGGTCAGAGTTTCTTCCGGCGGCGAAGTATTATCCTTCAAGGAATTTATCTACAATCACCTTCTCGTTCCCTGGGCCGGATATATCAACGGGTCATTGGTCTTTCCTTTCCTGCTCATCCTGATCTGGATTGGGATCATGATCCCTCTCTACAGGAACAAAATATTCATCCGGATCTGAGGAAGAGTCCATGGTCTCTTCCATTTTGTGTATCGGTAATTTTATGAGTAAAATACACGGGAATAGCTTTGCTCCCTTCAGATTTTTAATGCCATTCCCTCACCGTCCCCCCTCGGCGCCTGCGTAACTCCGCACTCAAGTATGTCACTTCCAAACGGATGTCCGTACTCAATTATTTTTCATCAGATAGATCCTCACCTGCTCAAACATACTCGGCGGCCGATTTCATCGGCTTCCCTCAGTGGACGGTTCGGTAAGGCTAAATCTTCAAGGTCGCTTCTTCCATTCCCGTGTATTTCACTCATACTAGCTGGAAGAGAACTCCTCAAGTTAATTATGGAGGTGTAATTTGTTACAGCGCCAGTTCCCCTCCATCCAAGCCAAGACCCTCCCACCCTCCACCATGGGCTTCGGATGCAGGGGAACCGCCGCCGCAGTTTCCCATTAGGTCAGATGTTTCCCTTATCATGGAAGCAGAAATGCTTACGAGAAGGATGGAATATTGGAAAAATGGCCTGAGTCAGTTTATAATAATACAAAGGGAAGGTTAAAGATGTTTGTCTCATCGACGAGGTTGAAATTGCCCGACCAATCGTTTAAAATATGCATATAGCCTATAGGATAAATAGGAAATGTTTGGGAGATGCAGGAGGAAATCATGATGTTTTCACATAGATTCAGACTTTTTATTGTATCCCTGCTCCTTGTTTTGGGCATGGGAATGATGGTCTCTTTCCTGAATGCCCAGTACTTCGGGCAGAACAAGGTGCAGTATGAGACCTTCAAGTTTAAGGTCATGCATACTGAGCACTTCGATATCTACTTCTACCCTGAAAAGAGAGAGGCTGCGTTTCAGGCTGCTCAAATGGCCGAAAGGTGGTATGCCCGGCTGTCCCGGATTTTTAACCATCAGCTCAGAGGCCGGCAGCCCATGATTCTTTACACCAGCTCTCCGGATTTCCAACAGACATCGGCCATCCCAGGAATCCTGGGCGAGGGAACAGGCGGAGTGACCGAGATGTTCAAGAGGAGGATCGTCCTTCCCCTGGGTGTATCACTGGCCGAATCTGACCATGTCATCGGACACGAGCTCGTCCATGCTTTTCAGTTCGACCTCACCGCCCAGGAAGCTCCGAGATATTCCGCGGGTTCATCGGCGGCTATGCGGGTTCCGCTCTGGCTTATCGAAGGCCTGGCCGAGTATCTCTCCATCGGGCCGGTCGACCCCAATACGGCCATGTGGATGCGCGATGCCACTCAGAGGAAGAAACTCCCCACAGTGAAAAAGATGGAAAATCCTTATAAATATTTTCCTTATCGCTATGGCCAATCCCTTTGGGCCTACATCACAGGGAGATGGGGAGATGGAGCAGTACCGAGGCTGATGAAGTCCATCAGCAGAACCGGAGAATATGAGGGGACGATCAGGAAGATACTGGGTGTTTCTCTGGAAGAACTCAGCAAAGACTGGCATGAATCGATGAACAAAGCTTATATGCCTTTAATAGAGAAGACTCAGACAGCGGATCGATTCAGCCGTCTTCTGTTCCAGGGCACCAAAGAAAACAGGCTGAACGTATCACCCGCTCTCAGCCCGGACGGCAAACAGATCGTCTTCCTTTCTACCCGTGACCTTTTCTCGATCGATATGTATCTCGCCGATGCTGAAACGGGAAAGATAGAACGGAAACTTATCCAGACAGCCGTGGACCCTCATTTTGAAAGCTTGCAGTTCATCAAGTCATCGGGATGCTGGGATGCAGAGGGAGAGCGGTTCATCTTCAGTGCCATCAGTAAAGGACAGCCTGTCCTCACTCTGATCAACGTGAAGAAAGGGAAGACTGAGAAAGAAGTGGATTTCCCGCACCTGGGAGAGATTCTGAACCCGACCTGGTCCCCTGATGGACGTTTCGTGGCTTTTTCGGCACTCGAGGGTGGGTTAACGGATATATTCGTTTACGACCTCGGAGCCGGCACTCTGAAGAAGTTGACCGATGACCCGTATGCGGACCTTTACCCCGCCTGGTCGCCCGACGGGCGGACGATTGCTTTTGTTACCGATCGATTCTCCACAGACCTTTCCATCCTGAATATCGGGAATTATCAGCTGGCTTTGCTGGACCCGGAAACAGAAGAGATAGGAAGGGTGCCTGGTTTCAGCAACGCCAAGAACATCAATCCCCAGTGGTCACCTGATTCAAAAAGCCTCTATTTTCTCTCTGACCCTAACGGCATCACGAATATCTATAGAGTAGACCTGGAGAGCGAGCATGTTTTCCAGGTCACCAACCTTTACACAGGAGTTAGCGGCATCATGGCTGTCAGCCCGGCTCTTTCCGCTGCGCAAAACATCCAGCGCCTGGCTTACTGTGTTTACGAAGACGAAAAATACAACATTTACACCGTCGATTCCCCAGAGGTTTTAGCAGGCAGAGAACCTGAACACTTTCCTGAAGAGACACAGCCTTCAGTCCTTCCCCCTCGCACGAAGCCTGAAGGAGAGGTTCTGGACTTGCTCAAAAATCCTCTGTTCGGGCTCCCTGATAGGACTGAGTATGCCGTCAGTGATTATAAACCAAAGCTCAAGCTGGATTATATCAGTCAGCCTCAGGTCGCCATGGGAGTCGACAGGTACGGCACCTTTGCTGCAGGAGGAGTGGCTCTTTTCTTCAGCGATATGCTTGGCTATCACAACGTGGCCGGGATGCTGCAGCTGAACAACCGGGTTGAGGACTCGGCCGCGCTGATTGGGTATCAGAACACCTATCGCCGGCTGAATTGGGGAGCTGTTGCCCAGCGGATTCCCTATATCACGGGAGGTTATATCGCTGGAATCAGTGATGAGTTTGGCGAGCCTGCCTATGTCGAGCAAGAATTGATCTACCGCCAGATCAACTATCAGCTATCCGCCTTCGCGGCTTATCCTTTCAACCAAGTCCGGCGTTTCGAGCTCTCTGCTGGCTACCAGTTGATCGATTTTGACCGGGAGGTCTATACCCGGGCCTATTCTCTTGTTGACGGGTTCTTGATCTATAGAGACAGGGAAAAACTGGACGCGCCTCCCAGTATTAATTTTGGCTTTGCCTCTGCTGCTTTTGTGTACGACAGCGCTTTTTACGGAGCGACAAGTCCTATTCTCGGGCAGAGTTACCGGTTCGAGGTCACTCCTCTGACGGGCACGATTGATTACTACTCATTTCTTGCCGACTATCGTCGGTATCTCATGCCAGTCCGGCCGTTCACGCTGGCTTTCCGTCTCCTGCACTACGGCCGCTATGGGAAGGGTGCTGAGGATTACCGGCTTTATCCGCTTTTTATCGGCTATGAGACTCTTATCCGCGGCTACAACTGGAGTTCATTCAGTGTGGACGAGGTCTATTCAGAGACCGATCCTTTTGATTTCAACCAGCTGTTTGGCAGCAAGATGCTGTTGGCCAATGTGGAGCTCCGTTTTCCTTTGTTCCAGGTTCTCGGAATCGGCAAGGGCTATTACGGAGTCTTTCCTGTGGATTTTATTGCCTTTTTTGATGCCGGAGTAGCCTGGACGGATGGTGATTTCGACCAGGACGGCAACAGGAATGACGATAGAGCCTGGTTCATCGGCGGGGATCGGCAGCTCCTCCGCAGTCTGGGTGTTGGACTGCGCACCAACCTTTTTGGGTTCATCATCCTGGGCTTGGATTATGTCCATCCCCTGGACAGGCCCATCAAAGGCTGGTACTTCCAGTTCACGATCACGCCCGGCTTCTGATTGGTGCTGGGAATCACAGGTTTAAGGCCTGTAAGCCGCAAAACCAGCTCCCTGGATTGCTCACAAGATCTGCCGATACTATATTCTCTTTTCTCAAAAAGGGACAGTCCCTCTCTTCTGTAAAATGATGACTAAAAGGGACAGTCCCCATTTTTTTTTATAATCCAGGATAATTGACTTTCATCAGTCGCTTTGTTAATAATGCTAGAGCGCAAAGTCCTCGAGATAGTATAGATAGGATCTTTTTGATTCAGAGAAGAGCATGTTCGTTTTGAGTCAGGGAGGAGTGGAATGATCGAGCTGGCCGTCATATCCGGATCTGGATTCTACGATTTTCCCGACCTCAAAGAAGGGGATAATAAAGTAATCCAGACCAAATTCGGGAAAGCTGCCATCAGGACTGGAATCATCGGGGGGAGGAAAATGGCTTTTCTTGCGCGGCACGGCAAAAGGCACAGCCTGCTGCCCAACATGATCAATTACCGGGCCAACCTGATGGCTCTCAAGGAATTGGATACTCAAGCGATCATCGCCACCACTGTCTGCGGAGTGCTGGATCCCGGCCTTCCCCTGGCCAGGCCGGCTGTGTTCGATGACCTGTATTTCCCTGACAATCGTCTGCCGAGCGGTGAAGCCTGCTCTATATATATATATAATGATGCGGAGGAGAGGTCAAAAGGACATTATATTTTCTCCAACCCCTTTTCCGAAGAGTTGAGGCAGCAGGTCATCGCTGCCGCAGACGACCCGATCACAGATGCTGTCTATGCCCACGCCTGCGGTCCCCGCTTCAATTCAAAGCCAGAGATCCGCATGCTGCAAAGTTTTGCTTCATTTGTCAGCCAGACAGCAGGTCCGGAGATCGTCCTTGCCGGAGAGCTCGAAATCCCCTTCGCGCTCATCGGTTTTGGAGTGGATTACGCCAACGGGGTGAAGGAAGAGCCGACACCGGTCGAAGTCCTGAGCGAGAACTTGAGGAACAGTAAAGGTGTTTTCATAGAGATTATAAAAAAGGTCATGAAATCATACAAAGTGCCCCGCTTCACGGGATTCATTTACAGGTTCAATTAGATAGACTTGATTTCACATGACCTGTCATCATTCTTGATCAACAATTGAATGAGTGATTATCAAATATTTAAGATCGGGGAGTTTCAAGTTCAGGTTGATGAGAGGTTGAAGCTCTGGAAAAGTCAGAATTTCTCTCGAAGGCTGTGGTCCAAAGACCCGACACTCTGGTTTTCCGAAACGCGACCTGAGATCACGGACAGGCTGGGCTGGCTATCGCTTCCGGAGATGATGCATGACAGGCTGGAAGAGCTTGTCTCTTTTGCCGAACAGGTCAAGGATGAGGGAATGCGCCATTTCGTTCTCCTCGGAATGGGGGGTTCGAGCCTGGCTCCGGATGTTTTCCAGAAGACGTTCGGCAACGCAGACGGTTATCCGCAGTTGTTTGTCCTGGACAGTACGCATCCTTCTGCCGTTTTTTCTGTCGAGGAAAAACTTGATTTGAACCGAACGCTTTTTCTTGTTTCAAGTAAGTCAGGAACCACGTTGGAAACTCTCTCCTTATCCCGGTATTTCTGGAACAAGGTGAGCCAGGCAGTTGAACAGCCTGGTCGGCATTTCGTAGCCATCACTGATCCTGGAAGTCCTCTTCAGAAGCTGGCTATCGAAAGAAGCTTTCGAAGAGTTTTTGAAGCCAATCCAGATGTTGGAGGCCGCTACTCTGCCTTCACTTACTTCGGGATGGTCCCGGCAGCCTTGATTGGAATGGATGTCCATAGATTGCTGGACAGGGCAAGGATTGCATCTGAGAACAGCGCCTTCTTTATCTCGGAGGAGAAAGCTTCGGGCCTCATCCTGGGAGCGGCCCTGGGTGAAATCGCAAAAAAACGGGATAAACTGACCTTCTTTGCTTCTTCATCGATCAGCAGCTTTCCTGACTGGCTGGAGCAGCTGATTGCTGAAAGCACAGGGAAGGACGGAAAAGGGATATTGCCGGTTGCTGGTGAACCCTCTGTTTCCTCTGAGGATTACGGCCAGGACAGACTGTTTGTCTTTCTGACTCTGAAGGGAGAGGATGACAGGGAGATGGAAGAGCGGATGAATGCCTTAAAGCAAGCTGGTCATCCTCTAATCCAGATCGAGCTGAAGGATAAATTCGACCTGGGCCGGGAGATTTTTTCCTGGGAGGTGGCTGTGGCCTCAGCCGGCTCTGTGCTCGGGATCCATCCTTTCAATCAACCCGACGTTCAGTTGGCCAAGGATTTCACCGGGAAGGCTATGGAAAAGGGAGGCAAAAAAGCGGAAGAGAGTGCTGTAGATACATGGTCAATAGACGATTCCGAAGCGCTTGATCAAGCCTTGAAAGAGTGGCTGAGCCAGTCAAAACCCAGGGATTACATCGCACTCCAGGCTTATCTTGCTCCGACGCCAAAGACGACCAGAGCTCTTCAAGATATCAGGCTGGAGCTTTTACATCGTACTCGTTCAGCCACAACCCTGGGCTTTGGTCCCCGTTTTCTTCATTCCACCGGCCAGCTTCATAAGGGAGGACAGAATACAGGCCTTTTCCTTCAGATCATTGATGAGCCAGGTATGGGTCTGCCTGTCCCTGAGAGCGGTTATGATTTCAGAAATCTGATCAAAGCTCAGGCTGAAGGAGATTACAGGGCTCTCAAGGAGCGTGGCCGACGAGTTCTTCGGGTGAACCTGAAGACCGATGTCGCAAAAGGGCTCAAAATACTTCATGATCTAATCCAGAAAGAATAGACACACCTTTATGGGTGATAAAATATCCTGTTCAAAATCATCCCAAAGGAGGATTGTCAGATTCAAGGCCTATTGTTAGTATAAGCCTGAGCAACGGGAGAGAAGACGGGAATCCGAAGGAAAGATTTCTTCGGATGCTCGCCTCTCTGATGTCAAAAATACTGTTTTTGCGACAGATGCTGGATAAATGATAATTTCGCAGTCTTGGAGAATAATCGGTCGCAGCGCCATCCTTTTGATCCTGCTTCTCTCTTTCCTCTCCGGGCCGCTCCTGGCTGACAAGAAGATGCTGAGAGTATCTTCCGAGACAGCCCATATCTACCTCGATCCGGATAAAAACAGCCCCGTCGTTGCCACTGTGAAAAAGGGAGCCCTCCTCACCCTGCGCCATACCCGGAAGTTTAAAAGAGTATGGAACCAGGTCATTTTTACCTCTGAAGAATCAGGGACGAAAGCGGGGTATGTCCACGATTCTGATGTGGAAAGGCTTTTTGTAGTGACCAATATCGCCACCCTTTATGAGGAAGATAAGCAGGAGAAGCAGTTCAGAGAAGCGAGATGGGGGATGAGCAAAGAGGAGGTCATCAGGCTGGAAGGTGCTCCTGACCAGATGGTTGAGTTGGGTGAATTGGAGATGATGATGTACCAAGAGCGGATAAAGGAGATGGACTGCTTCATCGAGTACATTTTTGAAAAGGACAGGTTAATCAAGGGCAAATACAATTTTGTTGTGAAGCATGAATACAAGAATGATTATTTCAGGGATTATAAAAAGGTCAAAGAATATTTGGCCGAGGTCCATGGAAAGCCTCCGCTGGATAACATCAACTGGCTCAATCCTCAGTATAAAGAAGATTACTCCAAATGGGGATTCGCCCTCAGCCTGGGGCACCTGGAGTACAATTCACTCTGGAGCTACCAGAAAACAGAAATACAACTCAGGCTTTATGGGGAAAACGAGCATATTAAACTTGAGGCGGAGTACAAAGAAGTGGAATCGGAAGAAAAGAAACAGGAAACAGAGACGCTCCTCAAATTCAAGCTTTCATCTTTATTGAAATGAAAAGCCTTTTTCTCGTATTGGGGCGCTCCGACCTGCGGGTTTATTTCAGGTCGACACCATCCCAGCAGTAAGTGCATACCTTTTCTTTGGGGAGACCGATGGCCTCTACCAGGTCTTCGAGTCTTTGATATTTGAGTGAAGTTAGTCTTAACCTTTCTCTTATCTTTTCCACCATCGCCTCGTATTTTTTTGTGTCGGCGTTGGAATACTCCTTTAAATCTTTGCTTTCGTCTCCCTCTATCTCCTTTATGGCTTTTCGGGCCGCAAGGTTCAGCTCTGATTTTGACCTCGAGAAATTCAGGAATTTGCATCCAAAAGTGAGCGGGGGACATGCTGGTCTCATATGCACTTCCTGCGCACCACAGTCGTAGAGCCTCTGGATGGTGTCCTTGAGCTGAGTTCCTCTGACGATGGAATCCTCGCAGAAGAGCACCTTTTTTCCCTGGATCAGCTCTTTGATCGGGATGAGCTTCATCTTGGCCACCAGGTCTCTGATGCTCTGGTCATGGGGCATAAAACTCCGCGGCCAGGTGGGAGTGTACTTGACGAACGGCCTTTTAAAAGGTATGCTTGCTTCGCCGGCGTAGCCCAGGCCGTGTCCGATTCCCGAATCAGGGATGCCGGCGACCATATCGATCTCGATGTTATCTTTTTTTGCCAGAATCGCTCCGCACCTGTTTCTTACGCTTTCGACGTTGATCCCCTCGTAGGTTGAAGCCGGGTACCCGTAGTAAACCCAGAGAAAGCCGCAGATCTGCATCCTTTCTCCAGGTGGTTTTTTCTGTTCCACGCCATCCTCGGTCATAAGAACGATCTCTCCGGGTCCGAGGAATTTTTTTATCTCAAAGCCGAGGTTGGGGAAGGCGCATGTTTCCAGCGTAGCGGCGAAACTCCCTTCTTTTTCGCCGATGACTACCGGAGTCCTTCCCAGCTTGTCTCTTGCTGCATAAACTCCCTCTTCTGTCAGCAGCAGGAGAGAGCATGAGCCCTCGATGGCTTCATTGGCGCTGCGGATTCCCTCTTCGAAACTCGATTCCTGGTTGATCAAGGCAGCGACCAGCTCGGTAGGGTTGACCTCTCCACCCCTCATTTCGGCAAAATGGATCATCCTTCTGTCGAACACCTCTTTCATCAGTTCATCTGCATTATTGATGACGCCGACTGTCACGATGGCGTATTTTCCCAGATGAGAGCGAATGAGCAGAGGCTGGTCATCGTCATCGCTGATCACTCCTATCCCTTTGGTCCCGCTCATCTTCTGGATATCCTGTTCGAATTTTGACCTGAACTGGTCATTCTCGATATTGTGAATATACCTGATGAATCCTTCTGGATTCTTAACAGCCATCCCGCCTCTTCTCGTGCCGAGATGAGAATGATAGTCTGTTCCGAAGAAAAGGTCGTCCACGCAGTCTTCTCTGGAAACAACGCCGAATAAACCGCCCATGTTAACCTCCTTGAGAAAAGGCAGTGAAGGGGAACAGGGAAATGGTATTTCCTGTTAATGACTTTCTCCTGCCGCCTGAGAAAAGCATGGATGTACTCATCGAAGAGGTCACTCTTTTAAAGACCGACAAGAACTTGCGGGAGTCATTTGCAGTTCGAGAATAAACTATGACAAATTTCAAGGTTCGATTCAAGAAAAAAGTCGAAGAAATCATAAATTTCATTTTTTTGAGGTGAGGGAGAATAAATTTTAAGGACTTCGCCCTGTCAAATCCGTATAATAATAGTCAAAATGAAAAAAAGGATTAAACGGCTTGTTCACATTGCCATCCTTTTCATGGCTGCCTTTCCTTTTATAAGTTCGTGCATCGTTTCATTGGGAGATTTTCCTGGCTATCAGGTTGGCCGCTCTTTGGCTGAATACCATAAGTCCGTTTCCTTAAGACCGGGCGGGACTCTTTCTCTGGAGAGTGGTAACGGCAATGTGGAGATTATCGGGTGGGAAAGAGACGAGCTGGAAATGTATGTAGAAAGAAACGTCACCCGCTCACCCTCCTGGCTGACGAGGTGGCAGCCGTGGTGGCGTGTGGTTCCAAAGATAGATTTTGATAAGTTCGAGGATTTCATTAAAATCAGGGTCCAGCCTGCGAGACGGGGTGAAAACCTCCCTGCCTATGATTTTTATCTGAATGTCCCTCATCATATCCACCTGAAAAATATCGTCTCCAGAACAGGGGATATTGTCGTCGCTGATTTGTACGGTGAGATTGTTATCGAGTTGACAGAAGGAAACGTGAAGGTTGAGAATTTTTCAGGCTCTCTTCTCGTCTCTCTGGGCGAGGGGTCTGTTGAGGCAGACCTTGTGGACCTTCGGAGTGAGGACGAAGTCAGGATATCCACGGAGAACGGGGATATCGTTCTTTGTCTTGAGAGCACTGTCCGGGCGAGTGTGGAAGCAAATGCTCCTTCCGGAAAGGTCGTTAATGCCTTTTTTCCTGAAAAAATCCCTTCTTCGGAAAAAGTCGCTTTCGAGCTTGGAGAGGGAGGAACTTATATTTCCTTATACTCCGCTTCGGGGGATATTCACATCAAGGAATTCAAATAGAAGGATATCTTCCATTCAGTGTGTATAGTTTAATGACTAAAATACACGGAAATGGCGTTGCTCCCTTCGGATTTTTAACGCCATTCCCGTGTATTTTATCCACTCTATCTGGAAGGGAATTAAATAGAATGGTCCGGAGGGGGATAATACAAGTTGTAGATTCCTCTTTCTGTATATATAATGATGTCTCTTATTTTGCGTATTGTTGTTTTTAAATATTGGGAAAAATGCCCTAGGGAATGGGAGTCGGCTTGACGGAGAAAGGGAGAAGCCGGATGGAAGAACAAAAAAAAGTCATTCTTACCGGAAGTCTGGTTATTGTAGTGGTGGCATTGGTCGTGGTTGTCTATTATTTTTTCATCCGAGACAGGGCTAAAGAAGCGCTTCCTGTTCAAGAGGTTGTCGAGGAACAGGCTGTTCAGGTTCCCCAAGAGGAGCCCGTGGCGGGAGAAGAAGCCGGAGAGCCCCTTCAGGTCGAGCTTGATAAAAGCGATGAAGTTATGCGGGGTCTAGCTGGAGGGCTATCGACCCACCAGAAGCTGGAGTCCTGGTTAAAAAGCAAGGAATTGATCCGAAAGTTTACAGCAGCTGTGGATAACATAGCCAACGGATTGAGCCCCCGTCCGCAGATTGACTTTTTCACTCCTGAAGGGGAATTCAAGGTCAGAGTCCGGAACCGACGTTATTACGCCGATCCTGCGGGATACAAACGATATGACATTGTTGCTGATGTCTTCAGCTCCCTGGATGCTGAACAGACCGTGGCTCTTTACTGGCGAGCCAAGCCTCTCATCCAGGAAGCTTACGGGGAATTAGGCTATCCTGATGAGGATTTTAATGAGGCGCTGTTCGGGGCCATAGTGGAGTTGCTCAAAGTCCCCGTGGTCCGGGGAGATATGCTCCTGGAAAGAAAAGTGATATCCTATGCCATCGCTGATCCGGGGCTGGAGAACCTGAGCGAGGCCCAGAAATACCTTCTCCGCATGGGGCCTGATAATATACAGAAGATCCAGGACAAACTCCGCGAGCTGGCTTCTGCCCTGGGTGTGCCGGAAAACATCCTTCCCCGGTCAAAAGTATACCTGCCCGTCAAAAGAAAGTCCTGAATCGCAAGCATCTTTTTTCCATGATTAAGATTTTGGCATAGTAAGCATAAGTTTTGGGAAGTAACTTAGCTCTCAATCAGATTTTTAACGCCATTCTCCATTCGCTCTTCTCGGCGGCTGCGTAACTCGCTCGGCTGCTCCTACTCATCCCTATAGCGGAGTGTTTCTTCCTCTACATTCCCTTTATGCAAGACAGACTCAATACATACTCGCCGTCCGACTCTGTCGGATTCCCTCGAAGAGCGAATTCCGAAGGCTAAACCTGATATGGTCGCTTCAGCTACTTCCCAAAACCTTTGCCAATAGCTGGAAATAAAATGATTTCACTGAATCCGTTCTTTTGGTTATTTGCGAAGAAGAAGCCTTTGAAGGTTATCCGTGCGGATAGCCGAGTTGGCTGCATACGTCCTTACACACTTTCTCTGAAGAGAAAAATTCCATCAGATTTTTCCACTCTTTCTGAAGCTTGATGAGGTTCTGGAAAGGGTTCTTATCAGAGAAAGGCGGTGTCCTGGCAAGATGGATGTTGCTCAGGCATTCTGCAGCACTCTCTGGATCGCCTTTTATCAGATAATCCATGGCCAGCATGACGTTCGAACGGAAGATGCGTTCCTCCAGGTCATCCTTCAGGAATTCCCCGGGATAGATGCCGAGCTCATCAGCCGTGACCTTTGTCATTCCCGGGACAGGCTCCTGTGCGTCGAGTTTTCGTTTCTCATAGACAAAGCGGAAAATGTCCTCTCTCACTTTCTGCCACTCGGGATGGGGCTTGGGCGGAGCCTTGTGCTTGATCGAGAGCTGATTATCCAGAAAGAATTTAAAACCGAACATCCTGGCATTGATCAAAAAATCAATATCCTCTCCCCGGGTGATGGAAGGATCAAAAGGGACTGACTTAAAGAGCTTGCGCTGAATAACCGCGTTTCCTCCGAAGACAAAAGGCGTCTCTTTCAGCCTCGGCTCTTTGCCGATAATCTCTTGGAAAGCACGGTTCATGCAGTCGATCTTGTTCCAGTGAGTCATCCAGGGGAAAGCTTCCTTGTTGATGAGGAAATCGCCGTCTGGATCGATGTAGTAGCCAGCTACAGCCAGCACTTCATCGCCCTCGAATTCCTTTCCGATAAACTCCTGAGCCTTTTCCATGAATTGAGGGTCCTCGAAGATCTCGTCATCGTCGATAAGGACGGCAACCTCTGAACCCAGGAGATGGGCAGCGAAGAGACAGAGGTTCCGGACGTTGGAGTAGCCTTTGAGCTGAAGCAAGGGGATGAATTGTTCTTGTTTATGCTCGGTCAAGTAATGGTGGACCATGTCCAGATGGGAATAGGAAAAAAGGAGCGTTTCTACTCCAGAGATGGAGCTGGCTGTGATTGCGGAGATTCTCGATTCGACCTCCCCCCGGATATCTTCAGCTGTGGAGACACCGAGGACAACCAGGTTAAAATCTTTGTTCTTGAGATCGGCGATACTGTTCAGGGCGCGTCCGACTGTTCCTTCTTCATCAAGGGGAGTGGGATGATCGTAGACAGAATCCGACAACCTCCAGCCTTCGGATTTTTTCCGGCCCCAGTAGCTGGGGATGACCATCGTGATTTTCATTTTGACTGCTCCTTTGAGTTGGGAAGAGGCCTTTCCTTTAGCATCCTTTCCAGGACTTCCTCCATGATCTGAACGCCCTTCTCCCAGGCATACTTTTCTTCCACCATCTTTCGGGCCTTTTGCCTGATTCGTTCGAAAAGCGGGTCATCATTCATCACATCCAGGACGCCCTGGGCGAATTCATCGGGAGTGTCAGCGACGATGATGTTTTCCCTCTGGAGAACGGGGACCCCTTGTGCGCCCAGTGACGTAGAGACCACCGGACGTCCGATGGCCATGGCTTCCAGGATCTTTCCTCTGAAACCTCCGCCGAGTCTAACCGGACAGATGAAGACCCGTCCTTTTCTCAGGAAGGAGCGGACATCGTCCACTCTGCCTGTCACTATGATGGCCTCATCCTCGGAGAGATTTTGAATCTCAGGAGGAGGAGCTTGACCGACAATGATGAACCGGACATCCGGAAGCCGTGATCTCACTCGCGGCCAGATTTCCTGGTAAAAGTAGAGGACGGCATCCACATTGGGATAGTGGAGGTAATTCCCGACGAAGACGATGATTTTCTCTTTTTCCGTGAACTCGGAGAAGGAGAAATTCTCCACATCCACGCCGTGGGGGACGACAGAGATGTCCAGTTCAGGGCAGATTTCCAGGAGCTCATCTTTCCCCTGGGGAGTCAGGGTGAGGACTTTATCCGCATTCCAGTACATCTCGAATTCGTATTTTTTCAATCCTTTGAGGTTTATGGCTTCCTGGAGCTTGGCCGGCCCGAAGGCGTTAAGGCGGAAGGCCTTGCGCCTCGCCAGATAGTAGCATTCATGGACAGACATCACCCGCCGGACCGGAGGAAGCAGCGGGTTGCGATGGATGAACTGTCCCATGACCGAGTACTCGGCGATGACGAAATCGTACCTGTCTTTCCGGACCATGTCCGCAATGGTTGCGGCCATCTGTTGTGATCCATGGACTCGGAGAAAATAGTGGGGGACGGGTGAAAAGAAAAAATCCCGGACGGTCTTCAGAGTTGGACGCCGCGGAGGAAGGGATACGAGCTGGAGATCATGGCAGAACGGCTTCACTTCCGGGATGTATTCCTTATCTTCTTCTTTGGAGAATGCCGCCAGGGAAACGAGGTGATTTCTGGAGAAGTATTTCAGACGGTTGTAGATGATGATCGGCCCTCCGATGATCTTGGCATGGGGAAATTCTTTACAGGTGAAAAGGATCTTCATCGTCTTTTTTTCGGGTTTGGCCTCCAAGCAACTTACTCATATAAACGCATTGAACAAGATGTCATTGCGAGTGAAACGAAACAATCTCGTGCAGAATAGAATCATTCAGAGAAAGAGATTGCCACGCCCTTCAGGCTCGCATTGACAATATAAAAACATCTATGGCGCCAATATAATCTTTCCGAATCAAGCGGGTCATTTGGTCGTCCTAATAAAATAACACGGCAGAATCGTTTGTCAAATATACTTCTTTGTTTGTGACCATTTGAAGGGGGATTTGAGGTTGAAATCAGGGATGAGGTGTTCCTCATCGAAAAAAGGTTCGGGCTGGATGAAAAGGGTTTCGAAGCCCAGCTCTTCGGCTTTATCCCTGACCGTGTTGTATTCTTCAGGGGAAAGATTCCTCTGAATTTCCTGCGGAGCTTGATGGCAGGGATGATACTGGCTCATCAGGCTCAGACAAGCGTAGGGACTGAGGTCATGGGCTATCCATTCCAGCACAGCCAGGGAATCAGCCGTCTCTCCGGGGAGGATCAGATGCCTGATGATCAGCCCTTCAAGAGCTGTGTTTCTTTCTGAGAGCCGCAAAGTCGGCTGCTGGCAGTACATTTCCAGGATGGCTTGACTGGCATGAAGAAAATAATCAGGAGCCGCGGAATAACGTGATGAGAGCCCAGGGGAAAAATATTTCAAATCAGGCAAATAGATATCGATGATTCCTTCCAGGCATCTGATTACCTCAACCTTCTCGTAGGCGTTGGAGTTGTAGACAATGGGAATGGAGAGGCCTTTCTGGATAGCCATTTTCAGGGCTCTCAGGATGGGAAGTATCACATGACTCGGCGAGACCAGGTTGACGTTCAGGGCATTTTTTTCCTGGAGCTCGAGCATCATCAGGGCCAGTTCTTCATCAGTGACTGGCTTGCCCTGGTTCAACCAGCTCAGCTGATAATTCTGGCAGAACAGGCATTTGAGGTTGCAGCCAGAGAAGAAGATGGTCCCTGAGCCGGTCGGTTGACTGGCATTTGCTGTTTTCTTGCCAGTCTGGCCGGGGAAGCCGCTCAGGACAGGTTCCTCACCGTAGTGAAGGAGAGTGTGGGATACTGCGGCCAGATTCCCGCTCTGGCAGAAGCCTTTTTCCCCATTTTGCCTGTTGGCGCCGCAATCCCGAGGACAGAGTCTGCATTCGGTCTCATGGGCAGAGAGTGTATCCAGTGCCTTCTGGATTCTGGTGAGTTTATCAGCTGCTTTCATCTTGAGTGCGTTGTGCTTTCTTGTCGTAACCTGTCAAAGAGCCTATCAAAAAATAAGATAATCAAGTCCTTAACCCTGTTTCTTTTTTATTTTCAATTATTTTTTCTTCTGATTGGGCAAGATCCATATTGAAGCGACCTGTTCTATTTTACTATGAATTTGACGACCAGAAATCCGGCAATAAGAAGGATAAAGAAAAGGATGGCAAGGATATTGAAATATTTTTCGATGAAGCCCTTGATGCCCGGTCCAAATTTTCGGAATAAGGCCGCCACGACAAAAAAGCGCAGGGAGCGGCTGATAGCAGAGGCGATCAGAAAGAGAATAAAGTTGAGCTTGAACACTCCAGAGGCGATGGTAAAGACTTTGTAGGGAATAGGAGTGAAGCCGGCAGCGAACACGTACCAGAAACCGTAATCGTGAAAATTCGCAGTCACCCGTTCGAACAGGCTTTCCGTGAACCCGGGAACGTATTTGAAGAAGAAGGAATCAACAGCTTCCCAGATCCCGAAGCCGATAAGATAACCGATCGCTCCGCCTATGATCGAGGCCAGAGAAGTGTAAAAGGCAAAACGCCAGGATTTCTTTATGGCCCCCAGACAGAGAGCTATGAGGAGAGGGTCAGGAGGAATAGGGAAAATGGAGCTCTCAGCCAGGGCCAGGAGGAAAAGAGCAAGAGGTCCGTAGGGGGTCTCCGCCCAGTGAAGCACCCAGTCATAGAGTTTTTTAAGAAATTTCATCGGCGATGGAAGCGAAAATTTCCTTGAACGTTGGAATTTGAAGGAATTTGCGGTCTGTCATGTCGGTCTGAAGAGGAGTCACGGTGATGTATCCTTCAGTGATTATCTTGACATCGCTGTTTTTGTCTCCCTCGGCTTTGGGATGCCCGGTCCCGATCCAGTAATAGATGTTATTCCTGGGGTCTTCCTTTTCGATGATCTCCGGGTTATACCTTTTCTGTCCCAGTTTGACGATCTTTATCCCCTTTACGGGTGGCGGGGGGATGTTGATGTTGAGCGTTGTTGTCTCCGGGAGTGGCTTCTCAAGTGCTTTCTCAACAAGTGAGGCGACAAATCTGGCTGCGAGATCAAAGGAGTAGTGATGTTTCTCGTCCGGCAGCAGGGAAACAGCCAAAGAAGGGATCCGGAGAAAGCTTCCCTGAATCGCCGCCGCCACTGTGCCTGAATAGGAAATATCCTGTTGGCCCAGGTTGGGGCCTCTATTGATACCGCTGATGAGCAGTGTGGGTTTTCGCGGAAGAAGCTTCTGCAGAGCCAGGTAGACACAATCCGCGGGAGTGCCATCTACGGCATAGACCTTGGGCTTGATTCTTTTGACCCGCAGGGGACGGTGGAGGGTGAGGGCGAGAGAAGTGGCGCTTTTCTCCCTGTCTGGAGCAACGATGTATATTTGTCCCAGGCTTTTCAGGCAGCGGGAGAGCGATCCTATCCCCTCCGAATAAAACCCGTCATCATTAGTCAGAAGAATAAGCGGTTTCATGGATTTTACTTTTTATCTCAGCCTGTCATTTCGATCTGTTTCTAACGAAATCATACACATAATGAGTCAACTGAGAAGAAGCATTTTAACATTTGAGAGTGCAGATTAAAACCTTCTCGATGACTTCGTAGGGTTTAGCCATCTCCTTTCCACAGGGTTATGGGCATACTGAAGCAGGTAAGGGTTCTGTTTGCGGATGGGGCGGTTTGTGAATCTTTTCTCGGCTGTGTTCATTCTTCAGGCGCGGACCATGACCAGGAGCATTTTAAACCTCTGGAGTGCCTTCATAAAAAAAATGGTCGGGACGAGCGGATTTGAACATTTATCCTTATCACTTTATCATATTTTATAACAATCACTTAGGAAGAAGTACACCAAAGTATTCCTCTATTTTTGCAACGCCCCGCCGCTGTTCCTCAATCCCGGGATGAGTATACTTCAATGTGGTTTTAATATCAGAATGACCTAGGATTGTTTTGGCTGTGGACAGGGAGGCCTTGGAAGAGATAAGAGTTGAAACAGTATGGCGTAGTTGATGAGAAATAAAATCATTTACACCTGATAGCTTCCTAATCCTGGCTATTGTCTTGCGGATAACATTAGGGTCTCTCCATTTAAGAGAAAAAACAAAATCATCATTACTTTTCTGTTTCCCTATAATTCCCATAGCTCTCGAATTAAGGCATATCACTTTAACTTTTTTATTTTGTGAGTAGGTCCTGCGCTTATATTTAGTCTCAGAGATTGGATAAAAGATAACATCATCCCTTATATATGATTTCTTGAGATTTAAAATTTCAAAGAGCCTCATTCTGGTGTTAAGTGCGAAAACAATTGTATCATAAATTATTGATTGAAGTGGAGTTCTTGAGTTTTCCTGGATAAATTTTGCTGCTTCCAGGATATTCTTTATTTCTTCTGTGGTTAGCGATCTCCGCTCTCCATCCTCAACGAAAGGGATATAAAACCTTACCGGATTTTCGCTTAAATAACCATCCTCAATTGCTAAATTAAAGAAATGTCTGAGGACCTCAAAGTAACGATTAACTGTAGAGGGTTTAAGGTTTCGGGAAAAAAGGAAATTCTCTAGTTTTTCTATATGGCTTTTCCCTATTCTGGAAAGCAAAGGGTCCCCAAGACACTCAGCAATTTTCAAAAGACTTTGCTTATCTCGCTCCCATCTTTTTTTATGTTTTTTGCATTTAGATATTTTTCAGCATAATTAAGAAAGCTTATTTGATTATTGGCGGAGTAAGGTATTCCGAAATGTTCAGCTACGATCTCTTCTTCTACCTGCTTTAACCTTGCCGACAATAGAGCTTCTTGACCTCTTTTGAGTTTTAAAGCGCGGTAATATTTCTTACCCTGGATTTCTTTCTTGAAGTAATAGCGATTGTTGCGGATGTAAAGGCTCAATTATTTCCCTACTTTCTTCTGGACATCCTTATCTGTAATTAGGAGATAATTAACATCTCCAATTTAATTGTAACCCCAGTTTGCATGTTGTCAACAGATGTATATTTAAGACATTTTAGAGAACTTCTGAATTCAACAAGATTCCACTATTTTCAATTATTTTCAATCCTAATATGGCACAAAAATGGCACATAATAAATTTGTAGGGGGCTATGGGGTGCATATTCCGGTCCAAATTAGACATAGATTCCGATTCAAACCCACCATTGATTCCGGAGCAAAGGAGACACCGATTCCGGTTGAAAGTAGCCACTTTTTTCCGGATTCCGGAATTCAAGGTGACTGAAGCGGTGCTGGATAACTTTGATGTTATAAGCCATCATATTCCTTCTGGCCTAATGAGGAGGAAGAGATGGCACAAAAGAGGTTATCCATGCGTAAAGGCAAAAAGATCCTGCGCCTGAGACATGAGGAAAAGCTTTCCTATCGGGCTATAGCCCGGGCCTGTTCTGTAAGCAAAGATAGTGTAAGGGACTATCTGTGCAGGGCATCGGAAGCGGGTTTGAGCTGGCCTTTGCCAGAGGGACTTTCGGAGGAGGACCTGGAACGGCTGCTTTATCCCATCGAGATTAATCTTGGAGGGAAGCGGACACTTCCCGATTGGCCTGAGATTCATAAGGAGCTACGTCAGAAAGGGGTCACACGTCTGCTT
>JAOUKO010000134.1 GCA_029882525.1 Candidatus Aminicenantota bacterium | reverse complement strand
AATTATTTCAGTTTAAAAATCTTAGCAAAATCTTTTCTGGCAGATAATTCCTCAAGCTTGAGAAGACCGGCCTTAAGCTGCTCTTCGCTCTTAAAAGTAAACCTGACGGTAAAATCCTCCTCTTCAAAGAATGGGGATGGACTGATCGTTATCTCTTCTGGCCAGTCTACTTTCTTCAGCAAAGATTTAAAAGAGTCCTGCATCGAGGAGAGCGCAGGATATCTTTTCTTCTTCAAAAGGAGCCGAATGCTGTCTGCCTTTTGAAGAGGTGTCAGGGTTTCAGACTCCTGGATGGCCTGGAACTCCGGGGAGAGGAGGATCTTTTGAGCAGGGATATCATTTTTCCTGGAGACTTCCAGGATGTCTTCGAGTAATTCTTTACGCTTGTTCTGCCCTAAAGCCAAAAGTAAAGGCAGAAGCTGCTTTCTCTCCCGGGGAGAAAACTCGACAAGAGGTTTGACCGATAAAAAAGACATGTTCTTTTCATGGATGGCTTTCTTCACCTCAGGTTCAAACCGGGAAAAGGCCAGGTATGTATCCAGGTAATGCAGGGTGGCCGGGATATCAAGAAGAGGCATGTCGTGCCGGATGATCCTCTTCTCATCCTCACCGAATCGCTTCAACCTGGTCAGGATCTCAGCTTTCTCCAGGAGGCTGAATTCTCTTGTAGCGAGATTCTCGTAGAAGGCCATAATAAATGTTTTGAGGTCGTCCATTTCTTCGGTTATTAAAACCGGAATGGGAGAAAAAGAAAGCTCGGCACAGGCCAGGACCCTTTTCCACCCTGAAACGAGGGTGAGATGACCATCCCTGAGCGCAATAAGAGGAGGATGAAGAAGTCCTGTCTTCTGCAAGGAAAGTTTCAGTTTCTCCAGAGAAAAATAGTAAGAGGTGCGGTACCTCTCATCCTTGAGAAATATTTCTTTTATGTCTAACTGTTCCTTTTTCATGATCCTATTATATTAAATGCAGTCTGGACTTGAAAACTCTAATCCACACAGTAAGGTAATATGATGATGTGATGCATCTTTATTTCTGTGATGAGGGAAACATCCAAACCATTGAGAAGCACGGCGACGGTCCCCCCCATCCGAAGCCCATGGTGGAGGGTGGGAGGGTCTTGGCTAGGATGGAGGGGAACCGGCGCTTTACCAGATTACACCTCCATAATTAATCGTCACGGAAATAGGGATGCTTCCACTCACGAGCAACAGGTTGTCTCTGGGCTACAATTCTGATATCTTGAAGAGCCGGTTATCATAATATAAAGAATGAATGACAGAGTCAGGAGGCCGCTGCAGCCCACTGAATGAGGAGGACGCTTGATGAAACCAAAGGTGCTCATCACCCGAAAGATTCTCGCCGAAGCCCTGGATTATCTCAAGGAACATGTCGACTATGAGATATGTACCGCAGACAGGAATCCGACCAAACAGGAAATCATTGAAAAAATCGCAGACAAAGAAGGACTCCTCTGTCTGCTCACAGACACCATCGATAAAGAGGTGATCGATTCTGCACGATCTCTCAAGATCATCGCCAACTGCGCTGTGGGATACGACAACATCGACATAAAAGAAGCCAAAAAAAGGGGAATCCTCGTGACCAATACTCCCGGAGTGCTGACTGAAACCACGGCAGACCTGACCTGGGCTCTCATCTTTGCTGTCGCCCGGAGAATCCCTGAGGCAGACAGGTTCACAAGAGAAAAGAAATTCAGAGGGTGGGAGCTCGATCTTTTCCTGGGAAAGGAGATCACCGGAAAATGCCTGGGCATCATTGGCATGGGACGGATCGGCAAGGCAGTCGCCTTGAGGGCTCAGTCCTTCAGGATGAAGATCATCTACTCTGATCCTCAGAGGCTAGCTCCAGAGGAAGAAAAAAAATACAAAGCTACTTTTGTTCCTCTGGATGAGCTTCTCTCTTCCGCCGATATCATCACCATCCATGCCACTCTCACTCCTGAGAGTCTCCATCTTATCTCCAGAGAGAAAATACAATTGATCCAGAAAGATGCGATCCTTATCAACGTGGCCAGAGGTCCAATCGTTGACGAGAAGTCTTTGGCAGAAGCTCTGGAGAGAAACCAGATCTGGGGAGCAGGTCTGGATGTCTACGAGCGGGAACCCGATGTCGAAGACAAGCTCTTATCCCTGGAGAATGTCGTGCTCCTTCCCCATATCGGAAGCGCATCCTACGAGACTCGTTTGAAAATGGCCATGATGGCTGCCCGCAACCTTATCCAGGGGCTTAGAGGGGAGCATCCTGATAACCTTGTCCCCTGGTAAATAACTAAAATCAAGCAACCGCATTACCTCTCAATTTCTCCGTGTGTCAAAATTTGTGTCAAAATGGACGTTATTCAAAGTCTCTCGCCAGTGGTCAATGTCTGAATTGACGTACCAGGTTTCCGTAGTCTTGAATTTCCTATGGCGAAGAATGGCCTTGCTAATAACAAGCGCATCTACTCCTGCTTTGTGCAAGCGTGTGGCAGCCGTTGTGCGTAAATCCCTGAATTGTAAATTCTTGATTCCTGCTCTACGACATGCGTTGACGAATCCTTTGTGATGTAAGATAAAATTAAATATATAAATTTCAATCTATTAAATAAATTTAATGTCTCCCTTAAGAAAATAGCTTTTATTACAATCGACTAAAATTTAGCGGAGGCGAGTGGAAGCCGGATCCCAGAAGACCCAGGCTCTGAAATATTCTGGTCAATCCTAACTGCGGTATTTATCTTGGTTTTAGCTGGTAAACTTGCAAAAAAAGCAGGCTATAGTTAGGCATGGTGTTTCTCTACTCACTATTACAACAATCATCGTTATCACGAGGCCATAGACAATGTCACGCCCAGTGATAAATATTATGGCAGGAATAAAGAGATCTTAAAAAACAGGATGAAAATAAAAAAGCAAAAGATCCGCGAAAGAAGAAAGATCAACAAAATGATTATGCTTGAGTCCTTGTCAAATGGAATCAATTAGGTGTAGTATGAATTACGAAAACTGTAGCTTAACATGTCAGCATCTTAGTCCGAAACCACTTGACGACAAACAATCTGGTTTTTTTGAATTAAATCTGAATGTTATGATGTTAAAAAAGATCCTCTCTTCCCATTTGTTGATAATTTCTTTATTAACCTTAGTAATTCTTGGGGGGATGCTATTTAAATTCTATCCATTACAGGCCCTCGAATACAAGGCCTATGACCTTATGGCTGGCCGCCCTCGAAGCGAGGATACTGACCCGGTTGTGATCGTAGCAGTTGACGAAGAAAGTATTCAGCGTATTGGCAGCTGGCCATGGCCCCGTTCTTATATTGCTGATATGATCCGCCTTCTTTCCCGGTATGGCACCGATACACTCGGTATCTGCCTTTTGTACTCCCACGAAGAATTGAACCCTGGTCTCCAGGAGGTTAAAAACCTGAGAGAGAATCTAAGAATGAAATCATTTCGTGGGGCAAAGCAAACCCTTAACAATTTGAATGAAATTCTGGCGGGGGCGGAGAAAAGATTGAATCATGATGCCAGTTTAGTCTTCGCAGTTAAATCCGCCAAGAACGTGGTTTTGCCCTTCTTGTTCACCCTCGGACTTCCAACAGATGAAAAAACCTCCAAAATGTCGAGCCTGCTGACCATAAATTCCTTGAATTTAAAAAGGGACCCGGTTGACTCAGAGACGCAGCGGATGAGATCCGGAAAACCTGTTGATGTGTGGAAAGAGAGAACTGTTGTTGCCAAGGCAGTTACGGAGACCTTTCGAGAACTTGCAGGAAAGGCAGGAGCGCTGGGGCATATTAACCTGATTACTGATAAAGACGGCACGGTCCGTAAGGCACCGCTGCTTATATACTATCAGGGGAGGTACTTCCCCTCCTTTCCCCTTCAAATGGTTACGAAATACAAGGGGAGAGGTATAAAAGACATAATAGCCGAAGAAGATGGAATCGGTTTTACCGGGTTTCGCATCAACTCCCTTAGAATTCCTACTGATAGATATTACAGGATGCTTTTCGATTATAATCCTAAGCGGACCAAGGCCAAGACCTATTCCTTTTACGATGTGCTGAATGAAAATATTTCTCCAGATGCCTTTCGTAATAAGGTCGTTTTGATTGGGATCACCGCTAAAGGCTTGGCGCCTTTATATAAAACAACAGCCTATTCTGAGGCCTCGCTTGTTGAGATTTTAGAAAATGTACTTGAAAACATTTTGAACCGTACACACCTTTCACGGCCGCGCTGGGCCCTTGCGCTGGAAGTTTTGAGCGTTTTGTATTTCGCTTTGTTTCTTATGTTCGTTATTCCCAGGGTAAATTTCAGGGTCGGTGTTCTTATATTGGGAATTTTTATCATAACCTGGATTGGGATTGCTGTGTTTCTTCTTATGGGATATGGGTACTGGATTAAGTTTTTTGCGCCTGTCCATCTCTCGGTTTTCGCTTATGCACTTGTAGGATTTAAAAGTTTTTCCAGGAAGCAACAAGATGAAAGAGTGGAATTAAACAAAACGCTTGGATTGTCGTTTCAAGGTCAAGGCATGTTGGACATGGCATTTGAAAAGTTCATGAAATGCCCGGTTGGAGATAAATCGGTAAAGACCCTGTTTTACAATCTCGGTCTAGATTTTGAACGAAAAAGGATGTTCAACAAGGCACTGATCGTTTACGAGCACCTCCAGAAGAGCGGAAATTTCAAGGATATCAAGAGTAAGATAGAAAAGCTCAAGAATGTCGGAGAAACATTCGTCTTATCATCAGGTTTAGGCATAAAGGATACAACAGTATTGCAGGAAGATACGATGACTAAACCCACTTTCGGGCGTTATGAGATCCTTAAGGAACTGGGTCGGGGGGCTATGAGTACGGTTTATCTCGGGAAGGATCCTAAGATTAACCGGGAGGTTGCCATTAAAATTCTGCGATATAAGGAAATCGATGAGAGAGATTTGAAAGAAATGAAAATACGATTTTTCCGCGAAGCGGAAGCCGCCGGAAAACTATCCCATCCAAACATAGTGGCCATATTTGATGCAGGCGAGGAACAGGATATGGCCTATATTGCTATGGAACTCCTCATTGGAAAAAACCTGACAGCTTATTGCCGAAAGGGAAAGCTACTTTCAATGAAAAACGCACTCAAGGTAGCTTATTATGTGGCCAAAGCTCTTGATTACGCCCATGATCAGGAAGTAGTACACCGTGACATCAAGCCAGCCAATATCATGCTTTTGAAAAACAAACAGGTGAAGGTCACCGACTTCGGTATAGCTCGCGTATTGGCTTCCTCAATGACCAAGACGGGTATCATTATCGGCACTCCAGGCTACATGTCACCAGAACAGGTTGCAGGGAGAAACGTAGATGGGCGTTCGGATCTTTTTTCTCTTGGGGCTGTTTTATATGAGCTGTGGACAGGGGAAAGGCCGTTCAAAGGCGACAGTTTCACCACCCTGATGTATGCTGTCCTCAACTGTTCCTATACACCAATTTCTGAAGTATTGCCCGATATCCCGGATTGTTGTGCTGAGATTGTTGGCAAATTGCTGCAAAAAGCTGTGACGAAAAGGTTCAACACCGCTTCGAAATTGGTTAAAGAAATCCAGTTGTGTTTAGGAAAACTGGAATGATCAGAAAGAGAGTACCTTGAAAATATACTTTTAATATTTTCGCGATGATTGACCACGAGATTTTGCTATGTTATAGATGATGTTAGATGGTGGAAATTGGACAAGAATGATAAAAAATTACGGCGCGCGCAAAAACCAAATTCCTATCGTGTTCCCAGGTGATGCAAATGCTTGCCGTTTTTCGAATTTAATTTTCTTGATAGAAATTTAAATTCTTTAAAAAGGGGGAAAAGATGGGCCAAAATAAAAAATGGATATTTGGTATTGGACTCTTATTACTTAGCATAGTAATTGCTTTTAATATCTCGTGCTTAGATTCTGGTGAATCCGGAGGGTTAAATGGGGAAGAACAGGCTTAAACCAAAAGAATTGAAATTATGGGAAATGGAACTAATTGTATACTCAATTTACAAAGATCATAAATTATGGATCATTGAATGGCTTTGTCGTAAGGCTTAAAAGGATGATTCTCAATTCCGATCACTGGCTGGAAACGACCTATTATTGGGACGAATCCTCGGGAAAGATCGCCTATCTGGCCATATCGAATAACGGTTTTGTGCAATTATTGCTCCAACAAATGCACCAGAGGGTGCGGATGCTCCTGCAGCTTCTGCCATGGCTGATAAAGTTTCCCCCATATCTTCCCCCCAACTTAAAGCCAATGCTCCTACCAAAACTACTGCAAAGGCTGCAGATATTAATAATCCAGTAAGAGCACCCTTCGCAACCTTTGATTTCTTCACAATTCTAATAACCTTAATATCGCCAATGTCAACAGGTGTGTCTTTCCCTTCAGCATTTAATAATAACAGCCAATTTTCTCTGATTAATATTAGCTCACCCCGAATTTGGATGTTGTCTTTTTTCTGAATGATAATTGTGGCTCCATGTTTTTTTCTCCTGGGGATTTCCTTTCGGATATGGGCGAGGTAAGAGTAGCACAACTTATTTCTAATAGGGAGAATACAAGAAACAATGATATGAATTTTTTGCCTGTGGGATTCATTTATCCCCCCTTACTGATAATTAATCTATATTAACTATTTCTTCTTTATCAGAATCAGAAAATTTAATTCTAATCCATTTAATATTTTGGAATTGTTCGCCATCTATAAGGATGAAATTCGGTTGAGGTTTTCTTTCTATTTTAATTAGGGTCAAAATGAGATTACCAGGATTTAAATTGTAATTTGCACCTGTTGAAAAATCCACTGCTATGGCACCTGCCCAGCCCAGAATCATTCCAACAAACCACCCTATCCCTTGTTCAGGCTCCTCTGCTAATAACAATTTACCTAGAAGCGCACCCATATAACCTCCCAAGATAAATCCCAGGCAATAATTTCCTAAAATAGATCCTAGAATAGATAGTGAGGATTTTCGAGTTATAATGACTTCAAATGGATTATAACCTTGTTTCTCTATCCGAATTATATGATTCTTTTTCCTCTCTAACTTCAATTCAATTGGCGTATTACCTTTCTCTAATCCATCAACTATTATCTTCGCTCCCATAGGGTTACTTGTAATAGGTATTTTTTGGGTTGTTCCTCTAATTATTGTTGTACAGCTCTGAAGGAGAAAAACACTTGAAACCAATAAAGCTAAAATGATTTGGGTTTTTCTTTGGGTAATCATTTTTCCCCCTTGCTGATTAAAGTTTGTTTAAATACCCGTGTTTTTATTTTTATCACTAAAATAATCTAAAGTCAAAAACATAGCGCATGGTTAGATTTTAAATGACAAGATGA
>JAOUKO010000482.1 GCA_029882525.1 Candidatus Aminicenantota bacterium | reverse complement strand
CGGAAATATGCCCTATTTATCCAGGATATAGAATCCGTGAAAAAGGAGGTTATGAGTTGGCTGAAAAATTAAAGGCAAATTATGTGGATCATATTTGTATCGCGGTCAATGATGTCAAAAAGGCAGAAAAAGACTATATCGATGCCTTTGGCTGGGAAGTGGCCTACCGTTATGTGGATGAGCCGGAGAAGATCCGGGTGACCGGATTTATGGTCGGGCCAACTGCCATCGAGATCATGGAAGACCTTGACGGGACCGGAGAGGTGGCCAAATTCATAAGAAGATCCGGCGAAGGCGTTATGCTCATCAGCTATAATGTGGATAACTGCGAAAAATCCCTGGAGGTTTTGAAGAAAAACAAGGTCAAGCTGATCGATCAAAAACCCAGGTGGTTTGCCGAGTACAAAAGAAACTTCGCCTTTATTCACCCTGCTGCCACGCACGGCATTTTGACCGAGATCATTGACGGCAAGTATTGAGCCGCAGCAGATTATTAACGGAGTGGTTGACTCAGGCAGCTTGGATCATGAAGAGAAAAAATTCCTTGGATGAGAAAAGAATCAGGGTCGTCATTGCCAAACCCGGGCTCGACGGTCATGATACGGGCGCAAAAGTGGTCGCTCATGCCCTCAAAGACGCGGGGATGGAGGTCATCTACACCGGACTTCACAGGACGATCGAGGAGATAGTGAATACGGCTGTAGATGAAGATGCGGATGTGATCGGGCTGTCCATCTATTCCGGTGCTCATCTTCCTTTGAGCAAAAAGTTGATGGACAGGCTGAAGGAGATGGGAGTCAGGGATAAATTAGTCCTGGTTGGCGGGAATATTCCCCGGAGGGACATCGAGACCCTTAAAAGCTACGGCATAACAGAGATTTTCCCGGTTGGGGCCAGACTGGACGAAATTGTCGAGTTTATCAAGAAAAAGGTCGGTCAAAACAAATGAAGAAACCTAAACCAGAAGAGCCTAAAGATGTTATCCTTGAATCCGGGATTGAAGTCAAGCCTGTCTACGGACCTGAGGATATTCAAGACCTGGACTTTGAGAAAAAGATCGGACAGCCTGGTGAATACCCGTTCACGAGGGGCATCCATCCTCTGATGTACCGCCAACGGCCCTGGACCATGCGCCAGTATTCAGGCTTCGGAACAGCTAAGGAAACGAATCAGAGGTTTAAATGGCTTCTGGAGCAGGGGCAGACCGCACTCAACGTGGCTTTTGATTTGCCGACGCAGTTAGGCCTTGATTCTGACGACCCGTTGGCTGAGGAAGAGGTCGGCAGGGTAGGAATGGCCATTGATACTCTCAAGGACCTGGAAGAAGCTTTTGTGGATATCCCGATCGATAAAATCAGCACTTCGCTGACCATCAATCCCGTGGCTTCGGTGATGCTGGCTATGTATCTGGCAGTCGCTGAGAAGCAGGGCATTTCCTGGGATCAAGTGAGAGGCACAACCCAGAATGATATTCTGAAAGAGTATATCGGGAGAGGAACCTGGATATTTCCTGTTGAGCCTTCCATCCGGCTGATTGGCGATGTGGTCGAATTCTGTTCTCAGAATGTCCCCAAATTCAACCCCTTCAGTGTCTGCGGCTATCATATCCGGGAGTCGGGAGCGACTCCGGTCCAGGAAATGGCTTATGCCTTTGAGATCGCCATTGCCTATATCCAGGAAGTGCTCAAGCGGGGACTTGGGATTGATGATTTTGCCGGAAGGATCGCCTTTAACTTCGACATCCACGGCAATCTATGGGAGCAGGTGGCGAAATTCAGAGCTGGAAGGAGGCTCTGGGCGAAGATCGTAAAGGAGCGTTTTGGAGCCAAGGATCCCCGGTCAATGACGTTAAGGATGATAG
>JAOUKO010000481.1 GCA_029882525.1 Candidatus Aminicenantota bacterium | reverse complement strand
ACCTCAATGAATCCACGGGATTGGAGGTGGCGGTCTTGACGGCCTGGAAGCTGACAGTGATCAGGGCTGTTACCAGCGCCAGGGCCGCCGCCAGTAAAAACATCCCTATCCCGATGTTGATGTGATAGGCAAAATTCTGGAGCCATCTGCTCATGACAAAATAAGCGATCGGCCAGGCGATGAGATTAGCCACGATTACCCATTTCGTGAATTCCTTGGTCAGCAAGAGCACTATTCCAGAGACAGATGCCCCGAGGACTTTGCGGATGCCGATTTCTTTGGTCCTCTTCTCAGCCGTGAAGGAGGCCAGGCCAAAAAGCCCCAGACAGGCGATGAGAATGGCCAGGAAGGTTCCGTATCTGGCCAGATTCCCGATTCGCTGTTCAGTCTTATAGAGATTATCGATATCTTCATCTAAAAAGCTGTACTCAAGAGGAAAATCCGGAGCGAATTCTTTTATCGTTTTTTCTATAAAACCAAGAGTTTCAGCGACATTTTCAGGCTTTATCCTAATATAAGCATCCGTAAACCAGCCTGGAGCTATGACTATGATCAGGGGACTGATTTTTTCATGGAGGGAACGGAAATGGAAATCCTTTGCGACGCCCACTATTGTCCCGGATCTTCGGGGATCAAAAGGGATCCAGCAGGAAATGCGCTGGCCGACCGGTGATCCCATCCCCATTATTTTGGCAGCTGTCTCATTGACAATAATTCCATCTGAGATGTCTGTCGGAAAATCCCGGGAAAAATATCTGCCCTGAGCCATTTGGATATCAAAGATCTTTTGGTAGTCAAAATCCACCGAATGAATGGCCATGAAAATCCTTTTATCCTCCGGCTTACCCTCCCAGCCGATTTTGTCTGTTCCGAACCTTTTGAAAAATGAAGCGTTGGTGGCGGATACAGCCTGAATATCCGGATTCCTCAGGAGTTCACTTTTGATAGTGCCATACTGACTGCGCAGACCTCCTCTCAGTTCCATATTGATGACATGGCTTTTGTTTATACCCATATCTGTATTTCTAACGTATAGAAGTTGCTGATAAATAACGAGGGTCCCGGTGATCAGCGCGATCGAAACGATAAATTGTCCGATAACCAGGAATTTTCTCACACGGATATTTTGAGAACCCGATCTCATGTGTCCTTTTATAACCAATACGGGTCGAAAACCGGAAAGGAATACAGCCGGATAACTGCCTGAGAGGATTCCTGTGAGGATAGCCATTCCCAGGAAGATAAATAACGGACTGCCAGAGTGAAGAAGCATCAGCGGCTTGCCAACGATTTTATTGACAGAGGGAAGGAGTAATTGAACCAGTATCAAAGCCAGAATGAACGAAATAAAAGACAGGAGGACGGATTCACCCAGGAATTGTTTTACGAGTTGGGCACGGGTCGAGCCAACGACTTTCCTCATCCCCACTTCTCTGGCGCGTTCCATGGAGCGGGCCGTGGAAAGGTTCATGAAGTTGATGCAGGCAATGCATAAGATGAGTGCCCCGATGATGGAAAAGATGTAAACATAAGTGATCGGTCCGCCGCCTGGGAAATTATAGAGGTGAATGCGGGTTAGAGGCTCTAAATACAATGTGTAGGGAGATTCGGGAAAATGTCTCTGTACAGTCCCGGCGATTTTTTCCTGGACTGCGCTGGAGTTTGCGTTTTCTGGAAGCAGCACATAAGTTTGATAAGCGACTACGTCCCAGTCCTCTATGGTCATTCCAGACCAGGTCACGAATTCGAACGGCAGTAAATAATCAAAATAGAGATGAGAATTAGACGGTACATTTTCGATAACGCCCGTGACTTTGAGATTATGCCATGTTCCCCACCATTCGAATCTCACTGTTTTTCCGAGGGGG
>JAOUKO010000133.1 GCA_029882525.1 Candidatus Aminicenantota bacterium | reverse complement strand
TTACCGCTTTTAGCCAGGCAATGAGGGTTTTTCATAAAGGTGAATTTGAAAAAGCGACTGAGCTCCTCAAAGCTTTTGTGGAGAAATTTCCCTCTGAGATGGAGCTGATTGACCGGGCCCAGATCTACATGGAAATCTGTGCCTCAAGGGAGAAAAAAGAAAAAATTCAACTGAGTACGTTTGACGATTATTATCACTACGGTGCTTATAAGATAAATCAGCGAGATTATGAAGAAGCTCTGAAATTACTGGAAAAGGCTCGAGAGATGAATCCCAAAGAAGGCAAGATACCTTATTTGATGGCAGATACGTACTGCCTTATGGGAGAGCAAGAGCAGTGTCTTGAGCATCTGAAAAAGGCCATACAGCTCGATAAGTCTTTCAGCACTCTCGCTCAGAATGAGAGTGATTTCGAACCTCTCTGGGAAGATAAAAAATTTAAACTGATTACCAGAATGGCATGAATCAGGGATTTATCGCTCTTATCTTAGCCGCCGGAAAGGGGACCAGGTTCAAATCGGATAAGGTCAAGGTCCTCCATTCCTTCCTGGGGAAACCTATGCTTCGACTGGTGTTGGATACTGTCCTCAGGCTGAGACCGCAAAAGGTCCTTATTGTTGTTGGCTACCAAAAAGAAGAGATCAGGAAAGAGTTCAAGCCTGGACAGGTGGCGTTTGTCGTTCAAAAAGAACAACTGGGAACAGCGCATGCAGTCCTGGCTGCAAAAAATGTACTCCAGAAAAAGAGCGATATGGATCTTCTCGTCATCAACGGAGACCTCCCGCTGGTGAGGCCTGAGACTTTGAGGCCGTTAATGGCCCTTCATAAAAAAGAGAAAAACGCCTTGACGTTTTTAAGCGCTGAACTGGAGAATCCCACAGGCTTCGGCCGGGTCATTCGGTCAGATGACACAATAAGAGTTGTCGAAGAGAGGGATGCCTCTCCCGCAGAGCGGAAGATCAAGGAAGTCAACACCGGAGTCTATCTTTTTAGAATCAGGGACCTTCTTGAAGCTCTGCCCAGGGTTTCGAATAAGAACAAGAAAAAAGAGTTCTACCTGACAGATGTAACAGGCATCATGGCCCAGGAAGGGAAAAAGATCGGCTTTTATAAGACCGAGCATAGGGGAGAGTTCATCGGGGTCAACAGCCGGTATGAAATGGCCCAGGCCATAGAGGTCCTGCGGGAGAGAAAGATAAAAGACCTTACAGAGGATGGCGTCACCATCCTGGATCCTAAAACCACCTGGATCGACCTGAACGTAAGAATAGGAGAAGATACAGTCATCTATCCTTCGGTGATCATCGAGGGCCGATCGGTCATCGGTCGGGGATGCCGGCTTTATCCCTTTACCCATATAAAGGATTCCGAGATCGGGAGCCGGGTCCAAATTCTCAGCTCGACCATGATTGAAGAAAGTATCATCGAGGATGAAGCCCAGGTTGGCCCTTTCTCACGGCTCAGGCCTGGTTCGGTCATCCGCAAGAGGGCAAAGGTGGGGAATTTTGTCGAGATGAAGAAAACGGTCCTGGGAAGTCAATCCAAGGCCATGCATCTTTCCTACCTGGGGGATTGCGAGATCAAAGGAAAAGTGAATGTCGGGGCAGGAACGATCACCTGCAATTACGATGGAAAAAAGAAGCATAAGACCTTCATCGATGAAGGAGCCTTTATCGGGTCAGGAACACAGCTCATAGCTCCGGTCAAGATAGGCAAAAGAGCCTACATCGGAGCGGGTTCGACCATCACCAAAGACGTCTCTCCGGATTCACTGGCCGTATCCCGGGCAAAACAGGTCGAGAGGAAAAACTGGTCGCGGAGAAAAAGGAACAAATAATGTGCGGCATCATCGGATATCTGGGCCCCAAAGCTGTCATTCCTATTCTTGTTGATGGGCTGAAGAAGCTTGAGTACAGAGGGTATGATTCAGCCGGGATTGCCGTGGTGGATGAGAGCCGGATCCATTTGAAGCGGGTCAAGGGAAAGATCTGCGACCTGGAAAAACACCTGGGATCAGACACGCTTGACGGATACTGTGGCGTGGGGCACACTCGCTGGGCAACTCATGGCCGTCCTTCCGAGGAGAATGCTCACCCGCACCAGGATTGCACAGGCTCGCTGGTCGTCGTTCATAACGGGATCATCGAGAACTATCTTTCCTTGAAGAAAAAACTCATCAAAGAAGGACACACCTTTCGAACAGAGACAGATACAGAGGTGATCGCTCATCTCATCGAGAAATATTATCAAGGATCTTTAGAGAAGGCTGTCCAGCAGGCTGCCCGGGATTTGGAGGGAGCCTTTGCCATAGCCGTGATATCGCTTCAGGAGCCTGAGAAGATCGTGGCCGCCAAGAATGGCCCCCCTGCTGTTATCGGGTTAGGCGGAGGGGAATACTTCGTCTCTTCTGACCTCAATCCTCTTCTCAGCCATACTCAAGAGATCGTCTTTCTTGAGGATGGGGAGATGGCTGTCATCGAATCCAGAGGAGTGAAATTCTGCGATTTCAAGGGAAAGCCCCTCGAGAAAAAGGTGGACCACATCACCTGGAGTCCGCTCATGGTCGAAAAAAGAGGGTTCAAGCATTTCATGCTGAAAGAGATATTCGAGCAGCCTCAGGTCGTGAGGGATACGCTGAAAGGCAGGGTTTCACTCGATTCCGGGAGGGTATTCCTGGATGAGATCGGGATTTCCGCAGCAGCCTTGAAAAGGATTAACCGGGTGGTGATCATCGCCTGCGGGACCTCTTACCATGCGGGCCTGGTGGGTAAATATCTCATGGAGAGCTTGGCCCGGATCCCTGTGGATGTGGAGTATGCTTCTGAATACCGCTACCGGGATTTTATCCTGGACAAGGATGCCCTGGTCATGGTCATTTCCCAATCCGGAGAGACCGCCGACTCTCTGGCTGCCCTGCGAGCCGCCAAAAAGAACAAGCCGCTGACTCTTGCCCTGTGCAACGTGGTCAAATCCTCGATCACCAGAGAATCAGACGGAGTCCTCTATACTCATGCCGGTCCTGAGATCGGAGTCGCGGCGACAAAGACATTTTCAGCCCAGCTGGCGGCATTGGCCCTTTTCGCGCTTCATCTCGCCCTGGTTAAAGGATGCCTCGATGAAAAAAGAAGTCTTTCCCTGATCGAAGACCTGCAGAGAATTCCTCATCGGATGGAGAATATTCTCAACCAGGCCAAGCATATAGAGGATTTAGCCCTGAAGTTCTTGACTTTTTCCCATTTCCTGTACCTGGGACGGGGCATCAATTTTCCCGTGGCTCTGGAGGGTGCTCTCAAGCTTAAGGAGATATCCTATATTCACGCTGAGGGATATCCGGGAGGGGAGATGAAACACGGGCCGATCGCCCTCATCGACGAGAAGATGCCGACCATGGCCGTTGTTCCCAGGGATAATGTGTATGAGAAAATGCTGAGCAACATATCGGAGATCAAGACACGAGTCGGGTACATCCTGGCAGTGGCTTTTGAAGACGATAAAGAGATTCAGGATAAGGTCGATACAGTTTTAGCCATCCCTTCCACCCATCCTCTTTTTACGCCGTTTCTGACCACGCTTCCTCTTCAGCTTTTTGCCTATTATATCGCGGCCAAGAGGGGCGCAGACGTTGACCAGCCTCGAAACCTGGCCAAGAGTGTCACAGTCGAATAACCTGAACTATTCGTAAAATCATGCGAAACTTTATTTTATTCTTCATGATTTAAGCTCTTTGGCTAAGTTGATCCACGCTTGATTATTTACAGCAAAGAGGGTGAGATAAAATTTTTAGAGGATATGAAAAACAGAAATAAAATTAACCTTGATTTTCTAAAGGAATGGTTAAAATGATAAAAAAGCTAAAATGGTTCATTATCATTTGTATAGGCCTTACTTTTTCTTATTTGTGCTGTGTGAATGGAAAAGCAGAAGATATATCGATTATACATTTAACAAAAATAAAGGAATTTGAGGCTAATTTTTCTTGTGATAATAAAATAACATTCGGTAAAATCGATTCATTTTGCTTTGATGCAGAGAATAATGTTTATATTGCAGATTCAGGATGGAATAAAATATTTAAATTTGGGCAGGATGGAAATTATATGACTTCTTTCGGTCAAGAGGGGCAAGGGCCAGGCGAGTTTATGGGAGATCCGCGTGGGGCTCCACTTAAGATTTCTTTTGGGAATGACGGCAATTTCTATGTATATGACCTAGGCAATACTAGACTTTCTTTTTTCTCTAATAATTTTGAGTTTATTAAGAGCTATATAATGCCGCTAAAAACTCGAATATTAGATACACCCGTTGTTAGCTCCAGAGGAGATATTTATTTAGTTGCCAGGATTGAAAATAAATTAATACACAGACTTGATAATAACGCGAAGTTAAAATCAAGTTTTCTTGATTCAGAAGACCATTTCAAATTTCCTTTTCATAAACCAGCAGTTTTACCTCCTTTTGTTGGAGAATTTGACTTAAGAAAGGCCATAACAAGACAGGATCATATAATTGCAGTTTCAAATTATTCTTTAACAGTTTTCCATTTCAACGAAAAAGATGAGTTAATTAACAAATTCAATGTCAATAATAAACTATTTATAAACGATTTCTCAGAACGTATAAAATCATTAAAGAAGGATAAAAAGAAAAGAGAAGGGACAATTCTTCCTTTTTATTTATTTTTGGATCAGTCAGAAAAAATTTGTTTATGCTATCCAAATAGTTCTATTGATAATTTTGAAATTTACAGATATAAAAAAGACGGTGCTCTCCAAGATGTACTGAGGTTTCCTGAGGAAGTTATAACACCTATTGAATGTGACCATCTTGGGAATATTTATGCAAGAAAAAGAGAGGGCGCTGAAATGACCATAGGTAAATATCAAATAAAAAATTAAAGGAGGTAAAAGGTTTAAACTCAATGATTGGTCAATTTTTTTAAGGGAGGCTATGGAATAACATGAAAGGCATTAGCATTTTTCTAGCTGCATTATGTCTTAGTTTAAGTTTTGCTAATGCCCAGGAAAGAATAAAGCCAAAATCGAAAGCACAAATAGATTACCAAGATGGTATTAAACTAAAAGGGACAGTCCCCATTTTTTTCTATATGTCGGCATCTTTTATGCTCCGGGCGAGCCGATCTGACGACCTTTAAAATAATTAAAATGTCATCGCGAGCGAAGCGTGGCGATCTCATGTTCATGCGCACAGGCATGAGATTGCCGCTGTCGCTTCTCTCCTCGCAACGACGTCTGCGGCAACCTCGACTCGTGAATAATCCAGGTGAAGAAAATAAAACTACCACTTGAGTTTGATCAGGATTCTGGCCTGGCGGGGCTGCTGCCTCGCCCATACCTCCCCAAAGATGGGAATGTCCTCTTTGATATAGGAGATGGGTTCCTGGCTGTCCAGGATGTTAAAGACATCAAGCCTGAGGAGCAAGGACATGTTTGGAGAGAATCGGAGACTGCCCAGCGAAATTTCTTTTTGCACGCCCAGGTCCAGGTAGAAATGGGGTTCGGTCTCTCTTGTCCCCCTTCCTTCAGGAAAGGAATAATATCCCCCGAAGAAGGGCACATAACCCAGCTTTTCCCAGTAATACCCGGATATCCACTCAAAGGCAGCAGAAAAGGTGAATCCAAAGGGTGCCATGTATACAGTGCTCAGCTTGAAATTATGGTCAACAGAGTAGGGAAGTTTTCCGTACCAGCCTTCGTCCCCGATCCCTCTTCCTCCCAGTCCACCCAGGGCCCAGTCATAATAGGCTTTTTCATCCTCCAGGCCGGGAAGGTCAGGGATGAGGATATGGTTTCCGAATAGCCCGATATAATTCGTGCTTCCTTCTTCCTGGGACCAGGATCCGGTCTCACTCTGGCCAGGGTTGGTCCCTTTGGCCGAAGCATGGCTGTATGAGGTGTACAGGAAAAAATCATCCCCTATTTTTCCGTTGATTTCGAACTCGAAGCCCTGATAGTTTCTTCTCTTGTCTTCGTAGTTGTCGTAGAGGAATTTATACCCGGTCGTGATATCGAAGACGGCCAGGACTTCAAGCAGGTCTTTAGCCTGGGTGCGTACATAACGCGCTTTGAACGCCCAATTTTTTCCCAGCTTCCGGTCGAATTCGATGAGGTAGCGGTTGACGAAATTTGGCTCCAACCCCTCTTCAATCTCGAAGGGCTGAGCCCCCTGTTCATTCTCGAAGAGCCAGTTGGATGGGTCATGGAGCTCTGACTCAGTCGGAGTTAAAGGTCCCTGCCAGCGGTAGGTGCGGAATTTCAATCCTGCGCCAGAGCTGAGAAGCCCCAGCGGCATGGTGGTGATAAGGTCTGAGAATCTTCCCCATCCGAATTTTAAGACGTTCGCTCCGTTCCTTGTTATGTCCACAGCCAGAGAAAATCGAGGAGAGAAAAAATCCTGAAGGTTCCAGGACCAGAGCTTCTCTCTGTTGTTGTCCAGGCAGAGCTGAGTCTGGCTTCGGATTCCCGCCATGAGGGTGAATCTTCCCCAGGTGATCTTGTCCTTGAAGAATATCCCTATTCCATGAGCGGAGTTGATGAAGTCGAATTCTCCGTATTCGTAAAAGAAAGTGGGTGTCCCGCCACCTCCGGACCAGCTGTCGAAATAGTACTTTGTCCCGGTGTCAAACCCGTTACCTGGATAAAGGTCTTCATCCTGTCCGGTGAAATCCACCCTGAATTGCGAAGAGAAGCTGTAGTACTCAAAGCCCAAGCTGAGCTCATGGCGGCCGAAGGTCTCAGTCTCCACGTGTTTGGTCAGCTTGACATTGAAGTCCAGGCGATCTTGATCGTCAATGACATTGCCGTAGGAATTATGAATGTTCCGGGCCAGGTCTTCGATGTAGTACTGGGCCGGTCCGAGGTCTTTGTCCACGGGCTCAGTGAATGCGTCTCTGTTCACCTGCCCCAAACCCGCCTCGATGAAAGTGGTCGAATTGAGGATTCCTTTGTAGTTCAGCCTGAAAATCAGGTCAGAAAAGTCCTTTTCCTCGAATAGCTCCGGGATACCTGTTCCCCCTTTTTGCTTCAGAGATTTATGGAAGATGGAAGTCAGAGAAAGGTTGTGATTGCTGTTAACGGCGTAAGTCAATTTGCTGAAGAAGTTGTTGCTCCGGAGTGTTTGGCTTCCGCCTGGAACAGGGAGATAATCCACATAGCCGTCTCTTGTCTGCTCGGTGTCAATGAAGAAATTGTTGGACAGAAAAAACCACAGCCGGTCTTTGATGAACGGTCCTCCCAGGTTGAAATACATGTTGGTGTTGGAGAAAGAATCGGGCTCGCTCACGACCGAAAGCTGCTCCTCTCGAGGCGCCTGGAGGTTTTTATCGGTGAAGATAAAGGAGATTTCGCCCCTGAGATCATTGCTCCCGCCCTTGGTGACCATGTTGACGATGCCTCCGATAGCAGACCCGAAATCCGGGCTGAACGGGTCGGAGATGACCTGGATTTCATCCAAGGAATCGAAGTTAAGCTCTATGCCTGCGTTTCTCAGCCTCACGCC
>JAOUKO010000480.1 GCA_029882525.1 Candidatus Aminicenantota bacterium | reverse complement strand
TCCAGGAGGATCAACTCTCTCTGGGCTTGATGGATTGAAAACGCGGAGGATTCGATGAAAATAAGGAAATGTAGTACTCCTCTCTGCTGCCTTGTCTTGGGTTTGCTAGTCATGACAATGGCTTGCGTTTCAAGCAAAGAGCGGATAGAGACACTCCATCGCCAGGCCCTCGTCTGGGACTGTCACAATGACCTCTCTTACCGTGTCCTGTATGAAAAGCTCGACATTAGCCAGCGTCTCCCCGGAGGACACGTTGACATCCCCCGCCTGAAGGAGGGAGGAGTCGATGTTCAGACCGTCGCCCTTTTCATCCAGAATTTTCTCTTTCCAGACCGGTGCGCCTCCCAGGCCCGCCAGCTGCTGGCAGCCATGTTGAAGGCGATCGAACAGAACTCCGACCAGGTCGAGCTGGCCAGGACCGGCTCCGATATCGAACGGATTGTGGCAGCGGGCAGGATCGCCATGCCCTTGGCCATTGAAGGGGGGCATGCTATAGAGAACAGTCTGGAGAACCTGCGGGAATTCCACCGCCTTGGGGTCTCCTCGATGACGCTCACCCACAATGTGACCCACGACTGGGCGGACTCTGGGGCGGATGAGCCCCGCTGGGGAGGGCTCAACCAGCTGGGAAGAGATGTAGTCCGGGAGATGAACCGGCTGGGGATGGTGATCGACATCTCCCATGTATCGGATGAAACCTTCTTCGATGTGATAGAGATAAGTGAAGACCCGGTGATTGCCTCCCATTCGGGCTGCCGGACCCTCAATCCCCACTCCCGGAACATGAGCAACGAGATGCTGCGCGCTCTGGCGGAGAACGGAGGCGTAATCGGGATCGTCTTCGTCCTTCCCTTCCTGACCCCTGAATACCTCGAGGCGATGAATGAGCTGGAGGCTGTGGGCAGTCCCTGGTTCCAGCAGGTTCCTCCCATCGAAGACCTGGAACTCCGCATCGCAATGGAACATCTCAACGCCGGCCTCAACTGGCCGCTGGAGAACCTGCCCACTATCGAGGATGTCCTCAATCATATTGACCATGCGGTCAAGATCGCTGGAGTGGATCATGTCGGACTGGGAGCGGATATGTACCCTCGTACTCCCTCGCCGGTCGGAATCCGGGGAGTTCAGGACTATCCCCACATCACCCGGGGTCTCAAGAAGCGGGGGTACAGCGACAAGGATATCCGGAAGATCATGGGCGGAAACTTCCTGCGCGTCTGGAAGCAGGTCACCGAGTCGGGAGCTCCCTCTTCGGACTGAAGGAAGTTCCGAGGAACGAAGAGCTGTACCGCCTAAGAATCCTGGACGAAGCGCAAGGTCGCAACACCATTCTCCTGCATTGAGTCGGAAAGGACGCTTTCTCGGAGGGCTTGGGACTCGATCTTGTCTAATTCACCTTAGAACGGGTCAATCCGACTTAGATGGTGCCGTTTTCCGAGAATTCGGAAAAGGAGTTGGACGTATTTAGGGAGCGGATCGAGCTTTTCGCTTCCGGCTACTTGATGAGATGAAATTTCATCTGCCGCCCGTCCAGATAGGCAATAGCATTCTCAGTAAAGACGATATCTTGTTCGATCGAGAGGCGGAAATCTTTCCCTCCCCATTCCGGCACGGGCATGGTCACACTCAACTCGACTGTAAAGCAGCTGTTGGGGACGAGCCTCACGTCTCCCCTACCCGGGTTGTTGACCTGTTCCCAGGGGAGACCGATCAAAGGTCCCGGCTCGTGGAGAAAATAGCCCAGAGAGTGAGAATAGACCCGGGGATTGGGGATTCCCTGACCTTTGGCTTTTCTGAGAATATTGGCCAAAAGCTCATTGCCTGTGAGACCGGCCTTAAACTCACCGCAATAGATATCCTGAAGCCTGTTG
>JAOUKO010000013.1 GCA_029882525.1 Candidatus Aminicenantota bacterium | reverse complement strand
GGAGGGGGGGCCCGTCGGCTTATCCGACGGGGGGAACCGACGGGACTGGTTCCCTCGGGGTCCGGGGGCTGAGGGCGGCTTCAGGCCGCAAAGAGATTGTAACCTTATTTACTGCGTTTATATTAGACTGCTTTGCCTGCCTCTATTTGTCTTTAAGTGGTATGTTGTACTTTTTTTTACCGAAAGGAGTCCACATCCCGTAGCTCTCCTCATGTATTCGGCATTGACCCAGAGAGGTCCAGTGGAAGCCGTAGTTGTAGCCGAACCACAGGTATTTATCGCCGCCACCGTTTTCAGTGGTGATGATGTAACGGGCAGCCACGTTTCCGATTCCCAGTACCTTTCTTCCAGGCAAGTCTGTGTCCCCTTTGTTGCTGTCAAAAGGAATCCAGCCGTAAGGGGGGAGATAGACCTCCGTCCAACGGTGGAAGACGTCATCGAAGCTGGCATCATCTCCTCTGCGGCTGACTGCTCCCACATAGCGGATGGGAACACCGAGAGCCCTGCAGAGGGCGATCATCGAATAGGAGTATTCCGAGCATGAGGCAGTTCCGCGCTTGAGAACTGTCGGGGCTGGATTCCAGCCGCCGAGAGGCTTGAGGTTATAGCTCAGGTTTTTTCCCAGGTAATCATAGATGCGGAGCGCGATCCAGTAGGGATTTGTTTGATTCCCGGCGATTTTTCGGGCAAGATCCTGGATAAAAGGGTCGTTGATTTGGTATTTGTCCCCGTCCTGGGTGTATTTCTTCTTGATATCTTTAGGGATATCATCCAGACTTCCGACTTTATCGGGGTAGATAAAGTACTCCACTGCATAAATTTTAGCTTTGACTTTCCAGCACGGCTTAACCACAGCATAGCTTTTGAGGTCCTTGAAATGAAAATGGGCGATTTTCTGTCCCCAGCTATCCAGAATAACCTCATCCGGTTCCGGGTCGAACTGGACAGGCTCCAGGAGGATCTGGTTGTCCCGGCTTTCGGGCATCGGCAGATAGATGTCGAGGGTGCTGACCACACCAGGACCGTAATTTCTGAATTCTTTGATAAACTGGAGAGACATCTGCCGTTCATCCCATCTGGTGAATATGTCATCAGAGAAGACTTCAACCTTATAAATCTCGTCATTTTCGTAATCCACATTCCAGAGGACATTGTCTCCCCAGGCAAGGCCGTAAGCAAATGGGCCATAAGAACGGAAGGAGGAGAGACAGAGACCATCAGCAGGATTGACCAGGTAGATTCGGTCCTCGCCGCGGTCTGTGACCCAAAGATATTTTCCGTCAAAGGTCAAACCCGCTGGCTCAAGGGCAGGGGAGGGGAAATACTGGACCATCATCCCATCCTCAGCGGATACCTTGAGCAAGATATCCTGCATGTGGTCGATGATCCAGACATATTCTCCGTCCCAGGCGAGGTCCCTGGGATTCCCACTGTTGGATTCCAGGATGGTGAGAGCCCTTCCTGTCTCCGGGTCCAGCCGATACATGGACTTCTCTCCGGAGTCGATGTGCCAGAGATATTCTCCATCCCAGGCCAGACCTTCCGGATGATGGCCGGGAGAATCGAAGCTCTTGAGCACTTTCCCATCCTCGGGATTGATTTTGTAGATCTTATCGGTGAATATGTCCGCGAGCCAGAGGTTTTTTCCGTCAAAAGTCAAGCCTGTCGGACAGGGTCCGGGTGTTTCAAGGGTTTTTAAGACGTCTCCGACTTTGGCCCAGGACAGAGCCGAAAGAAGAGATAGGGCTAAAATTCCCAGAAATATTTTCCTCATGGAGTCCTCCTTTTGGTTCTTATTTAACTCCATTATAAAGAAAAAAGGAAGCTTTCGTAAAGGCCTCGCATCTTGCTTGGGAAGTGAATCCTTTGAGTTTGACACGTCAACTTCAAATAATATATGGTTATCAAAAGGTAGAAAAAAAATGAAGCGGGATTTGAATCGGGACCTGGATTCTATCCGCAAAGAATTCCCGATCCTTGAGCAGTGCATCTATCTTATCAGCAACTCCTTGGGCGCGGTCCCCCGCAAAGCAAAGGATTATCTGGAGAGCTTTTATTCGATGTGGGCAGAGGAGGGAGTGAGTGCCTGGGAGAGAGAATGGTGGGACATTTCGCAAAAGGTGGGAAATCAAGTTGCCTCTCTCCTGGGGGCAGGCCGGGACGAAGTGACGATGGCGGCCAACGCCACACTCTGTCATTGGATTGCCCTCTCCACTCAGTTTAAGGCCGCGCAGGCGGGTAAAGATAAAAGAGACAGGATTATTATGACCGAGCACGATTTTCCCTCTGTGCTCTACGCGGTCAAGAGGATCTCAGATTTTACGGGATGGGAGATCGAAGTTATCGAGAGTCATGGTCAGCCAGGTATCGATGCCGAAGCTGTTCTCCAAAAAATAGACGAGAGGACGCTTTTTGTCGCTACTTCCCATGTCTATTTCAAGTCAGCTTATATCCAGGACATAAAAAGAATCGCTTCGAAAGCCCGGGAAGCAGGAGCCTTGACTCTCATCGATGGTTACCACGCACCAGGAGTGATTCCGGTGGATGTCAAACAGATCGACGTGGATTTTTACATCGGGGGATGCTTGAAGTGGCTGTGCGGCGGCCCGGGAAATGCCTTTCTGTATGTGAGGCCCGAACTCGCAGATAAACTGGAGCCACATCTGACTGGATGGTTTGCCCACAGAGAGCCTTTCCTTTTTTCTCGGGATATGAACTACACTCAGGGAAGCTACAGGTTTATGTCGGGCACTCCGCCCATCCCCTGTCTGTATGCAGCGCGAGCTGGCCTGGAGATAGTCCAGGAGATCGGAGTCCCTGAGGTCAGGAAAAAGTCATTAGCCCTAACGAGGTTGATTCTCGATGAAATCCAAAAAAGGGATTTTCAGCTGTTCACTCCGGCAGAAGAGAATCTCCGAGCTGGATCCGTTTCATTCGGTCTGCCCCATGTTTTTGCTGTCAAACAAGCTCTGAGCCAGAGAGGTGTCAAGGTGGATTTCCGGAAAGGAGAGGGAAAGGAATTGGATGTCTTGAGGATCGGTCCTCATTTCTACACCACAGAAGAGGAGATAGAGATTCTCTTCAGAGAGATCGAAGCGATCTATCGATCCGGCGAGCATAAAAAATTCTCGGAAGACATCCGGCATGTGACCTGAAAAAGGAAATTCTTTGGTATTGCCCTTTTTGTTCCAGGTTTAGCTAAATCCTTTAGCAAAATAAAGCGTCTCTATTTCCGTGATGAGGGAAACATCTGGCCTGATGGAGAAGTGCAGCGGCGGTTCCTATCCATCCGAGGCCCATGGTGGCGGTAGGGTCTTGGCTGGGATTGAGGGGAACCGTCGCTGCAAAAAGATTACACCTTCTGTCACGGAAATGGAGATGCATACTCAGCACAATCGCGTATTTACAGGGTGAAGACTTTTAATGTATATTATTATTACAAAGGGGTCGTGAGATGAAAAAGACATCGAGGCGGGATTTTCTGAATAATTCACTGGTTTTGATGGGAGCATCTTTCTTTCTTCCTTTTAGTTCGCCCTCCAAAAAAATGGAATCTTTTTCTATTAACAGACAGGATGAGAAGTCATATCCCTCCTATCTCCAGCTGGAGAAAAGCGGCGAGCTGTCGAAACGAGTAGAGGAATTGCGTTCTATCTATGAAAGCTGTCGTCTCTGCCCCAGAGATTGCCGTGTCAACAGGATAAAAGGCGAGACAGGCAAGTGCCAAGGCACTTCCAGAGTGAAAGTCTCCAGTGCCCAAGCCCATTTTGGCGAAGAGGCCCCTCTTGTGGGGCGTAGGGGATCAGGCACGATATTCTTTTCCAATTGCGGTCTGAGGTGCATCTATTGCCAGAATTATAAAATCAGCATCGAAGGTGAAGGGATTGAGATATCAGACCAGCGACTGGCAGAAACGATGATCAAGGTTCAGAACATAGGATGTCACAACGTCAACCTTGTCACTCCTACACATTATTTGCCCAATATCATCAGCGCTCTCCAGAAAGCAGTATCCTTGGGTCTCCGGATTCCTCTGGTCTATAACACCAGCGGCTATGAGAGGCTGGAAATCCTCCAGCTTCTGGACGGCATAGTGGATATCTATCTTCCTGACTGCAAGTATATGGATCCTGTTCAAGCCGCGAAATACTCCTCTGAAGCCTTCAATTATCCCTATTATGCGAAGATCGCCCTTAAGGAGATATTCCGTCAAGTGGGTGACTTGACTGTCAATGGCCAAGGAATCGCAGTGAAAGGCTTGATCTTAAGACATCTGATTCTTCCTAATAAGATTGCAGGGACGCAAAAGTTCTTGAAATTTGTCGCAGAAAATCTTTCCAAGACGACATATCTCAACCTTATGAGGCAGTACCGACCTGAGCACAAAGCATTCGAATATCCTGATATAGCCCGCCGGATTACGAGGAATGAGTATGAGGAGGCACTCAACTGGGCTAAGAATTACGGTCTCAACCGTCTGGATCGCTGATTCTGGACCAGAAATAGAAAGTTCTCCTCTAATTTTGAAGATGTGTGGTATAATACCCGAGAAGGAAGCGGAGCTTCTAACTCGTCTGCATGACCGATATGCGTATTGATTTAATCCGCGATTTTTCTTAAATTACACATGAACAGGGAGTTTAACTGAGAGGATCGGCAGAGTGAGAATAAGCAGGGTTTTTTACGTGTTTGCGCTTGTACTCTGTTTCTTGATTCCCGGTCTTCAAGCTGAGATTGAATACCCGTGGAAGAATGTGTATATAGGAGCGCTTGATGCCAGAGCGTGGAATGGTCTCGTTCTTTCCCCCAATGGAAGCAGTGTGTTCGCTTTTCGTGTCAAAATAGAAAAAGAGGGAGAAATCGTTGATGGCAGTGATATTATTTATCTCATCTCTGAGGTTGGACCGCATTCTCCTGATGGGCAGTATGCGCGGATAAAGCTTGACTTGAGCCTGCCTCTTAACAGGGGAGCTGAAACACCTGTCCTTATCAAGCCTCCTTCCGATTCACAAACCTTTGTCTTCGAGTGGTCCCGCCAGGAAGAAAAAACGGTTATCGGCCGGATAAGGGCTCCCGAAGGCATAATCCTCCATCTCACCCACTATTTTCCATGGGATTTTAGAGGGAGTTATCGCCTTCTCCCGGATAGACAGATAAAGGGCGATAGTTCTGGGCTGGATGAGTATAGCTATCTGTGCTGGACTGATCCCAAGGGAAGCCTCGCTGACAACACACAGCCAGAGAATCTGACTCTCTCTTTTGTTGTAGGAAAAGACCGAAGCGTGTACTTTGTTGCGGGAATCGGGGAGGATGAAGAAAGCATAAACGACCAGATCTACCGCTATAAAAGTAGAAGAACCATAGACTCTCTTCTGGAAGATGAAGAGAAAAGGTACAGGAGTAAATGCGTTCAAGTCGAAGGTCTCTATCAGGGAGCAGAAAGGGCGGTTGCGAATAATGTATTCTGGACAAGCCTCTACCAGCCGGGCTTTCACCGGATCTACGTGCCTTCAGGTCGAACTCGGATCCTGCCCACCCCTGAGGGAAACCCCGGCCACTGGACGATTTATGAATGGGTATCTTTTTTAAATGCTTTAGAGGCGGCTGTAGAGAGCTCAATGCATGCCAAAGAGATCATTAGAGCCGTTTTAGAGACACAGTATCCCAACGGGAACATCCCCCATTGGCGGAGCCGCTTCGGAGGGACCCCTGACCGCTCTCAACCACCGATAGGGTCTTATGTTGTTTTGAAATTGTTCCAGAAGTTGGGAGACCTTGAGCTTTTGAGATATGCCTATCCATATCTTATAAGGTGGCATTCTTACTGGAAGGAAGAGAGGGAGAACGGCCAGCCTCGCCGCGACGGAAATGGCGACGGTCTTCTTGAGTGGGGAACCGACCCGGAATACCTCCCCCAAATCGTTCCCTCCTGGGAAGAAAACATCGAGGGTAAAAAGCGGGCTATGTGGGAGTCAGGAGAGGATGATTTGCCTAACTGGGATGATGCACCTTTCAGCCAGGTGACAGGGACCTTAGCCCTGAACAGTGTCAGCTTGAACAGCCTTTATGCTCTTGACTCCTGGTGTCTTGCCCAGATTGCTGACATCCTTGATAAAAGAGACGATTATGAAAGCTACCTGTCTGAATACGAGAGTATAAAAAAGCTGGTCAACTCTAACCTCTGGGACGAAAAAGAGGGATTCTACTTTGACCGTCACTGGGATGGAAGATTATCCTCTAAAAAGGCTGCATCAAATTTTTTTCCTTTACTTGCCGGTATTCCTGATCGAACAAGAGCCTTGAGGATGATCAGACATCTCCTTAACCCCAAAGAGTTCTGGGGAGACTTTGTCATTCCCACGATCTCTCGCGATAACCCTGCATTCAACAGGGACCATTTCTCCTGGAGGGGAGCGATCTGGCCGCCAACCAATTACTTTGTCTACCAGGGCTTGAAAGCTTATCGTTTTGATGCGGTGGCTTCAGAGTTCGCCAGAAGAAGCTTCGAGCTGTTCTACCGCACCTGGGAGAATTATCAACTCTGTCCAGAGTGTTTTGATGCCCGGACTGGCGCGGCCGGCGGGCAAAGGTTCCAGAGCTGGGGACCTCTGTTCACGCTGATCGCCCTGGAAGAATACCTGGATTTCACGCCGTGGGAAGGTTTCAGGTTTGGGATGATCAATCCTGAGGTAAAGGGCAGGATTTCCAATGTGTATATTCAGGGACGTCATTATGAGGTCGAGGTATCCCATTCTGAAATCAAGCTCAGGGAAGAAGGACGAGAGATTATAAGGACCAACGGAAGCGCTGTCTTCCGCCATTTTCTGTATTCCGAGAACGAGATCTCGTTTGAAATCAGGACGATTGAAAAAAGAGAGGTCAGGATCCTATTCCTGGCTGAAGGAAAACATCAGGTATTGGTGGATGACGAGATGGTTGGCCTTCCCAAGGGGAAGTTGTGCAAGGTGAAAGTCCCGGAAGGGGAGCACAGGGTTCTCATTCAGCTTCTGGAGAGGATTGATTAGACAAAGCCTTATCTATTCCTTCCATTCTTTTTTTTCCAGGTAGGCTTCTTTCAGCGTATCCCCTCTCACTCCCTGTCTCAGAGCCTCCAGAGCTAAGACGTCATCTAGCGGGATGTTACCTAAATTGACATTTATCCCGAGCCGGAGGATCAAAGCCTGTTGTTGATTTTTCATCGGGGCTTCCCATATTAGACTATCTGTTTCTTCCACTCCGGCGATGATATTATCGATCTCCTCCTCTCTGACTTTACCTTCCATATCGAAGATTCCCACTCCCTTGCCGGCTTCCCGGGCTTCGATAATGACTTTGAAGGCTCCGTTTTCCAGGTCTTCTTTGATCAATTGATGAGTGAGAGAGATGGGCAGGGCCTCTTTAGGGTCTTTTTTCCCGACTTCGGTTATGACCTTAAAACCCATGTCCAGGGATTTTTTTATGGCTTCCCGTCTCGTTTGTCTGTCAATTTCAATCGTCCCATCCGAGACTTCAATGGTGGAAAAACCTAGCTCTTTGGCTCTGTGAAGATACTTGTCCAGAACACGCTGCCACACTGCGACTTCCAGAAAGGTCCCACCGGGCATGACATCGATATTGCAAGAAGTGATGGCTTCATTCTTTATCTTTATCAGATCTTTATCGTAGAAGGCGGAAGTCCCGAATGTCAGCTTGATGACGTCTATGTAATCACCAGCAAAGCGAATCAAGTCCTGAAGACGGCGAAGCCCCATTCCTTTATCAATAAGCATGGTTATGCCCTTATCCCGGGGTTTCATCGTTCTTCCCTCAAGCGGCATCCGGATAACGCCTTCCCATGCTTTATCCATTTCTATTCTCCTTGTTTAGTCTAAAAGTTCTCCCCAGCATTCATAAGGATTGGAGAGGACTGAGGCTGTCTGAATAACTGATTCGTGTTGAATGATCTGGCTTGCTGTTAAGTGCCGGGCAGCAGCCAGATCTTTCTCATCAAACCCCAGGACAGGGATTTTATCGTAAAGGAGGACAGTCTCCGAGAGTTTCTGAGTGATGTTATCGAATATGGCTTTAGCGGCCTTTTTTTTATCCATCATCGGAGTCAAATGAAAGCCTTCCCGGCTTTCTTCGATTCGGGGGAATAGTATGGTGACCGCACTTGGCATCTTGAGCATTTCGAAATCGGTCTTATAGGAGGAAAAGTCGAGGGCGATTTTATGCTGCCATTCGTCATCAGTTTCCTGAGTGTCAATGTTGCGTAAAAACCGGGGAAAATGGTGTATCAGTGTTCCCAGCCTTATGTTGTCGACAAGCGAGCCCATGAACCATGTGATCGAGTCCTTATCCATCCGGAAATGTACTGTCTCAGTGGAAAAAAGCTTCAATCGCTTTTCCAGTCCGCTCAGAAGGAAGACGGTCTTTCCGCTTCCCGCTCCGCCTGTGATCACGTACAGATGGTTTTTATCTTGATGATAGAGCGCGCAGGCATGGAGGTTATAGATCCTGTGCTTTTTTTCCAAAAGATAGAGCGTGAATCTATAGAGCAGGCCCTGGTTTCCCCAGAGGCTGAATCTCAAATCCGAAGCTTCTTTGGTAAGTCTGGCAAGGGGACCCTGGAATCGGACTCTATCCTCCGAGAATGCCAATGAAGGCGTGTTTGAAGATTCTTCGATGGAAATATATCCGTCCAGGCCTGAAGAGAAAGGGATCTGTTCGACTGTTCGGAAGTCAGTCAGCAAGGATTTGACTTCGACCATCAGCGGAAAGTAGGGCAGAAGTTCCTTGCTGTTGGCTTCGATGCCGATTCTGGCAGCGAGTATTTTGACGCCGGTCCTGTGCACTGTTTCTTTCTCTTTCTTATGAGTGGTATATGATACACGATTCATCCCGACTCCACAATGCTTGGCCGGATCAAGCCTCTGTTTTCTGATTACTGAGAGGAACATCAGAAGGGGATAAAGAGGTCAGGCTGCCTTATTAATATAAAATTGCCCGTCCCCCTTATATGATGTTTTACTTCTTGACCTGCTCTTTGAATTTGTAGGCTGCGTTTTTGCCGTTTATTGCAGCCTGGAGTGCGGGATCAAAGGCAAGAGCGGTGTTGAAGTTATCGATTGCGCGCTGAAAATCCCGTTCATTCTTGTTTTTAAGAAATGCCACGAGATACAGAGAACCCATGTTGCTCCAGGGGAGGGCAAAATTTCCGTCGAGTTCGATGGCCTTCTTGTAGTTTGTAAGGGCTGACTGGAAATCGCCGCTCTTCTGAAAGGCCACTCCGAGATAGTTGTAATATTCAGGATTCTGATTGTCCTTTTTAATACATTTCTGCAGCAGGTCTATGGCTTCTTCTTTCTTATTAGCCACGACCAGCATGATGCCCAGCTTGGACATGATGCCCAGGTTGTTCGGGTTGTTCTTCAGCCCTTTTCTGAGCGTATCCACCGTGGGATCGATCTGATCCATTGCGTAGTAAATGCTGGCCAGATGTTTATAAGCCAGGACAAAATCCGGCCGGGACTCTATGACTTGAGTAAGGTCATGGATTGCTTCCTCTGTCTTCCCGTTCTTGTACTTGTTGACCGCATCATACATTTTATTCTGGACGGGTTTGAGCATCTTGAGGTCGTTATTTTTGGTGAACGCTTTTTTCCTGGGGGTGGATTCAGACGTTAAATAACCGAGGCTTTTCAGTTTGTTCATCTCGTAGACATCGATCTTTTCAAACCTCTTCGCGATTTCCTTCCCCCTCAGGTTTCGGACAAGCTTGTCGAGTTGGTTTTCAAATCCTTTGACATTTGAGCTGTTGGCAAGATTTTTGTCCTCGCTGAGGTCCAGTTTCATGTTGTAAATCTCTGGCAGAGGCTGGTTGATGAATTTGATGTCATCCCTGATAAAGCCGGTCAGCGGAGCCCAGCCCCTGTTCAGGAACGGGGTGAGTGATTCAAAGTAGATCTCTTTTTTGACTCTCTTTTTACCATGAGCTATCGAGACCAGGGATTCGCCCTGGATATGGGCAGGAATACTCTCGTTGATCAAGTCACAGACAGTCGGGAAAATATCGAGGTGGCAGACATTTTCCGCAACTCTCTTAGGGCTCTCTCCAGGGATCCAGATGATCAAGGGGACATGGATCGTGTTGTTGTAAGCGAAGTAAGAGTGAGTCCGTTCACCCTTCTCTCCCAGGGCTTCACCGTGGTCAGAAGTCAGGATGATAATGGTGTTTTTCATCGAATCATTCTTCTCGAGGAAATCAAAAAGAATGCCAAGCTGGGAGTCGACATAGGCCACTTCGCCTGAATAAAGATCATCACTGTATATCATGTCATACGGAGAGGGGGGGGAATACGGCTCGTGAGGATCGAAGACGTGAATCCAGGCAAACCATTTCTGCTTCTGTCCGGAGATCCATTCCATGGCAGGCTTAATCACTTCCTCAGCGGGTCTTTCGATGAAATAGAAGTCAAGGATGCTCTGGGTTCCATAGTTATCATCGTAGACATCAAATCCCTGGTTCAGGCCGAATCGGGAGTCAAGAGGGAAGGAGGCAATGAAGGCTCCGGTCGAGTATTCTTTTTCTTTGAGAAATTCAGCCAGGGTCAAGAATCCATCTGCTAATACGAAACCTGGATTATCGCTGATTCCATGATAGACCGGTGTGACGCCGGTCAGGATATTGGTATGGGAGGGAAGAGTGACCGGATTGTGGGCAAAGGCCCAGTCGAACACCCAGGACTGGGAGGCAAGCTCATTCATATGGTGTGTGTTGACGTGCTTATCTGAGTATGCTCCAACTCTGTCATACCTGAGAGTGTCGATGGTGATCAAAAGGATGTTTGGCTCCTTAAGACTGGCAGAGGCTGGATAGACAGAGCTGATGATTATTAAGACAGCAATCGATATTTTAAAAAATCTCATTCCAATTTTCCTGCTCAGAGCACAGGTCAAGAAATTTAAAACTGAACTTTCTATTATATATTTTGGACGCCTGAGAAGCAAAAATCTTCCGTTTTCTCCCGTGAGAAAGGGTGTCCCTCTGAGGAACGTCCCCATATTCTTGAATTCTTATTTCCGAGCAGTATGGATGGCTGAGACTCCCAGGAATAGGGGATGGTGATCGACTTTTTTAAACCCTGATTCAAGCAGCAAAGAAGCCAGTTCTTTTGCGGAATAGAAGCGGGGAATCGTGTAGGAGAGGTAGGCGTAGCCGGCCTTTGAACCAGAAATGAAGTATCCTAGAGGTTTCACAGCCAATTTTATGTAAAGGTGGAAGAGTTTTTTGATTGTTTTTACTGAAGGCTGGCTTGTTTCGAGGTTGATGAAACAGCCTCCGGGCTTAAGCACGCGCCTGAATTCTTTAAAATGAGCCATCAGAATTTCTCTGTTGATGTTGATGTTCCGAGTGGCAAAGGATATGGTCACGAGGTCGAAGCTATCGTCTGGAAAAGGAAGGTGAACTGCATCAGCCATTACCCAACTGAGTTGATGTATGGTTCTCGTCTTCAATCCCCTGGTGAGCATGGAATCGCTGAAGTCAACCGAGATAATTTTCACTCTCTCATCTGCCAGGCGGGAAAGTTTCAGAGCCATCTCTCCGGTGCCGCTGCAGACATCCAGCCAGAGATTGCCCCCTGCTTTTGCAGCTTCTCGGGCAGCCTTCCTGCGCCAGACCATATCCAGTCCGAATGTCAAGACGTGATTGACGAGCTCGTAGGTCTTTGCGACTTCAGAGAATAGCCTTTGAACGCCTTTCCTCATGGCTTCACAACCGTAAAATTTCTAATTCAAACATCCTGAAACCTTCTCATTAAATACGATTCCTATCCGATTGTCCAGTCAGCCTCCTTAATGGGATCAGGGCTTGATACCAAAATCAGAAGAGGATTGGGAGGTGTTTTTGCTCAAGTCGGATTTTTAACGCCATTCCCTCATCGTCCCTCTCAGCGCCTGCGTAACTCCGCACGTTTATCAGTTTTCACGCCAAGATGTCCTTCAGCTATTATCGGCATCGCCTGATGGATTATTCGGTGCTCAAACATACTCGGCGGCCGATTTCATCGGCTTCCCTCGATGGACGATTTGGTAAGGCTAAATCCTCCGATGTCGCTCAAACCACCTCCCAATCCTCCTCCTGATTAGTTTCGATACCATTAATACTTGCCTTCCCTCAATATTTGTAGAACATAATAAGCATTTCTGCTAAACTGAATGGCTCAAAATGAAGGGGAAATTTACATAGATAATTCTGATTGGAAAGGAGAAGCATGAGAACTCAAAAAATTTCTTTTATCGTTTCTGCCTTTGCAGCTATTCTCCTGCTGGCTCTCATCTCTTCCGCCCGGGTCGGACCTGCCTATGCGATCGTCAACTGTAAGATTGTCCCTGTATCCGGTCCTCCGGTAGCAAATGGAGTCATCATCATTCGCGACGGCTTGATCGAATCTCTGGGAACTCAGGATAAAGTGGTCATCCCGGAGGATGCGGAAGTCATCAAGGCAGACGGGCTGCATGCCTATCCAGGGCTAATCGATGCGCATACGAATTTTTTTATTGAGCCTCCCAAAGAAGAACCGGGCCAAAGGGCGACGGCTGCGGTGGCCGCTCAGCCTGAGGAGAAGAACTGGGCCCAAGATGCCAGTCTGATGGCTTTTGATCTTCTCAAGCCAAAAAAGACAGTTGTAGATAGTCTGCATATGGTTGGGATCACGACCATCCTGGTCGCTGCGGAAAAAGGGATCTATGCCGGTCAAAGCGTTCTGTTGAACGTCAACGGAGAAAAAGCGGAAGCCATGGTCATAAAGAATCCGGTTGCACTGCATATCAATTTCACTACTGAGCGGGGCAGGTATCCCTCCTCTTTGATGGGCACCATGGCCTTTTTGAGGCAGTCTTTCCTTGATACGTCTCACTACTCCACTCATAAGTCTCTTTTTTCAAGCTCCTCTCGCGGTTTAAAAAGGCCTGAATACGATCCCTATCTGGAGGCGCTCTATCCTTTTGCCGTGGAAAAGAGGCCTGTCTTTTTCAATTGCGCCAACCTGGAGGATATAAAGCGTGCCTCTCGCCTTATCAAGGAGTTTAAGCTCAATAGTTTTCTCACAGGGGCCAACGAAGCCTGGAGGGTTGCCGATCTGGTCAAGGAGTTGAATGTTCCCCTTCTCGTCTCCCTGGATTTCAAACCCCCGTTTACGAGCATATATGTAAACCAAGGGGAGGAAATGAAAAAAAAGGCAGAGGAGGAGATCTATCCAGCCAACGCGGCCCACCTCCACGACCAGAAAGTCAGGTTTGCTCTGACCTCCCTGGGCTTGAATAAACCTTCGGATATGGTGAAAAATATCCAGAAAGCCATAAAAGCCGGATTGCCCAGGGAAGAAGCCCTTAAAGCCATGACCATTGTCCCCGCTCAACTCCTCGGTGTCGGAGATATTCTGGGAAGCCTGGAACCAGGAAAGATCGCCAACATCATCCTTACCTCTGGAGAGATTTTTGATGAGAAGACAAAGGTGGAAAGGGTTTTTGTTGACGGAATTTCTTTCAAAGTCAAGCAGCCTCCAAAAAAAGCCCAGCCTACGACTTTGGACCTCACTGGAAAATGGAAAGCCGCGATCTCCGGACCCATGGGTGAGCTGGAAGTGAACCTGGATATCCAGCAGGAAGTAAATGCCATCAGCGGAAAGATTTCTTCTGACATGGGTCAATGGGATATAACAGATGGAGTTTTGAGCGGCAAAGAACTTTCGTTCACCATATCGGCAACCATAATGGATGAGACAATAGAGCTGACTTTCAACGGTACAGCAGAACAGGATTCCATAGAAGGAACGATTTCTTTCGAGGGCGGAAGTGCTGAGTTGAAAGCTACTCGGATTCCCGAGCGGAGTAGCTAAAGGAGAGTGTCATGAATAGAAAAATTATAAGCTTGATTGTCTGTCTGAACCTGGCTGTCTTTTCCGGCATTTCATCGGGCCAGGATCTATTGATAAAAAACGGGACTGTCCTCACCGTAACCCAAGGCACCATCCTCAACGGAGACGTTCTTATCCTCAATGGTATCATCGAGAAGATCGGTAAAGATCTTAAGGCTCCCGAAGGGATAAAAATTGTCGATGCCGCAGGAAAATACGTCATGCCCGGGATAATCGATTCCCATACCCATATTGCCCTCAGCGGCACCAATGAGACCGGAGACGCCATCACGCCTGAAGTGAACATGCGGGATGTGCTCCATGCAGAGTCCCCTTCCATTTACACCGCCCTCTCCGGCGGCGTTACGATGGTCCATACAATGCACGGGAGCGGTAATCCCATCGGAGGCGAAAACATCGTCCTCAAGATGAAGTGGGGCAAAACCTCCGAAGAGATGATCGTGCCTCAAGCCTACAGAACCCTTAAATTCGCCCTGGGTGAGAATCCGAAGCGAGCGAGCTCCTTTACAATCGGAACTCCTCGTTATCCCCAGTCTCGTATGGGAGTCAACGCCATCATCCGCCGAGAGTTCTTAAAGGCAAAGAATTACATGGAGCAGTGGGACAGGTACTTGAAGGCGAAAAAGTCCAAGAAAGCGGCAAAGAACATTGTCCCGCCCCGAAAAGACCTCCAGATGGAGCAGCTGGCTGACATGATACGGGGAAAGATGGTGGCTCGTTGTCACAGTTACAGAGCGGATGAAACCCTTGAGTTTATCAAGCTTTCGAAGGAATTCGGGTTCAAGATCGCCTGTTTCGAACACGTCTCCGAAGCCTTCAAGATCACCAAGGAACTGGTCGAGGAAGGAGTCGGCATCTCAATTTTTCTCGATAGTTGGGCCTATAAAGTCGAAGCCTCAGAGGGGATTGCCTATAATGCAGCCTATTGCACCAAAAAGGGAGTCCTTGTCTCCATTAATTCTGACAGCGGGGAAAGAATCCGGCGCCTGTTTAATGATGCCGCCAAGTCCATGAAATACGGAGGCCTTTCTGCAGATGAAGCCTTAAAGCTCATCACCATCAATCCCGCCATCCAGCTCGGTGTGGAAAAGATCGCGGGAAGCCTGGAGGTTGGAAAGCATGGCGATGTGGCCATCTTCAATGAGCATCCTCTGAGCGCCTACACCGCGTGCCAGATGACCGTCGTCGAAGGTGAGATCTATTTCGACCGAGCCCAGTATCTCAAGGAAAGAGAAGAAATGGAGAAGAAAAAGAAGGAAGAAGAGAAGAAAAAAGGAGAAAAAAAATGACCAGAAAAACATTGACCTTCTTTACCGTTGTCGTCTTCTGTTTCTCTTTTGGCTTGAGTCTTGATAAGAGTCCGAACGTGATCGCCATAAAGGGAGCCAAGATCATTCCTGTCGTCGGAGAGGATATAGAACAAGGAACTATCCTTATCAAAGACGGGAAAATCGAAGATATAGGGCAGAATGTCAGCATCCCTCAGGATGCAGAAGTCTATGATGCCCAGGGATTGATTGCCTATCCGGGTATGATCGACAGCTATTGTTATTTGGGTCTCCAGGAGATCAGCGCTGTGAGTGCCACCGTGGACTCCAGGGAAACAGGGCAGTTTAATCCGCAGGTGAAAGCCGTAGAGGCACTCTGGCCGGATTCCATGCACATACCCATCACCATGTCTAACGGCATAACCACAGCTGTTGTGGTCTGCACTGGAGGCCTGATTTCAGGTCAAGTCGGCATGATCAGACTTGCAGGTTGGACTCCTGAAGAAATGGTTATCAGGAACTCTGTGGCCATGCACATTCAGTTCCCGTCCGTTCCCCGGATTCGGAGAAGAGAATCGCAGCCTCAAGAACAGACATCAAAACAGATCGAGGAGTTAAAAGAGCTTCTGAACGAGGTCCGCTACTACCAGAAAAGGAAGCAAGCGGCGCAGAAAAATTCAAACCTCCCTCTTCCTGGTTTCGATGAAAAGCTGGAATTTCTGATCCCGGTCGTCAACGGCAAACTCCCTGTGTTGATCTCCGTCTATGCCGATAAGGACATCCGAGCGGCCATCCAATTCGTTAAGGACGAAAAACTCAAGGCCATTTTCTTTGGTGTCACTGACGGCTGGAAGGTAGCAGAAGAAATTAAAAAATCGGGTATTCCGGTTGTTTTCGGCTCGCTCTACGCCATGCCTTCTGAATGGGATAATGGCTATGATGCCATTTACAGGAATCCAGGTGTTCTGGCTAAGGCTGGAGTCAAATTCTCCTTTTCCTCTCAGAGCGCAAGCCTGGCTAAGGACTTGCCCTATCATGCCGCAAAAGCTGCTGCGTTTGGCCTGGACAAGAAAGAAGCTCTTAAAGGAGTGACGATTTATCCGGCCCAGATTTTCGGAGTGGATGATAGTCTGGGGAGTTTGGAAAAGGGGAAAGCGGCCAACATCGTCCTCGCAGACGGTGATATTCTGGAACTGAGCACCAACATCAAGCGCGTATTCATAGACGGGAAAGAGATGGACCTCTCCAACAGGTATACTCAGCTTCTGGAGAAATACAAGAAAAGATAGTGATGAAGAATATGACAGGCTGCATTTTTCGTGCAGCCTGTCATATTCCAACTCGGAGGTATGTCCTGTCCTTAATTCATTCGATCTTGGTCAGGATTGCCTGACCTTTTGCTATTCTTTTCAAGGATTCGGCGGGTTTGAGCATGCTTTTGTCTTGACAGACCGGCATTTTCCTAATAATTTGAGTACCTAAAAATTGATGAAGGAGGACTCATGAAAACCCGGAATGCATCTTTAGGCATTTTTTTGTTCTTATTCCTATCCTTATGGGTAGGTATGAATGTTTCAGCTCCAGCCGGAAACACACCCGATTATGACCTGATCATAAGGAACGGAAGGGTTTTCGATGGCTCTCTTAGCCAGGAGCTCAAAGCGGACATAGCCATCAAAGACGGGATCATTGTCAGTATCTCTAAGTCAGTAAAGGGGAACGCAGCTCAGGTGATCAATGCCAAGGGGCTTGTCGTGGCTCCTGGCTTTATCGATTTGCATACCCATGTTGACAGTGAGATGTATTTTCCTGAGAACAGGGCCTGTCTCAATTATCTCAAGCAGGGTGTGACCTCGGTCGTTGTCGGCCAGTGCGGACGAAGCGCCTGGCCCATTTTCGAGAAAGCAGAGGACCTGATGAAAACTTGGGGTGAGGAGGGTATCGGACCCAACGCCGCTCTGCTCGTCGGCCATGGGCAGGTGAGGGAGCTTGTGATGGGAATGGAAGACAGGGAGCCCACTGCGGAAGAGCTGGAAGAAATGAAAGCCCTTGTAGAGGAGGCCATGGAACAGGGAGCCAGCGGCTTATCCACAGGTTTGGAGTATCTGCCGGGAAGTTTTGGCAGCACAGATGAAGTCACTGAGCTGGTGAAAGTCATAGCTCCCTATGGGGGGATTTATCATACTCATATGAGAAATGAAGGAGAGAAGCTCATCGAAGCCGTGAAGGAAGCGATTGAAATCTCAGAAAAATCAGGCGCTCCAGTCCATATCTCTCATCTCAAAGCAGTGGGAAAACCCAACTGGGGACTGGTTAAGGAAGCCTGCGCAATTATTGAAGAGGCCCGGGCGCGCGGGATCAAGGTCACAGCGGATCAGTATCCCTTTCGATTCTCAAGCGGTTATCCTTACCGGAGTCTTATTCCAGGTTCAGCTTGGCTGGGAATTGAAGAGCTGGAAGAAGATGGGGAAGAAGAAATCGAAAGACTGAGTTCATCCGATATCGATGAGATTTTTGACTATCTCCGGGATCACCAGCTGATTGCGCTCTACAAAAAGATCACGCCTTATATTCCCATCTCTGAGCGTCATCAAGAGTATCTGGATAATCTGCCGAGAAAGGAGCTGCTGCGTCTTGTGGGACGAAGCTTAGTCCGTGCCGGGCTTTTCCAGGGTCCGGGGAGCGCGAGAGAAAGAATGCTGTTTTTAGAGCGGATGAAGGATCCGGCAGAGGCAGCGAGGATCCGTGATAAGATCAAAGAGTACATAGATAAGATGGCCGGGAGCGAGAACATCATCGTCGGCATCTGTGTCGAGAGAAGGCTTGAAGGAAAATCTTTAAAGCAGGTGGCCGCCATAAAAAGTAAATCTGTGGAAGATGCCGCCATAGAGCTGGAACTCATGGGAGCCAGGTGCATCCCTCTCCGAATGTGTGAAGAGGATATCGAGTACATCATGAAGAAGGATTATGTGGGCACAGGAAGCGACGGCACGGCTCCTTTCTTCGGCATCGGGCTGACTCACATCCGATCCTATTCCACTTTTCTCCATAAGATCAAGAAGTATGCCCTGGATAGAAAGTCGGTTTCTCTTCCCCATGTCATCCGTTCTCAGACATCGCTTCCCGCCCAGATCATGAACTGGGATGACAGGGGTTGGATAAAGGAAGGATATAAGGCTGATATCGTGGTCCTTGACCTGGAAAACATCCAGATTCGAACCTCCATATCCAATCCTCATGCCTACAGCGGAGGCGTTAAATATCTCCTGGTCAACGGTAATCTCGTCTTGGATGACGGAGAATGGACAGGAAAGCTTCCCGGCCGGGTTATCAGGCTGAAGAAATCTTGAATTACCGGTTGTGTTATTCCAGATAAAACCGTATTGGGGAGCTGCCTGGCAGCTTAGGCTTTTTTGGCAAGAAAGGGAACTTTGGACAAGTAAAAGAACGATACGATCACTCCGACCACTCCCAGGAAGACAAAAGGCGAGTTTATCCCGAATCTATCCGAAAGAAACCCGGCAATGAGGACGACAAGCGCTCCTGTCAGCATCTGGACGTTGGCAGAGAGACTAAAAGCCTGGGCCTGATTCTTGGAAGGAACCTCGTTCCCGATAAAAGACTGAAATCCGGGATAAACAAGAAAAAGGAACGTGCCGAAAAAGAAAAGGCTGATTAAAGCGATCTCCTTAACCGGTATGAATCCCAGGAGGAAGAGAAAGACCGTTGCCCCGCTAAAGGCGTAAATGGAAATCTTCAGCCGTCCAAATTTTTTGCTCAGAAACCCAAAAAGATAGGTGACAACAGTGCCGATTCCAACCCAGAGAGCCAGGAAAAGTCCGGTCTGTCCCAAAGGGATCTCAAACCTATGGTTGAGCAGGGAAGGAGCAAAAAAGACAGTCGTTCCCCAGCAGGCGCCGCCAAAGGCAAAACCTGGGATGTAGATCCTGATGCTTTTCAGCGTTTCCATCCAGGAAGAGAAATCGGGCTTGAATACTTCTTCTGCTCGCGTGGATACATGCCTTACATTCAAAACGCTGATGGTCCCCAGGATAAAGCCAGCTCCGGCCCAGACATAAAGAGGTGCCTTCCAGCCCAGACTCTGAGCCAAAAAACCGGAAGTGACAAAAGCCATCAGTACGCCCAGGTTGCCTGAACCACTCTGGATTCCCATGGCGTAGTCCATCCTCTGATCGGGATGGGTTTTTGAGACCCAGGCAATCCCTATCGAGTGGTAGAAGCTGTTGAACATCCTCATGCTCAGGTAAGCAGTCAAAAAGGTCGCAAAGGCTGTGGGCAGTGTCATCAAATAGAGTGAGAGGCAGATTCCCAGATAGCTCAAAAAGAGCAAATGTTTGTATTCATACTTATGGGATACGTTGGCAATGATTATCTGGAAAAGAAAAGTCATCAGCAGCCCCAGGTTCGATAACAGGCCGATATGGAAATATTTCTTGATGATGAATTGCTGGCTGTAAAGGAGGGGAAAGATCATGGGGACTGTGACTGTGGCCGCGTCGTTCAGGGCATGGAAAAGAGAAGCGGAGACAAGGACTTTTTTTTTCATGATTGAGTGTGGAAAGAGGATTTATACTAAACATCCTCTGCTCTGTCAATTGAGCAACGTCCCTTGATTCAGACAGGAATTTTGTGACAGCTAATCATGAAGGTGTAATCTTTTTGCAGCGCCGGTTCCCCTCCATCCCGGCCAAGACCCTCCTGCCCGCCACCATGGGCTTCGGATGGAGAGGAACCGTCGCCGCACTTCTCCATCAGGCCAGATGTTTCCCTCACTACAGAAATAAAGATGCTTACATGCAGACAAAACATATTGCTTCTCCGGACTAAATCCAGTAATGTAATTAGAATATTAAAGCCATTCAAAAGGAGGCATGATGAGCAACAAATATTCGAGAAGGGATTTTATCAAAACAGGGATTGGCGTGAGCGCAGCCGCAGTGCTGAGTAGTGGAAAGAATCTGATAGGAACACAAAGAAATGTAGGTGAAATGTGTGTGGTGGCCAGCGGAAACGGCCTGAGGGCCACTGAGAAGGCCATGGAACTCCTCAAGCAGGAAAAAGACCCCCTGGACGCTGTTATTGCCGGAGTGAACATCGTCGAGGACGATCCCGAGGACAGGTCAGTGGGATACGGAGGCCTGCCCAATGAGGAAGGAGTTGTCGAGCTCGATTCTTCGGTCATGCACGGTCCGACGCACAACGGCGGTGCTGTGGCCAGTTTAAGAAACATCAAGAATCCATCCAAAGTCGCCAAGCTGGTTATGGAGAGAACCGACCATGCACTCCTCGTCGGTGAAGGCGCGTTGAGATTTGCCAAGGCCCACGGGTTCAAAGAGGAAAATCTTCTCACTGATAGAGCAAGAGAGAGATGGCTTAGCCGGAAGGAAAGGCTCTCGGATAGGGATTTCTGGTTTCCTCCCCGGCCAGAGGAAGCCGAGGGAGAATTTGCGTCGTTTTTCGAATTCCACGGAACCATCAACTGCTGTGCCATTGATGCCCATGCAAACCTCGCAGGAGTGACGACAACCAGCGGATTCTTCTTCAAGATTCCGGGAAGAGTAGGGGATTCGCCCATCATCGGTGCCGGACTCTTTGTGGACAACGACGTGGGAGCAGCTGGGTCCACAGGGAGAGGGGAAGCCAACATCCTGAACTGTGGGAGCTTTCTCGTCGTTAATTTTATGGGAATGGGCTCATCACCGGAAGAGGCGTGCCTTAAAGCACTGAAAAAGATCGCTGAAAAGACCAAGTGTCAGCCGCACCTCCTCAACGATGAGGGGCGTCCGCGTTTTGGATTGCAATTTTATGCGATCAATAAAAAGGGCGAATTCGGCGGTGCCTCGATGTGGAGCGGCGGCCAGTTCGCTGTGCACGATGGGAAAGAGAACAAGTTAAGACCCTGCGCCTATCTTTTTAAGAGGCCAGATAAGTCTAAGAAGAATTCATAATCTTTTTCTTCGCCAGTGACCTTTGATCCATACCCAATGCCGGCCTCTTCTTTCCCAGTGCCCCGGAACCCACGCTTTTCCTCGGCGCTCTTTGTTCCAGTGGCCATTGACCCAGACATACTTTCCTCCGGTCCACTTCCAGTGCCCAGAGATCCAGATATAATCCGGACCGGGCTTAACGATTCGGACTTCCTTCCTGAGCGGGGGAGGGGGGATTGTCGGCCGGACGGTAACAATACAACCAGCCAGCATAACAAAGACGAAGCTCAAGAGGGCTATCCAAGCTATTTTTTTCATCTTTCCTCCTTTTGAACCTGAGAGGGCTCTGTTTTGCAGCCGGTTTCTGTATGAAATATGCTCGCAAAAACAATGAGGGGGCTCAATATTCTTCCAAGACGTGAGCTGAGTAACCTTTCCTGTTAAGGTTTTCAGCGATTCTTTGAGCCGCTTTCATACTCCGGGCTCGGATCCTCACTCTATAATATATTTGAGAAGAGGCATTGTACTCAGTGATGTAAACTTTACTGTATCTTTTTTGCAGCTTTGATTTGAGTATGAGAGCATTTTTTTTATCTAAGAAAGAAGCTGCCTGGACGATGAATTTTTGTGAAGATTTACGGGGGGAAAATCTTTTCAGGACCTTGATCTCGACAGGAGCCACTCCTGTCTCACTCATCCCCAGTTTGATCGCCGCAGCAAAAGAGAGGTCGATGATCCTTCCTTTCACGAAAGGGCCGCGGTCGTTGATCCGGACCACCGCTGATTTTCCGTTGGTCAGGTTTGTCACCTTCACATATGTTCCGAAGGGGAGTGTTTTATGGGCTGCGGTCATAGCGTACATGTTGTAGATCTCTCTGTTGGAGGTGATCTTTCCCTGGAATTCTTCTCCGTACCAGGAAGCCATTCCTCTCTGTTCGTTTCCGGTGGGAAAATACTTCACCCCGGCGCAGGAAGAGAGGAAGAGGATTGTTCCCAGCAAGAATGAGACTCTTCTTTTTTCTAAGAAAAGTCTGTGCATGACGAAATTAGCCTTTTAGGCGAAGATGATGTTCATCTGGCTTATATTTTTATCTGAATATTTCTTTTTTTTCAATAGTCCGGGATTGAGATCCCTCACTTTTTTCTTTTTCGAAAAGTTAACCATTTTTCCGGATGTTCTGTCAAATCACTTTTTTCAACCTGGATAAATGTGATTTTTTTTAATACAATACTCAAAACTCAAACCGCACTCAGCTATGGAGCGGATAGAAACGAACCCATGAGCCAGGCGAATAAAGCCAGGAAAGCACATGCTGATTCAGAAAGAAACAGCAGCAGCGAGCCGATAATCTGATGAGGACGTGATGAGGAAAATTTTGTTTTTTGTCCCGGCAATCCTTTATTATGGATTGATATTTTTCTTGTCGTCGAGAAGCTTAAGGAGCCAGGTCGATATACTGTTCTTCGACAAGGTAGTCCATCTTCTGGAGTTTGCTCTTCTCGGGTTCTTTCTCGCTTTTGGGTATTTTCTAAGCCTGAAGTCTTCCATCGCGACAAAGTCTTATCTGACTGTGATCAGCGGAATGCTTCTCGGCGGCTTGGATGAGCTGCATCAATATTTTGTGCCCACTCGTTCCTTAGAAGCGATGGATTTTGTAGCGGATTCCATCGGTGTTCTTGCCGGCCTGCTCATCTACTTCTTTCTTTCTCGGACCGGCAGGGGAAAGCTGTTGACGGAAAATCTATTGAAGACAGGACGGTAGTGTTTTTTTTCAACAGAGGCGCATCTGTCTAAGGGATCTTCAGAGCGGGCAGGAAGACCGTTTCGCGCAGGGCATCTTTTCTCAGGCGCTCTTCCACAGACCATGCAGATTGCAGTACTCGCGGGCCGTGATGTTATGCGCTTCGATCTTAAAGACAGCCTCAGGCGTGTCGCCCGGTTTGAGGAACTGACGGTAAGCCTGACCATCAGCGATCAGCTCTATCCACTCAATATAATGTTCCTCCACCATCGGATGAGGGGCGCTTCCGACCTTGACTTTGATGCCTTCTTCAGTCTTCTCGATCACCGGAACATGCTTTTCCTGGGATGCGTCAACAGAGTTTTCCTTCATGAGCTTCATGGGTTGTCCGCAGCAGACAAGCTCTCCGGCGCCTTCGTGGAGAACCTCAACCACATTCCCGCACACTTCGCACTTATAGATTTGCAATCTTTGTGTCATTTGATTACCTCCTAGTTTTGTTCTATACAATCCTCTTGCATTTCAAGAGTCCAATCTCATCTGCCGATCTATCTCGTGATCCAGAGATTGCAGATGGGTATAATCTGGATGTCCTGCCTGTCATTCCTCACTTTCTTCCTCAAATTTGTCCTTATCTGCGCCACAGACAGGGCAGACCCAATCCTCGGGTAAATCTTCGAACGGCGTTCCGGGCTTTATACCGTAAACCGGATCGCCAACATCCGGGTAGTACACATACCCGCATACCATGCACCTGTAACGGCTCATCCTCATAACGAGTCTATTTTATCTGATTACCAGTTTTCTTCCAATAGCTCGTAGTAAGATCTTGGATGGGCACAGGCCGGACACTCCTCAGTAGATTCAACGAATAATCGAGGTATTCCGGGTATTCGCGCTACAGGAATTTGATTAATTTTTCCTTCAAGTATTGAAACGCCTCATCTGGATCGGATTTATATGCGAAAAGATCGATATCTTCGGGATCGATGCTTTTGTACTTCAGGAGCGCTTTGAAATCAACGATTTTCTTCCAGTATTCTTCGCCGTAGAGCAGGATGACGACATGGTTTTTTTCGATTTTTCTGGTTTGAACCAGAGTGAGCGTTTCAAAGATCTCGTCAAGAGTACCGTAGCCTCCAGGGAAGGCCACCACAGCTTTGGCCTTATACACCAGCCAGAATTTTCGCATGAAAAAATAATGAAACATGAAGGAAAGCTCAGGCGAGACAAAGGGATTGAGGGCCTGTTCCATCTCGGGTAGGGAGATATTCATGCCTATGGATTTTCCCTCCGCTCTTTTCGCACCCCTGTTGGCAGCCTCCATGATTCCGGGGCCGCCACCCGTACAGATAACGAAATTCTTTCCCTTGGGCTTTAACTTGATAGCCCATTTGGCAAGCTTATAAGCCAGCTCCTCGGCTTCCCAATAGTACCTGGTGAGAATGGCATCCTTGTCTTCAGGATCCGCCTTTGAAGAGCCGAGAAAAAGGATGGTGTTGTTGACTTTCTGTTCGCTCAATCGCTTTAAGGGCTCCAGATACTCGCTGAGGATCCGCAGAGTGCGGGCTTCTTGAGAGTTTAAAAAACTCAGGTTTTTAAACGCTTTCAGCACAGTCTCTTTTTTTTTCATGACAACCTCTCTCCATAAAACAGGTGAAGATTCTAACATAATTACGAATAAAAAGGGACAGGCCTCTTTTTGAGAAAAAAGCTATCCGTCCCCTTTTTTTTATCCTTTCTTTGATATATCCTATGGTCTTCATCATCGAATGTAAGCCGGAAAAGAATGACACAAGTTCTTGAAAACCTGTCTTCAAGAGAGTATCCAGGCCGGGTCATAATCATAGGCCAGGATAAATCAGGGGATAACGATGTTATCATTTATGCCATTACCGGCAGGTCCCCATCCAGTCAAGCCAGGAAACTGGAGTTAGAGGAAGATGCCATCTGGGTAAGCCCCACAGATGAGGATGCCCTGAAAAAAGGAAACATAGACCTGCTCGTCTATCCGGCGATCCTGTTCGTGCCAGCTCGAGGAATCGCAGTCAGCAACGGAAAACAGACATCCGACATAGGATCCCATCTCCTCAAGGGTCAGAACCCTTTGGAAATCCTCGAGTCGGCTCTCTCTCAGTGGGATTTTGAACCTGACGAGCCCATATTCACTCCCAGAATCAGCGGTTGTGTCCTGTCTGGGAAGGGAGCGGCTCTCAGCATAATCAGAAGGCATTCGGATGGGTCCCCTTCGAGAAATATCTATGAGGTGCCATTGGTCAGCGGCCGGGGAATGATGGTCGCCACCTACAGGGGAGAAAACAGAGATCCGGTTCCGTCATTCATCGGGGAGCCGGTCGAAGTTGAGATTCATAAAAAGAGGGCGGATGATATGGCAGAGGCGGTTTATGACGCTCTGGAGCCAGAATCCGGGAAAAGAGACTTCAGAGTAGCTGTGGCCTGTGTCTATTCCAGCAAGGTGAGCGCTGGTCAGAATGAGATATACATCATCAACCGGGAGTAAGGGACGGAGGAATAAAATGACTAAAATAAGCAAAGAAGACCGGCTGCAGTACCGGACTCAGGTCGAGGAGGATTTTCCTGAAGTCATTCAGTTCGGAGATAATACATTCAAGAAGATACAGTCCATGAGGTATGGAGAGAACCCGGGCTATCCGGCGGCTTTCTATGCAGAGGAGGGGGCTTCTGGACCCAATATGGCCACCATGGAGGTTTTACAAGAGGGTTTAAAGGGATTGGGCTATATAAACGTCGGAGACATGGACCTGGGTCAAAGACTGGTGAGGAAGCTGACGGAGCTCTATAAGAACAGAATGATCTGTGCCCTTATCAAGCATGAAATGCCAAGCGGAGTCGCTATGGGTGAGACGCCGGAAGAGACCTTTGAGAAAGCCTGGAAATGCGACTCCCTTTCCAACTTTGGAAGCGTGGATGTCTTTAATTATAAGATCACCAAGGAGCTGGCTGAAATCATAGTGGAGAAAGGGAGGAACATTGAAGTCGTTTATGCACCGGAGTTCAATCCCGAGGTTCTCGAGGTCCTGGGCTCAAAGAAAAGCTTGAGAGTGGTAAAGATGGGAGCATCTCTGGGCAACAAAGCTGTGGATAATGGTTTGGAATTCAAGAGAGTAGCCGGAGGACTCTTGATCCAGAAACGGTTTGATTCCAGGATCGTATCTCCTGAGTTCATCGATGTGGTATCAGAAAAAAAACCTACTCCAGAAGAAATGAATGCCGCTGTGTTGAACTGGAATGTGGCCTGTTTTACCCGCTCCAATGCCATAGTCATTGGCAAAAGCGATAAAATCCATGGGATTGGCTCAGGCCAGAGGAGTCGGGTGGACGCGGCTGAGGATGCTATTCGGTTTTCCAGGAGAGGTTATGGGCCTGAGGGATGTATCATGGCCTCTGATGCGTTCATGCCTTTTCCTGATGTGGTAGAGCTCGCCGCTAAAAACGGGATCAAAGGGATTGTCTACCCTCTTGGTTCCATTCAAGACCAGATGGTCATCGATAAAGCCAATGAGCTTGAACTGGCCATGCTCATCACCCGAAAACCGGGTGAGACCGACAGTGAGCGGTGCTTCTTGCACAGATAATAGCCTGAGTCGCGATGAATCTATCTAAAATAAATGGAACGAGGAGTATGGAAACATCTTCTACGTGACAGTTAATTATGAAGGTGTAATCTGTTACAGCGACGGTTCCCCTCCATCCTTGCCAAAATTCTTCCCTCCTTCATGGGCTCCGGATGGAGGGGAACCGTCGCTGTAATTCCCCATTAGTTTAGGAATTTCTCTCATCACGGAAATAGAAATGCTCACTGCAGCGATCCGGAGCTTGACTTTAGAGGGCAAAGGTTTATAATAAAAGGCTTTTTAAAGGCAGTGGCGACAGACTAGAAAAGCCGGAAATCAAAGAGAGGAATAATTTTTAATATTCATACTTTAAATATCATAAGTCTTTATAAAAAGGAGAAATAAGATGAAAGAAGTGACAGTGGAAGAGTTGTTGGCCAAAGCAGAACAACCTTCCAAGGATGCCATGCGGCTTCATCCGTTCTACCGAGGTAAAGTTGAGGTCATTCCCAAATGCCGAATCACGGATTTTAATGATTTTGCCATCTGGTACACACCGGGAGTCGCGGCTCCCTGCAAAGAGATCTATGCCGATAAAGAAAAGGTATACGAGATGACCAATAAGTGGAATTTCGTAGCAGTCGTCTCTGATGGGTCAAGAGTATTGGGCCTGGGAGATATCGGCCCTGAAGCCGGGTTGCCGGTCATGGAAGGGAAAGCCCTGCTGTATAAGTACCTGGGAGGGGTGGATGCATTTCCGATATGCGTCGACACCAAGGAACCAGAAGAGATCATTCAATTCGTCAAATGGCTCCAACCCACATTCGGGGGGATCAACCTTGAGGACATCTCCCATCCCAAGTGCTTTCATATCCTGGATACTCTGCGAAAAGAGATGGAGATCCCCGTCTGGCATGATGACCAGCAGGGAACTGCCTGTGTGACAGTGGCCGGCCTCCTTAATGCAGTCAAGATCGTTGGCAAGAAGATGGAAGACATTAAAGTTGCTTTGATCGGTGCTGGAGCGGCTAATATCGCTATCTCCAGGCTTATCATCACTGCCGGGGTCAAGCCCGAACATATTCTTGCAGTTGATTCCAAGGGGATCCTCTATAGAGATAGAGGGGACAGGGAAACGCTGAAGACCAAATACAAGGAAAAATGGCATATCTGTGAGACGACAAATCCAAAAAGTATTAAGGGGGATATCAAAGAAGCCATGGAGGGCGCTGACGTGGTCATTTCTGCATCCAAGACAGGTCCTGGAGTGATCAAAAAAGAATGGGTCCAAGCCATGGCGAAGGGCTCTATCATTTTTGCTATGGCCAATCCGGTCCCGGAGATTTGGCCCTGGGAAGCCAAGGAAGCTGGGGCCAGGATCATAGCCACCGGGCGCTCTGATTTCCCCAACCAGGTCAACAATTCCCTGGGTTTCCCTGGAATATTCAGAGGCGCTCTCGATATCAGGGCAACCAAGATCACCGATGAGATGTGCATCGAAGCAGCAAAGGAACTGGCAAAAGTTGCCGAAGACAACGGAATCCACGAGGATTACATCATCCCCAATATGGACCAGTGGGAAGTCTTCCCCAGAGAGGCAGTGGCTGTCGGGACAAAAGGAATCGAGCAGGGAGTCGCCCGGATCAAAGCCCCTGCAGAGGAGAGGTTCAAGCTGGCAGAAAAAATCATCAAAAAAACCAGAGAGCAGATACAGTTCTTGATGAAAGAGAAATTCATCTTAGATCCTGATAAAAAATAAGCATGCTTCGAACAAGCCTGCGTCAACAAAGGACGATGCTCCAGGTATAAAATCAAATCTCAGAAAGCCTGATGAGAGTGAAATATTTTTGAAAACTGCCAGCAAAATGTCTTGAGTGCGGAGTTACGCAGGCGCTGAGAGGGACGGTTCGCTTAGGCCAAAGCTTAAAGGTCACTTATTTCATTCCAGCATAATTAACACTCACAATTCGGAAAAGAGCCAAATTTTATCAACCAGGCAGGGAAATGGAGCTCAGCCTTTGGAAAAGAACCAAATTCCCACTAAGAATTTCCATTTTTAATAAAAAATTAAAAAAAACTTGACAAAATGACACTCAAGTTTTATATTATAATATGACTAAAATAGGAGGAAACAATGGCTAAGACCATAGGAATCGATTTAGGAACGACTAATTCTGTTGTTGCCGTTGTTGAAGGCGGTGATCCTGTGATCATCCCCAATGAGGAAGGAGGCCGAACGACTCCTTCAGTCGTGGCTTTCAACGAGAAAGGAGAACGGTTAGTCGGACAAGTGGCGAAAAGACAGAGAATCACAAACCCGGAGAATACAATCTATTCTATAAAAAGGTTCATGGGTCGCCGGTATAAAGAAGTTCCAGGGGAAATCAAACAAGTGCCGTTCAAGGTCACACAGATTTCGAACGGAGACGTCAGGATAGAAGCTCTTGGAAAGAAATACGCTCCTCCAGAGATTTCCGCAATCATCCTCCTGAAGCTGAAAAAAGCCGCAGAGGACCATCTGGGAGAAAAAGTCGAAAAAGCAGTCATCACGGTTCCAGCTTATTTCAACGACAGCCAGAGAAAAGCCACTAAGGACGCCGGCGTGATCGCCGGGCTTCAAGTTGAGCGGATAATCAACGAGCCGACAGCTGCAGCTTTAGCCTACGGAATGGAGAAGAAGAAAGATGAGACAATCGCTGTCTATGACTTTGGAGGCGGGACTTTCGATATATCCATCCTGGAAGTCGGTGAAGGAGTGATCGAGGTTAAATCCACAAACGGAGATACGCATTTGGGCGGAGATGACATCGACCAGAAAGTTCAGGACTGGCTTGTGGCAGAATTCAAGAAAGAGACGGGCATAGACCTCTCTAAGGACAAAATGGCTCTTCAGCGGTTAAAGGAAGCTGCGGAAAAGGCGAAAATGGAGCTCTCCACGACTATGGAGACAGAGATTAACCTTCCTTTTGTCACGGCTGACGCCTCAGGTC
>JAOUKO010000132.1 GCA_029882525.1 Candidatus Aminicenantota bacterium | reverse complement strand
CGTGCCAGAGAATTCTGTCGGGGAAACCGGCATCTGCAAGGTTTTTCCAGCAGACATCATGGAAAGCCTTGGAGCGGTTGCTCGTGCCCATGCCGTCGACCTGAACCACAATGAATCCCATTTCGGCCAGGGGCTGCATGCGGGGGCAGGGGCTGAAACTCTTGGGGACATGGGAACCGTGCGGCCCAGCATAGATGTATTCCACCACGGGGTATTTTTTGGAGGGATCGAAATCCATGGGACGGATGATAATCCCCCAGACGTCAGTTCGGCCGTCACGGCCCTTGGCCGCAAAGGCCTCTGGCGGCTTCCAGCCGGCCTCGACCAGCCGTCTGATGTCAGCTTTTTCAACTTCCATAATAATTTTCCGGTCTGATGTCCCGCGGAGTTCGGTGCGCGGAGGCAAATCGACCCGCGACCAGGTGTCAAGGTAATAAGCCATGTCCGAAGAGTAGGAGATGCTATGGTTTCCTCCGCCTTCTGTCAGTGCGGTCAAACCGGTCCCGTCGAAGTTTAGGCAATAAGCGTGGACGAAATAAGGATCCTGGTCGGGGTCCATTCCGCCTGCCCGGAAATAGACCTGTCTTTTTTCCTCGTCGACTTTATCCACACCGCGAACAACCCATTGGCCCTTGGTAATCTGGTTTTTGACTTTTCCGGTTAATCCATCATAAAGGTAGAGATGATTCCAGCCGTCCCGCTCCGACATCCAGATAATTTCCTTGCCGTCTTCGACATCACAGCGGTATTTTTTCACTGAATAGGCAAAGAAGGTCTCCGGCTCCTCACTGATTAAGGCGCGAGCTCTGCCGGTTGTTCCATCAACTTCTATGATGCGGTAAACCTGATGGCCCCTTTGGTTGTATTCAAAGGTGAAGGCCCGGCTGTCCTTCCGCCAGGCTGGCTCGGACATCTCATAAGGATTGGGGAATAAGCTGTGGTCAACGAAAACAGCTTTTTTCTGGTCGATTAGAAAAAGGACAGGCTGCTCGATATCGAGGGCGTCGCCGGGCTTGGCATACTCCATCTCATGATGCTTGGGCTGGAGCTGGTCTGAGGGCGATGATTCGACATAATGAACGATCCGGTGATAGCCGCGGCTAAGACGGAAAGCGGCTATCTTTTTTGAATCAGGCGACCAGGCAATGGAAGAAAAAGTATAGTAATTTCCTTCAGAGCCGTCATGGCTCAGGAAAAACTCTTCTCCTGTTTCCTTAAACCGGACAGCCACATTGTAGTTTTTAATAAAAGCTTCCCGCTTGCCGTCAGGTGAAGCCTTGGTCTCCTCGGAAGCAGCCCGGGGAGCAGGACCCCGCTGCCACATGTCAAACCCGCCTCTTCTCCACCGGTCGGCCGGTCCCACTTTTTTACAGGTATAAGTCTTTAGGTCACAGGAGTATTTGAACGTTCCCACTATAAATTCAATGGATTTCTCATCTTCCGAGAACGCAATGATCCTTAAAGGCAGGTCATTGGCCTTTACCTTTTCTCCCAGAACATCGGCCAGCCCAGCAGCCAGCTTGTTGTGGTCGAAGGCCGCTTTTTTCTTCCTCGTATCGGCATCAACCACAAAAAAGTAAGAGCCGCCTTCCACTGACTTTTTGTACCAGAATCGGTGAGTTTTTCCGATCCAGCCGCTGCTCTCCACCACATTGAGGGCCAGAGGCTGCAGCCTGTCCCTCAGGCTGGCTGCCCGCTCGTAATCCTCAGGCTGGCCCTGGGCCGGCAGGACGGCTGGCATGGTAATCAGGATAAAAGCAATCAGGACTAAGATTAAAGTAAGCTTGGGTTTCATATTATTTATCCCTCCTTGTTTAATATGTGATAAATTATGCGCCAAAACGTTAAAGAATTTAAAAAGATTGAATCAACCTGTCAACTCTTTTGGTTCTTAGGGCAGACAAATTGCCTTTAATCACCTGGAGCTGTTTCCCATTTTTTGACCTAATGCTTTTAAATTTTGAGACTCAGACTTCAGAGAGACCGGAGGGAGCCTGCTCCACAAATCCAATCTTGAATTCAGATTTCAGAAGACAAGGATACAGATTAATGGAATTGACAATTCGAAAATTGAATTCTGAAGTTATAAAAATCAGGATACGCCTGGAAACGAGGGCTAATCTTTGGTGCTGAGCTCGATGATGGGATTCTCGGAGTCGACAAGGTCTCCTTCAGACACTAAGATCTTCTTCACGTAGCCTTCGATGGTTGATTTAATCTCGTTTTCCATCTTCATGGCCTCGACTATGGCCAGAGTCTGGTTCTTCCGGACTTCCTCCTTCTCGGATACGTTTATTTTTATCACCTTTCCGGGCATAGGAGCCCTGACCAACAACTCATCCTGCTGAGATCTTTCCTCTTTCTCGACAAAACCCTTCCCTTCTGCAGAAGGTTCCTGAACAGTGAACTGCTGCCCTTGAAAGGAAAGATACTTCTTGTCTCCCTCCCGGGCAAGGTAGACCAGGTGGGACTGCCCCTCGATCAAAATTGAGAGGGCGTTCGATGAGATAAATTGGATGTCCGCATTAAAAGTTCTCTCCCCATCCGAAATGATGAAGACATTTTCTTTCTTATCAAAGGATATTTTGTGCAGCCTGTCATCTATCAAAAATTCATATTCCACTTTACCTCTTGCCTCCGATCCGCCAATTGCCGAGAGCCTGCCAGGGAGAATAAACTTCTTTCCGGACAGCTCCCTTATTCACACTGGAGTAAGCCTGGCTGAAATTATCAAAAGCTGAGGCGATCAGGGCCAGTCTCAGACTCTCCTCGGTCTTGGTTCTGCCCTGCCAGCCGGGAAAATTCTTCTCGATAAAACTGGTCGTTGTCTTTCCCGCTGTGAACTGGGGATGAGCGATGACTTCCTTGAGGAAATCGATAGTTGTTTTGATCCCCAGGATGACATAATCATCGAGTGCGTTGACCATTCTCTGACAGGCAGCGGTTCTGTCTTCTGCCCAGACGATGAGCTTGGCCAGGATCGGGTCATAATAGATGGGGACATTGCTGCCGCTGTAGATACCACAGTCATGGCGGACTCCCGGACCTTTCGGCTCTTTCAGGAAGAGGACCTTGCCCGAAGAAGGAAGGAAATTATTGAGGGGGTCCTCAGCATAGATCCGGCACTCGATGGAATGCCCTCTCTGGCTCAACTCCTCCTGTTGAAAGGGAAGCTTCTCTCCGGAGGCGATCAGGATCTGCTGGCGGACCAGGTCCACACCTGTTGTCAGCTCGGTGACAGGGTGTTCGACCTGGAGGCGGGCGTTGACCTCGAGAAAATAAAAATTTTTATCCTTATCCAGAAGGAATTCGACCGTTCCCGCGTTGTTGTAGCCGGAGACCTGCACAACTTTTTTCGCTGTCTCTCCCATGAGGGTGCGAAGCTCCGGGTTCAACGCCTGAGAAGGTGTCTCCTCCACGATCTTTTGATGCCGGCGCTGGATGGAGCACTCCCTTTCAAAAAGATGAACCACCTGACCGTGGTTGTCAGCAAGGATCTGGAACTCGACATGCCGCGGCTCTTCGATGTACTTCTCCAAATAGACGGACTCATCGCCAAAGGCAGACTTGGCTTCTCTCATCCCGGCTTCCAGGGCGTATTTCAGGTCTTTGGGGCTGTGAACGATCCTCATTCCCTTCCCGCCACCGCCGGCGGAAGCTTTGATCATCACCGGGTAGCCTATCTTCCTGGCTTCTGACTCAAACTCAGAGAACTCTTTCGGGATCGCTTTCATCCCGGGGATGATCGGCACACCGGCTTTTTCCATGGTCTGCCTTGAGCGAACCTTATCCCCGACCAGCCTCAAAGCTTTGGAGTTGGGCCCGATGAAAACGATGTTCTCCTTCTCGCAGAGCCGGGCAAACTCCGCGTTTTCGGCCAGAAATCCGTAGCCGGGATGGATGGCTTCTGCGCCAGCCTGGTGGGCGGTCTGGATGATCCTCTCCATGTGGAGGTAGCTTTCCACGGCAGGAGGAGGCCCGATGCAGAAAGCCTCGTCTGCCAGCTGGACATGAAGGCTCTTCCGGTCCGCCTCGGAATAAACAGCCACGGTGGAGATGTCCATCTCCTGGCAGGCTTTGATGACCCTGACAGCAATCTCCCCTCTGTTGGCTATTAGTATCTTCTTAAACATCGTTATTTTCTTTGACCCATTTGGGCTTTCTTTTCTCCAGAAAGGCGGCCATTCCTTCCTGGCCTTCCGGGCTTATTCGTAAATTAGCGATCATCTCCGCCGTGAACTTCTTGACCTCTTCAAAGCTCATCCGGGTGGTCTTGTAGATCAATTCCTTGCAGGCAGCGATCGCTTCCGGCCCGGAGGTCAGGAGAAGCTCGGCTATTTCCTGCACGGTTCCTTCCAGCTTATCAAGCGCGACGACCTCATTCACCAGCCCGATCTCAAGGGCTTTCCTGGCAGAGATCCTCTTTCCCGTCAAAAAATACTCCCGGGCTTTGCTCTCTCCTATCCGGCGCATGACATAGGGAGAGATGGCGGCTGGAACGAGCCCGATCTTGACTTCGCTCAACCCGAACCTGGCTTCCTCAGAAGCCACGGATATATCGCAGGCGGAAAGGAAGCCGTTCCCCCCCCCGATGGTGGTGCCGTTGACCATGGCGATCGTGGGTTTGGGGAGAGTGTAGATCTTATGGAGGACTTCGGCCAACTGGAGGGATTCCTTCAGATTCTGTTCATAGGAATAGCGGATAATCTCCCGCATCCAGTTGATATCCGCTCCGGCACAGAAGGACTTTCCTGCTCCGGTCAGGATCACCACCCGAACGGATTCATCGGACATGATCCTGCCGAAAGTATCGTCGATCTCGCCGATCATCTGAGTATTGAATGCGTTGTGAACCTCGGGCCGGTTGAATACGACCCGGGCGATCCTGTCCTCTTGGGAATAGATGATGGTTTCGTAAGCTGACCCGGTCATCTCACATCCTGAAAATCCCGACTTTATAATCTGGGATGGGTGCATTCAGGCTCATGGCGATGCCCAGAGCCAGAGCTTCCCGTGTTTCCAGGGGATCGAGAACTCCGTCATCCCAGAGCCTGGCTGTGCTGAAATAGGGGCTGGCTTCGTACTCGTATCTTTCCAGAATGGGTCTCATCAGCTTTTCCTGTTCTGCCTTGGTCATCTTCTGACCCTGCTCTTTCAGCCTTTTTATCTTGACCGTAAGCAGGACATTTGCCGCCTGTTCCCCGCCCATGACGCTGATCCGGGCGTTGGCCCACATCCAGAGCAAGCGCGGTGCATAAGCCCTGCCGCACATGGCGTAATTTCCAGCTCCATAAGAGCCGCCGACGATGACCGTGAACTTGGGCACATCGGCATTGGCCACAGCATGAACCAGCTTGGCCCCATCCTTGGCGATCCCGCCGTGTTCATACTGCTTTCCCACGATGAACCCGGTTATGTTCTGGAGAAATACGAGAGGGATCCTGCGCATCGAGCAGAGGCTCACAAAATGGGCGCCCTTGAGAGAGCTCTCCGAGAAAAGGACGCCGTTGTTGGCCAGGATTCCTACCGGATAACCCATGATCCGGGCAAAACCGCAGACCAGGGTCTGGCCGTACAATTCCTTGAATTCCTGGAAGCGGCTCCCGTCCACTATCCGGGCGATGATCTCTTTTATATTGAAGGGTTTTCTTAAATCCTGGGGAACGATGCCGTAGATCTCCTGGGGGTCATAGTAGGGGTCCTCCGGCTCAGCGACATCCAGCTCGAACTTCTGAGGAGGGTCCAGAGTCTCAACGATGTTTCTGGCGATTTCCAGGGCGTGCTCGTCGTTGAGCGCATAATAATCCGAGACGCCGGATATCCGGCAGTGGACATCAGCGCCTCCCAGGTCTTCGTCCGTTACGTCAACCCCAGTCGCCGCTTTGACCAGGGGCGGACCGCCGATAAAGATCGTCCCCTGCTTGCGGACAATGACCGTCTCATCGCTCATAGCCGGCACGTAAGCTCCCCCAGCAGTGCAGGAGCCCATGACGATCGATATCTGAGGAATGCCCAGGGCAGAGAGACGCGCCTGATTGTAGAATATCCGGCCGAAATACTCCTTGTCCGCAAAGGTTCCGGATTGATGAGGAAGGAAAATTCCCCCAGAATCCACCAGGTAGACGCAGGGCAAACGGTTGGCCAAGGCTATTTCCTGGGCTCTGACATGCTTCTTGATGGTCATCGGGTAATAGGTGCCGCCTTTGACAGTGGCGTCGTTGGCCACCACCAACACCTCGCGTCCGTGGATGACCCCGATTCCGGTGATCACTCCCGCAGCCGGGGCTTCGTTATCGTATAAGTCATAGGCAGCCAGGGGGGAAAATTCTAGAAAAGGAGTGTTCCGGTCAAAAAGCTTCTCCAGCCTTTCCCTCACCAGCAACTTCTTCCGGGATGTATGGAGGTCTCTGTATTTTTTCGGTCCCCCTTCCTGAATCCTGGCCAGCCTCTTCCGGTACTCGGCAACCACCTTCTTCATCTGCGCGAAATTCTCTTTATATTCCTTGCTTTGGGTATCGATCTTGCTTTCGATCTTATACATGGTCCTAACCCCTCATAAATTTTATCCTGCTTATCCAGTTTATTCAGTCTATCAAAAGATAGACAACTAGGCTAGACATTAATAAAGAATGAGATTGCCACGCTGCGCGCAATGACAATCGGAATGCCTTTTTACCCTTATCTTGTGTTTCTTGGGTCTAGACAATTTTTGTGCTTCTTCTTTCTTGACGTTTTTGAGTTTGACTTATTCCGGCACGAATTTATACCCATAGCAGAGGATTCCGGATTCTCCTTCGTCGTATATCTTTCGAAACTCAATCTTGACTCTCATGCCGATCTTTATATCCTCAAAATCACAATCCACGATCTGAGCGGTCAGCTTCACGCCATCATCCAGCTCCACGATGCCCACGGCAAAAGGCGCCTGGTCGACGAACTGATGGGGCGGAACCCGGATGATGGTGAAGGTCAGGACTTTTCCTTTATCGGCCAGCTTTGTGCCCTCGAACTCCCGGCTCTTGCACTCCGGGCAGATCAAGCGCGGGGGGAAAAGTATGGTTCCGCATTTTTTACATTTTATGGCTTCCAGTCTGTACCTTTGAGGGATCTCCCTCCAGTATCTTGATGGTGTCGGCATCTCGCCCTCCTTCCTTATTCTCTCTCAAAAATATGAACCACGGTACTGCCGCCGCTGCCGCCCATGTTCTGGGCCAAAGCTATTCTGGGCTCTTTCAACTGCCTCTTGCCTGCCTCGCCTCTGAACTGCTTGACGATCTCTACGACCTGAGCCGCGCCCGTGGCCCCGACAGGATGGCCTTTGGCTTTCAACCCTCCGCTGGGGTTGACGGGAATCTTTCCCCCGAGGAAGGTTATCTCATCCTCGTAAGCTTTCCCGCCCTTGCCTTTTTCAACTATTCCCAGGGCCTCCAGCACGCATATCTCGGCTATGGTGAAACAGTCATGGACCTCAAGAAAATCAATCTCTTCCGGCTTTTTGCCCGCCATGGCATAGGCCTGCTTTGCGGCCTGGTAAGTCGCTTCCAGCCA
>JAOUKO010000131.1 GCA_029882525.1 Candidatus Aminicenantota bacterium | reverse complement strand
ATCCGCGGTTCGCGTTCGTGACGCCGGCGAGCTACTTCCAGAGGCTCGAGAAAGCCGGGATCGAATTCCCCGTGCTCAAGCAGGAGCTGAACTACACATTCCCTGCCTGCTATACGACTCAGGCCGGGACAAAAAAGCTCAACCGCCAGCTTGAAAGCCTGCTCCTCACAGCGGAAAGATTCTCAGCCGTGGCTGTCTCCAGCGGCGCCCGCGCCTATTATCCGGAAAGAGACATCGACGAGGCCTGGAAGATAGTGCTCCGCAACCAGTTCCACGATATCCTTGACGGGTCGAGCATTGGCCCGGTCTATGATGAGTCCCGGCGATATTATCAGGCTGCGCGGGAGAGAGGACAGAGGGCTCTCGATTTTTCTCTGGAAGCCATCTCCAACCAGGTCGATACCAGGGGAGAGGGAGTTCCCCTTCTGATTTTCAATCCGCTGCCCTGGGAAAGGACGGAGCCCGTCCAGGCCGAAGCAGCTTTTGTCCGCCCGGTCAAATCGATAAGGATCGTTGACGGCAGTGGGACAGAGATCCCCTATCAGATATTGAGTGAGGGATCGGCAGCGGACAGAAATAAGGTCCGTTTTCTTTTTATCGCCGAAAGGGTGCCGTCCTTCGGATACAAGACATACCGCATCCTGGAAGCAGAAACGGATAGAAAATATGAAACGTCGCTCTCTGTCGACGGTACAGTCATCGAGAATGAGTTCTTCAGGCTGACGCTGAACCCCCGGACAGGTTGGATCCGCAGCCTTTTCGATAAAAAGAACGGCCGGGAGGTTCTTGCCGCCGAAGGGAATGTGCTCCAGGCCGTTGTCGACGAGCCGCCGAACATGTCCGCCTGGGAGCTGGGACTCAAGGAACAGGTTTGGAACATCGGTGAGAACGGGGCATCGGTCGAGGTCGTGGAGAAGGGGCCGGTGCGGGCTGCGGTGAGGGTGAAGAATTATTTCCGGAACTCCCGGTTTGTCCAGGACATCATGCTCTGTCCTCAAGTTCCCCGGGTGGACTGCCGTGTTCAGATGGACTGGCAGGAGAGAAACCTGATGGTCAAAGCAGCTTTTCCTGTGGCCGCGAAAAACTCCGCGGCGGTCTTTGAGATCCCCTACGGCGCCATCTCCAGGCCGGTTGACGGGACAGAGGTCCCGGCCCTCAAGTGGATCGACCTCACGGACGGGTCCGGAAGCTGCGGCCTCAGCCTTCTCAACGACTGCAAGTACGGGTTCGATGTCAAGGGGAGCATCATGCGCATCTCCCTTGTCCACGGGGCAACCGACCCTGACCCGGAGGCTGACCGGGGAGAACACGAGCTGCTTTACTCTCTCTATCCGCATGCTGGGGGCTGGAAAGAGGCCCTTGCCTTCCGCAAAGGCTATGAGCTCAACAATCCCCTGATCGCCCGAGCGGGAATGGTCCATCCCGGGAGATGGCCGGCCGCTCAATCCTTTCTCCGGGTTGAGCCTGCGAACGTCGTTCTTTCCACAGTGAAGAAGGAATACGGCTACTTCAGCCGGGCGACGATCCTCCGTGTCTACGAGATTTTCGGGCAGGAGGCTGAGGTCATCATCGATTTTCCCGGTCCGGTCGAGGTCACTGAAACCGACCTGATCGAACGGCCGCTGGCAAGAATCGACGCGGATGGTAAAATTTTCAGGTTCAAGATCAAACCTTTCGAGATCAGAACCTTCCGGGTCATGCCCGGATCAGGGAGATAAAGATAAAAAAGATAAATTCTGCAGGATTCATCTGCGCGTTTACTGATGAAGTTTTCCAGGCGGAAGTCTATCGCCGGCCTCCGGAGGAGATGCATCACATCCTCATGTTGCCTATTTTTAAGAGTCGGCGTGAGTCAATTTTGTAACTTTGATTATTAGGAGGGATTCGTATGTCATCAAACCAAAAAAAGACGGTCATTTGTGCTGTGTGTAAACAGCCGAAGAAAATGAGTGAGTTGTTTCCCCTGGAGATGGTGCATGATTCTGTAGTAAAGATTATCCAGGAGGAACATCCGGAACTTCAAAGAACAGGTTATATATGTTTAAAAGACCTCAATAATTACCGAATTGAATTCATAAAAAAAGTGCTGGAAGAGGAGAAGGGCGAGCTCACGGCACTCGAAGAAGAGGTTATCAAAAGCATAAAAGAACAAGAAACGGTGGCAAAGGATATCAACGCTGAGTATGAGCAGCGTATCACTTTTGGAGCCCGGGTATCTGATAAGCTGTCAAGTTTTGGCGGGAGCTGGAAGTTTATCCTGAGTTTTCTGGCAGTACTGTTGTTATGGATTGCTTTGAATTCATTAATGATTCTCCATAAAATGTTTGATCCCTTCCCTTTTATTCTTCTGAATCTCGTTCTGTCCTGCTTAGCAGCCATCCAAGCCCCGATCATACTGATGAGCCAGAACCGTCAGGAAAATAAGGACAGGCTGAGGTCAGAATACGACTACCGTGTGAATTTGAAGGCCGAGCTTGAAATCCGCAATCTTCATCAAAAAATGGACCACTTCCTGAGAAAGGAGTGGCAGACGCTGCTTGAGATCCAGCAAATCCAGGTAGAGCTTATGAAAGAGCTTTCTGAGCGTAAAGAGAAGAAGACATGATTTTCAAAGGGCGGAAATCCCTCTTTTGTGTTCAAAGGCTTTCCGAGACCATGCAGAAACGGCCAGCGCCCTGGGCTCCAGCAGTCATTTGAGCCTCTGCAAAGATTGCCAGCGGAATTGAATCTTCCTTGTGTCAAAAGACTTCCACAAAGGTTAAGTTGTCCAAGTCGTCAAGGCTTGACTCCTGCTCTCTCCTGAATCGCCTTAAGCCTAACCCGGATCAGATTGACAGTGGTTGATGCTGCCGGTAAAATGGGATTTCATGACCGAAGAAAAGAAAAACTCCGGAAGCCTCAAGAAATTCGCCCTGGACCTGGGAGTCTCCCTGTTCGGCGTGGCGGATATCACCGGAATCAGGGACGAATTCCTCCTGGATGAAGAGGTCAAAAAGGGGTTCGACAGGGGAATATCGATGGGAAAGAGGCTCCTCGGCAGCGTGCTCGATGAGATAAAGGACAGGCCGACTCCTCTCTATTTTCACCACTACCGCCAGCTTAATTTCTTCCTCGACAGGGCGGCCTTCCTGCTCGCGACCCGCATCCAGGAGAGCCGCTTTAACGCCCTTCCCATCCCTGCCTCCCAGATGCTCGACTGGGAAAACCAGAAGGCTCATCTCTCCCACAAGAAGGTGGGATATCTGGCCGGGCTAGGGTGGATGGGCAGGAGCAACCTCCTCGTCCACCCCGAATACGGTGCGAGGTTCAGGCTGGTCACGGTGCTGACCGACATGCCCCTTGAGGCGGACAGGCCGTTGAGGGGCGGCTGCGGCAAATGTCTGAAATGCATCGAGGTTTGCCCTGCCGGAGCCATCAAGAAGAAGAGAGAGGATTTCGACCACTGGGCCTGCTTCGATAAGCTCAAGGAATTCCGCAGGCAGGGGATCGTCAGCCAGCACATCTGCGGCGTCTGCGTCAAAGCCTGCTCGGGCACCTGCATGGATTAGAGTGCCCGCCTCGCGCGGGTTGAAAAAATTCCTTTTGCCGCTTTGAATTTTCTTTCTTCACAGGCAGAGGTCGTTCAATCGCAGAGAGCGTACTTCACAGCCGGCCTGGCTTTAGGGGGAGTGCTTTTTAGCGGACGATCCGGCTAACCTCTAAGGCTTTCTTGGAAATTTCGACCTTGTTTCGTCCCGTGTTCTTTGCCTTGAACAGGGCTTTGTCAGCCAGGATGGTCAGCTCGGTAGCGACTTTTTCGTAGTTGGTGGGATAGATCCTGGCCTGAACTCTTGCCGGCTTGACTTCGGAATAGTAACAGTGGGCCACTCCCAGGCTTATGGTCTTGTTCACGATGGCGGATTTGGGCTTGAACTTAATGCCCTGGACGAATCTTCGGAGCCGATCGGCCACGACAGAGGCTTCGCTGGAATTTATTCCGGGCAGGACGATGATAAACTCGTCCCCTCCGAACCGCGCCGCCCAGTCCATGTCCCTGCGGATGACGTGGGAGATGACCTTTGCGGTTTCCTTTAAGACCTCGTCTCCCTCGAGGTGGAGATACATGTCGTTGTACTGCTTGAAGTCGTCGATATCGATCATGATCAGGGAAAGCGCGCTTCTCCACCTTTCCGCGGTATGGATCTCTTTGGGCAGGTTCTGGTTGAAGTATCTTCTGTTGTAGAGGCCGGTGAGCTCATCGGTGACGGAGAGACGCTTGACTTCTTCCTCCAGCTTCTTCCGTTCGGTGATGTCCTCGATAACCGTGTCATAGTATATGATCTTCCCGGATTTATCCTTGATCGCCGCCGATGTGATGGATGCCCAGAAGGGCTCTCCGTCCTCCTTTTTCAGGGTGAAACCTTCGTTCTTGACGACTCCTTTTTCCTCCAGCTCGTTGATGAACGCCTTGTAGTCATCCGGGTCCTGATAGAGTTCGATCTTATTGATGTTGAGGAATTTTGCCGCGTTGGCAAACCCGAACATCTCCACTACGGAAGGATTGGCCTCAAGGATCTTGCCCTCGGGAGTCGCCCTGAAGATTCCGATCTTGATGTTGTTCACCAGCTCCCGGTACTTCGCCTCGGACTCGCTGATCTTTTTTGCCAGCTTGTGTCTCTGGATGATCTCGGAGATGAGGTTGGCGAAGATCTCCAGAGGCCGGACTTTTTCCTCGGTGGGGATCAGGCCGCTTTTGGAGTCGTCAACCGAGATTATCCCGAGAAGGTCCCCGCTCGTGTCCCTCATGGCGACAAGGAGGTTGTCTTCCCGGTTCCAGCGGCCGTCTTTATCGGGATAGCCCCTCTCTCCGGGGATGAACGCTTTCTGGTCGAGGATGCCCTTCATTTTGTGGGGGATGTAGCAGGACTGGTTGCCGATCTTGATTCCCCGCTCAAAGTACTTCAGGTACTTCTCTTTCGGCATGTGGACTTTCTGGACTCTGTTGAACTCAGACTCCTTGATCCCTCTGTACCCTATGATTTCCCGGTAAGGAGGCTTGTCGATGAAGTAGGAGATGAGGACCCTCTCAAAGTCCGAGATGTCCACAACCGCCTGAGAGATGCGCTCGAAAAGCTCTTCCTCTTCTTCGATGGAGAGTATATCCGCAGAGATGGAGGAGAAGCTCTCGAACTGATTGAGCATATCATTGACTTTTTCCCTTGCCTTATAGCTGTCGGTAATGTCCATGTGCATGGCCACGGCTACCGACTCCAGTCCGGGGAAGACTGCGGGGAAGATATGAGAGAGGACGTGTTTTTCCTCCCCCTTTTTGGTGGTGATGGCCCACTCTTTTTTTGAAGAGGCCCTGCGGCTCTGGATGGTGTGGATGATTTGTTTTCTGAATTCTTTCTCGTCTTTTTCAGAAAAGATCACGCCCTTAAGGGTTTTTCCCTTAACCCTGGACTCGGTGTATCCGAACAGCTTTTCCGAGAATCGGTTCCAGTAGACCACTTCACCTTTGACGTTAAAAGCCTGGATGGCGATGTTGGTGGCGTTATCCAGAGTGGATTTGAGGCTTGTCTTGGCTTTTTCGACCTCTTTGTAGAGGTGGTTAATCTCGTCCATCGCTTTCTTGCGGAGGCTGATATCTCTGGCAATCCCCTGGAGCTCGGCGACCTTGCCGTTCTTGTCTTTGAACTTCTCGATGTGGACTTCCAGAGGGATCGATTTTTCGTTCGAGCCTATTATCTCGACTTCCAGGAGGGGGATGGATCTGGCTTTAAAATCATTCTGGAAGAATTTTCTCACAGCATCTTTATAACTGGGTGCGGCGAGCTTGTGAAAGCTGCTTTTAAGGAGCTGGGACAGAGGGATTCCTGTTATCTTCTGGGCGGTTTTGTTGACGTAGAGAAAATTTCCCTTCAAGTCGACGGTGAAGATGATGTCCGGAGCGTTTTCCAGAAAGTCACGGTAGTACTCTCCCGCGAATTCCGAAGCCTCCTTAACTGCGTCGGGTTTCATGGCATTTCTTCCGTTAAAAGCTGGATTTATGCAGCGCTTTACACAGTTACCCTTATGACTTTTCCTGTAAAATGAGAATAAGTCATTCCGACTTATATGTAAATAGCCTTAGCGGGTGAATTCTATAGGTGATTTATCCCCGAATCTACTCCCGTTAAAGGTGATTTTATCTCACTTTTAACGGCTAGCCTCTTTTATTGCTTATGGGGCGAATCCGCTGCTGGTGATCCGGGTTGAGCGCTGTCCTCACTTCTTTTTGCAGGCCACCCATATCTCTGCCCTCATGTCTTCGGGTTTTGTATCCGGGGTGGGCATGGTCAGGTATTTCTCCATCACCGGACCAGCCTGGACGTAGCCGTTGGCCTGCATCCATTCCAGTATCTTGGAGATGGTCTGTCCGGTCTCTTCGTAGGAGCCTTTGTGCATGGCTGTGGCCACGGGCGAGTACTTCCACTGCTTTTTCTCGAGCGGCTTGAGTACATTGGCCTGGGCGGAGACGGGAAAACCCATTTCCCATTCCAGCTCCTCGGGCTTAACCTCTTCCGGACTGTTGTAATAGATCCCGATGATGGCCCCGGCGGGAAAAAGGTTCTGGGATTGGGCTGCCTGCATCAGCTTCCCGATGATGTTTTCGATCTCCGTGAAAGGTCCTTTATGGGTCACGCAGCAGTAGGAGAAGGGCGAGACGTCTGTCAGCTTGACCTCGACATCCTGGGAAGATTTTAGGAAATTTGAGGCGGCCAGGCCTGCAACCGCGGACAGAAAAAAGAGAACTGTTGTGATTGTGAATATTTTTTTCATTTCATCCCCTCCGTGAAAAACTGTATTTTAATCAAAAATGAAGATTTTTTAAAGCAAATTTATCAATTACTCCGGCCGTTCTAAGATAGGGGTCGCGTCTCAACATTCGGCATTAAAAATTGGGGACAGTTCTTATCTTCCAAGGCTTACTTTTACGAAATCCAGGCAATTTTTACTTCATTTTCGACTTCTCTAAATTCTTTGTTGCCAGTTATAATTTCGCCTTTATGTGTTTTGGCTAAAGCAGCAGCAAAACAATCAGCATATGATATTTTTTTGATGGCTTTTATACTGGCAGCCTCTTTTGCCAGCTGAATACCTACATCAACAATTTCTATGGGTAGTGTCTTGATTATCCTTTCGATCTCATCAGCTTTGTTCTGGCCGCATTCTCGTAAGACAATATAATAAACTTCTCCATAATTGACAGAAGTCATCAAAAGATAATTATTCTTTTCTAAGGCAGAGATGAAAGAATTTTCAACCTTTTCAAAGCCAACTTCTTTTTCTAAGAAAACCAAAAGAGCATGGGCGTCGAGGATTTTTTTCATTATTTAATCCTCTTTATCTCGATCTCTGCTCCTTTCTTTCAGGAGCGCATTTGACAGCTTTCCTTCTGTCGGTAAAATCCCCGCAATTTTTTTAAAATATTCAGGAGTTACAGGTCTCAAAACAAGTTCATCTCCTCTCTCTTCAATATAAAGCTTTGTTCCCTTTTTAATATTGAGTTTTCTACGAATCTTTGAAG
>JAOUKO010000130.1 GCA_029882525.1 Candidatus Aminicenantota bacterium | reverse complement strand
CCCCCCCGAATAATCCAGCAGTCAACTTGGAGGGGGAACTGACTTCCCCCTTCCAACGCTCGCTTCCGCTCGCTGCCTCCCCTTCTCGGGCGGGGTATGAACCCACGCCCTGCGACCAAGGGGGCACACCCCCTTGGATACCCTGACGATCGGTTCCCCGCGACAAGCCGCGGGGCATATCATCCGATCGTGAAACAGATGTTTTATAGAATGAGCTAAAGGGCAGAGGGTTTGTCAACGGACTCTCGCTTATTCCAGATGCAAACCGAGTCTGCTGGCAGTGGTGTAAGCGATATGAGAAATGAGGTCCTGGGGAGAAGATGTGTATCACGCAGGAGTGGCTTGATGCTCAGGTGAAATCATGCGGAGGTATTCTTTTCCTTCCCCGAAGGGGTCAAGATACTCGGCAATTTCCAGCCGTTTTCTTTTAAGGTCCACAAGCCCTCTTTTTTTCTTCGGGGATAAGATTTCGACTTTTGGATTGAATATGTCATTATCGTTTTGCTCTCTGACTACGGCGATGCTTCCATCGCTCAAGGAGACAATGCTTTTGACAGGCCAGACTCCCATGATTTGGAAAAACCTGTCCAGGAGTTCAGGGTCAAAAGCTTTCCCTTTTTGTCTCTGCATAGCGTTGTAAATCTTCAATGGGGGGTAACTCTTTTTATAAGACCTTATCTGAGAAAGAGCATCGTAGATATCACAAATGGAAACAAGAAGGGAGGTCGGATGGGGTCTCTGGGGAAAGGCAAGCTTGGGATATCCTTTGAGATCGTACCTCAGGTGATGCTCGAAAGCGACGACGACTGGCAGTGTTCCCAGAGTATCAATGTATTTGAAGAGAATCTCTGCTCCGATGAGTGTGTGGTGTTTCATCAGGGAGAGTTCTTCCTCATTCAGTTTATCCGTCTTCTGGATGATTTTTCGCGAGATATAAAGCTTGCCGATGTCATGGAAAAGGGCAGCAATGCCTATGTCCAGCATATCGTCCCTGTAATAGCCGATTTTAGAGGAGATATGCATGGATAGGATGGTGACGTTGAGATGATGGACAAAGGTGATGAGGTCTTTTCTTCTGAATGTGGTTAAATCCAGAAACTCCTGGTATATTCCTATCATATTTTCTAAGAAATTCAAGACCTCGTACCTGAGTTCCAGATAATCAAGTTCTTCCTGGTCGATCACTTTTTGCAGGTATTGATTCACTTTTTCCAAGGAGCTTTCATATTCGACCAAATAGTCTCTGAGCTTTTTGACTTTTTCTTTCAACTCTGGAGTCGGGGTTTTGATCTTTCCTGCCTGAATGTTTTTGATGCCAAGGAGAGAGAAATAACCGCCAAAATCTCTATGTTCACTCTCTTGGGGAGTTGTCAAAATGGTGAGGAATTTGACCAGCTCCTCCTTCTGCAGTGTATTGTAAAAGACTATTCGCTCAACCCCTCGCTCCTGCAGGTAGAGGATCAGTGGCTTTAATTTTTTGCTCAGGTCGAAAAATATGAAATGTTCAAAGGCTAATTCACCTTTGACTATTCCGATGATCAATTCCTTTCTTTCTCTGAAGATATCCTGAAGGTCGGCGTAGAGTTTATCGATGATGTCGGTGAATTTGGGATGTTCGGTCGAATAGATCCTGGCCGCCTGGAGAGAAGATATGAAATCGGTTAAAGTTCTTTTAATTTTGTCCTGCATACCACTCTCTCAAAATCTTCTGGGCCTCTGCCTTGACTCTTCTGTTCCAGAAAAATTTTTTCTTACTCAAAGAGATTAAATGATCTTTAGCTCCTTTTACATAAAGGCCTTTAACAATCCCCATGTGCTCGATAAGAAGCTTGTTTTTACTTCCGAACGGTGAGGGGATAGAAAAAAGCTTGTCTAAGGCTTTCTTTCTCGTCTGTTCCCTTCTGGCTAAAATCTCGAGAGCCTCTTTTTTTAGGGGCGGGCTCCCCCCTTCCAATATTGCAAACAGACGATTTTCGTCATAGGAGGATGTCTGTTGAAGAGCCTTGAGTGCTTCCACTTTGACCCGCTCAGTGCCGTAAGATAAAATGTCGGTCAGTATTTCATGAGAGGGAGGAGAGTCGATTTTTCTCAGGCTTTCTACGATTGTCTTGAGGAATTTGGCATCAGACGCTCTCATCCTTAGATTTTTTTTGAATATGTTGAGGCCGTCTGGGTGGAGTTCAAAAAAGTAATGCAGGATTTGAGTGTTGACTTTATTCTCCTCGAATATCTTGATCAAAAAAGCCCTGTTGCTTATAAATCCTCCCCTCAGGTAGCTGATAAACGGCTTAAGCACTGAAGAGGTTTCTTTTTCTCGCGCAAGTTCGTCCACCACAAAATTTATGATTTTCGCGTTCACTTTAGAGAGAACAGGCTCAAAAGAAAGCTCTTTTCTTCTTTTTTCCAGAACCTCCACAAGACGTGTTAAATATTCGAATTCTCTTTCCTGGATCAGGCTGTCCAGCTCATCCAGGATTTTTTCCAGAGTGGATACCACTTTCTTTTTTTTCTCTTCTTCGGCAAGAAAACTCAGGAGAAAATAGCGATAATTTCTCTGGAGGTGATTGATATCCAGGCTAATTTTCTCCTCGGACTGCATATCCTTCAGGAGATGAAAGAGGCATTGGCGGTAGACTTCAGAGATGCCCTGGCTTGTTGGGTCGCTTAACAATTCTTCGAGCTTTTGTCTCAATTTTGGGGAGCGTTGGACCGTGCTGACTTTTTTGAACTGCTTGGCGAAAGATTCAGCGATTTTCTTATGCTTTCTTTTTTCTGTAAGATCATTGAATATCTGAAAACTTAAGGAGTTGAATTCATCGTCGGAGAGAATTTCCTCCAAAATAGCGGACGCCATATCCTCGCTGTTCAATTCTTTGAAGAATTTCCTGACATTATCGAGCTTGGCTTCCCGGGATATGTCTCTGTTACGGATGATGGATTTCAGAAGCTCCTTTGAGCACTTCCGGAACTTGTCCTTATCCATGTTTTTGAGCTGGGTGAGGAATTTATCGATATTCGTCTTGAGCTGTTCATTTTCGAGAAGATCTTCGACCTTGAAGTGAACCGCGACTTTCTCAAAACTATCGACAAGTTCACTGATTTTCTGGGCGTCCTCTTTTTTGATTGCATCCTGGAGTAAATGAGACCAGATGTCTTTGGTTTCTTCTCCTTCTCCTCCCAGGAGTTGAGAATAATCCAGTTCTTCTACCGCGATGTGAGTGATATTCTCTTCTTCTAAGATCTGGCTGAAACCTCCCTTTTTCAGCACGTCTTGGGGAGAAAGATAGACTTTCTTGATGAAAGCGACCAGTTCATCTGGAGTGATGCCTTCCTGGATCTCCAAGCTTTTTATTATATGCAGATGGAAGATTTGAGCGAGCTCTTCATGGATTCTCTCTTTATTAAAGTATTTCTCCCCCACTTGTAGAGAATCATTAGTGAATCCGATCCTGATCGGTGACAGATAATTTAAGAGTGTATCGATCCTTTCTTTGACTTCATCCACTGATTTCATAAAGGCCGGATGCTCACCGGTGTAGATGGAAGCGTTTTTCAGAGACAGTTTCAGGCTTTTGAAAAAACCTTCCAGCGCTTGTTCTTTGTCCATTTTCGGTTGTATTAAGAGGGGAAGTTTTGCTTGCGCCCTTATTCTACCTCATTCTGTTAACATTGTGAATGAGGAGATTTTGCTTCCTCGATAAAAAAATAATAAATTTTTTTCCATTTGTAAAGAGTTTTTTTGTATATTAAGGCTTTTTAGGATGTCTGCTTAGCGAGGAAAGTGAATGACCGAGAGTGACTTTTAAGGAATTTTTAAAAAATTGACAGGTCTATTCTTCTAATTCTTTAGTCCAGACGCTTTCCATTTTGTTCTTGAATCGGATCACCCCGTTGCTCACGGGATGGTAATAGAAAGGAAATTCATATTTTTGAAAGCCTCGGACGATGTAAGATATTGTGTACAGGGTCCACTCTTCGTGCGGGATTTTCTGAATCTTCAGGTCTTTGATGAAGAAATTGCTTTCTAACCCGTCCTTGGCTCCGAATATAATCTCTTCTTTTGTGATTTCAAAGAAGCATCCTTCGTAAATAGGTGTGGGAGTCGTCCAGATTCCGACCAGTTCATCCGGAACGACTGCTCTCCGGGCGCATCCATAGAGGAGCATCATGATCAAAATGGCAAAACCGACGAACAAATTTTGTTTTTTCATTAGCATCTTACTTTTTCCCCTCTTTAGCCATAACCTCGAGAAAGGCCTCCACGACTTTAGAGTCGAATTTTGTGCCTGCTTCTTCCTTGATATACTTGATTGCATTCTTCCGGTCAAGTGCTTTTCTGTAGGGCCGGTCCGAGATGAGAGCGTCGTAGATGTCAGCCACGATAAATATCCGGGCTCCCTGGCTTATAGCTTCTCCCATCAGTCCATTCGGATATCCCGAGCCGTCATAGAATTCATGATGCTGGAGGACGATGGGGATGACTTCGGAATAGGCAGCGATGGGCTCCAGGATTCGAGCTCCCAGGCCGGGATGCTTATGCATGAACTCGTGTTCCTCAGGAGTCAAGCTTCCGGCTTTGTCCAGGATTTCAGGCGGTATTTCCAGCTTGCCGATATCATGGAGGAGTCCGGCCCGGCGCAGGTCGTCCAATTCGTCCTGATTCAGGCCCAGCACTTTTCCTATTTCTAGGGAAAGCTTAGTGCTCCTTTCAGAGTGTTCAGCTGTCCAGGAGGACTTGGCGTCGATCGCCCGTGCCAGAGCCCGCAGTGTTCCCCAGTTCAGCTCGTTCAATTCCTCTATCAAGCGGGTGTTGGATAAAGCGACTGCCACCTGATTTGCCAGCCGTCGGGCCTGGTCCAGGTCTTCCTGGGAAAAGTGGGGCTGTTTGACATAACCGAGAGCGATGATCCCAGCCAGGCTTTCTTTGAGAAAAAGAGGCAGAACCAGAAAAGATTTGATTCCCTTTCTGGCCAGGGGAGCGAGATATTCGGGAAGATTCTCATCCACTGAGATCAAAAGGGTTTCTGGGTTTTCCTCGAGAGTGTGCATCTCTTCTGACGAGATCTTGACCTTCTCCACGTGTTTTTTTCTGCCGTTCTGATCCTCTCCGATGTAAGTCTCTCCTTCGTCTGGAGACTGCGTGTCGACAACGGTTATGCTCATGCTCTTGCAGGGGAAGACATCCCGTATACGCGTTACCACTGTATTCACGATCTTTTCCGTATCCAATACGGAAAGAATGTCTCTATCGATTTCGCCCATAGCCTCCAAAGCCTTGAACTGTTTTCCCAATTGGCTGGCCATTGTGTTGAAGGATTCGGCCACCTCTGCAAACTCGTCGCGGCTGGTGACCTTGACCCGGCTGTCGAATTCTCTTCTGGCGATTCGCTGGGTCCCTTCTTTAAGCTTTTCAAGAGGAACCATGCTCCTCCGGATCTGAATGACGCTCAGGAACAGGACAAGCCAGAAAGTGGCTAAAACAACAAGAGGGAAAGAAGGCCAAATCCATTTATTGATAGGTCTGAGAACGACATCTTTTGGCTTGCTCAGCACCAATTTCAAATCATCGGCAACATGCCAAGTACTCAATGTTAGGGAATAGAAACCGGCCATATATTTTTCCCCCCTGTGTGTCCATTCTAAGTGTCCGGCATGCTCTTTACTCATCAAGCCTAAGGCCTTTTCAGGTATTGATGTCGGGGGCAGCAGAGTGGAACGAAGGACGCGATTCGATCGGTCCAGGGCACAAAAATATGTGTTGCTTGGAAGAGTATCCGGATCTCTCATGAACCATAAGAAATCCGGCCTTACTTCAGCCACCAGCAGGTCTCTATTTTTGTGTTCGGGATCGAGCGGTATTGCCATGAATATCCTCGACTGCTCCACTGCGATGGGCTGGATTAATATTAGACTCTTGTCCGATGAGAAAATTTGCTCACTCATTTCAGAGCTGATCCCAGGGGAATCTGCAGTATTTCCGTAGAGAACTCTTTTCTCTCCCTTTTCAGAGATGAGCACCAGGTTTAAGATCCGGGGGAGTTCTGTTTTTGCTTCTAGAGCTATGGAATATGAAGTTGCGCTGGGGCTTGCAGCCAGGTTTGAAGCGGCCGCTTTCAGTTCGTCAGTGATGAGATCCAGACGCTGCCGGATTTCTTGAGCCATATTTTTACTTGTCTGGTGAAGGCGCTCTTCGCTTTGGGCACGCAGTTCATCATTGACAGAGAAAAAGGAGATTATGACCAGAGCGGTTATCGGAATAAGGGCGCAGGCGAAAAAGAGAAAAAAGATGCGCTGCGCGACTTTGCTCCGAAGAAAAGTCTGCTTAATTTTCATGCGCAAATACTGGGTTAATACTTATAGGCCACGCCGACGTACCCCCCGTTATTGGCGCGAACGATATCATCATGGCTGACCCCGGCCGTAAGGGGCGCATTCCAATCTCCATCCTTGCCCGTGGAAAACAGGTCAAAGTCGTTGTTGAGAGGGATCAGGAACCGGTCTTTCCGCAATCTGGCTTCGATTTCGGTCTTGTCTCTGCCGAGGATCGGGGTATATTGGTACGGATTTCCCCAGGGGTCGGTAGGATTAGGCTCTCCGATCTCCGAAAGGTCATTGGGGATTCTCCCGTTGTCGATGAGAAAGTCGTCGATCCTCTGCCCCATCAGAGCGATCTTCGTGATAGCCTGGTTTATTCTTGCCTTGTTGAGGGCGTTGGAATAAATGGGGACTCCCACAGCAACAAGCGTCCCGATTATGGCTACCGCCAGTAACATTTCGATCAGAGTCAAAGCCTTCCGGTGTCTGCATTTGGCAAGCAAGCGGAAAGGAAAAGGTTTGAATCGAAACTCCGAGAAAAGTCTTGTTGTTATGATTTTGAAAATGTCTTTTTTCATGATAGCTCACTCGTTCGCGGCCATGCTTGGCTCGCTTATTTCTTCCTCATTTCCAGGAGCTTTTTGGAGCTCATGGAAATTTTAAAGGTGTACCTGCCTTCCCACCAAGCTGTAATCACAGGAAGCAGGGGATGAACCTTGGTTATGAATATGACTCCGCTCTCTCCCATCCGCTACCTGCCTTGGCGGTAAACGTGTTCAGAATTTTATCATGATAGAATTTCAAATGTCAAAGCCCAAAAGAGGGGATGCGCTTTTTGTTGCTTGCGTATACATCGAGGAAAGCAGGATAAATTTAGACAAAAAAGCAAGGATTCACCCCTTTGCGGGTTTCATTTATAATCCAGATGTTGAGCAGTTTGACGTGCTGAAAGCAGCCTGATTCGATGTCTGCTCCCCTTATAAAAGCGTAAAAACCAGGCGCCTTTATTTTACTGGCCGTGAAGAGCACCAGCAACAGAAGATTGAGGATAAGTTATCGTTATTTACGAAAAATCACCTTTGGTAGCCTTTGCTAACGGTCGCCAATCACCCTTCAGGATGACAAAAATGTCGCAATAATCACTCTGAAAATCACCGCAAGAGGCTATGGTATCCATAACGGTTTCCTTAGATAGATGCTCTTTTCTATAATGGATTTGCCCGCACATATTGGAATCTTTATGGAGCAACCTATATG
>JAOUKO010000478.1 GCA_029882525.1 Candidatus Aminicenantota bacterium | reverse complement strand
CGGCTCCGGAGGAGGTTTTGACTGCTTCGAGTTTGCTCTTGACAACCCCGGTTCCGTTCCTTTTTCTGAGATAGAAAAGATTAGCACCTCCATCTGCCTTAACCGCCGGGGGGAAGGGCGTTCCCTGGAGATTCCCATCCCCTGGTACGGGGCAGGTATGTCCTTCGGCTCGGTGAGCCTTCCCACCATGCTTTCTCGAGCCAGGGCAGCCAAAACCTGGCAGACTTTCACCTCGACAGGCGAAGGAGGCTACCCGGAGGAGCTCGTTCCTTATAAAGACCACGTCATCACCCAGATAGCGACGGGATTGTTCGGAGTCCGGGAGGAGACGATCCAGAGAGCTCCGATTATCGAATTCAAATACGCCCAGGGCGCTAAGCCAGGTCTGGGCGGACATCTCCTGGGAGACAAGAACACACCTGCTGTCGCCAGGAAAAGGGAAGCCATTCCCTGGACCTCTCTTTTCTCTCCCTTTCCTTTTCACAGCGTCTACTCGGTTGAAGACCATAAAAAGCACATCGACTGGGTGAAAACGATCCATCCCGATGCGCTCATCTCCGTCAAGGTCTCCACTCCTTCAGACGTGGATATGGTCGCGGTGGGAAGTTACTACGCAGGGGCGAACATCATCAACCTCGACGGAGGCTACGGAGGAACAGGTGCCGCCCCGGAAATCGCCAAAAAAAATATTGCCATGCCCATAGAATATGCCATCACCAAAGTCCATAGATTCCTTGTCGAGGAAGGAATCCGGGATGAGATCGTTCTCCTGGCCAGCGGCGGGATCAGGACAGCTCACGACATCGCCAAATCCATCGCGCTCGGGGCGGACGGAGTCATCATCGGAACGTCTGAACTGGTCGCCCTGGGATGTGTGAGATGCGGTAACTGCGAGAGCGGAAGAGGATGTCCGCGAGGGATAGCCACCACCGATTCCGAGCTTGACCAGCTCATCGACCCGGAGTGGGGAGCCCAGAGGATAATCAATCTTTATGCCGCCTGGCAAAAACAGCTCAGGCTGCTTCTCTACCAGGTCGGACTGAAGGATATCAAAGGATTGAGAGGAAGGACCGACCTCCTGAGGTACACCAATGGCAGATAGAGACGGATTCCGCCTGATAGAGTCCAGAAAAAGACTGGCTCCTCCTGGGTATTGTACTCGTAAACAAGCGATGGAAGGAGGCTGTGGTGTCGTGGGGCTGGCCTGCAGCGAGAAAATCTCCGGCAAGCACCTGGCGCAGTCTTTGATCCAGATGCATAACCGGGGCAACAGCAAGGGCGGCGGGATCGCCGCCTTCGGGCTCAATCCCGCCCAGCTCGACGTCAGTCAGCAGATTCTCGAAGAAGACTACATCCTTCAGGTCGCTTATCTCGACCCCGGTTCCCGGGAAGAGGTTGAAAGGGAATTCATCTTCTCCTGCCTCGAAATCCATGAGCACTACAGGCTGCCGGCCGTGAGCGACTTCCGGAAGGTCAAAGGTCTAGAGATGGAACCGCCCGAGGTATGGAGATATTTCTGCCGGGTCAGAAAAGAGGTTCTCAACAATTTCATCCTCATCAACAGCCTGGAAACGCTGGCCAGGGAAAAAGCAGAGGACGAATTCATCTACCAGAACACTTTCGCATTGAACAAAAAATACTACTCCTCTCTCGGAGAAAAAAGGGCTTTCGTCCTCTCCCACGGCCGGGATATGTTCATCCTCAAGATCGTGGGTTACGCCGAGCAGGTCATCGAGCACTACCAGCTGGAAAGCCTTGAAGCCCATATCTGGATCGGCCACCAGCGGTATCCGACCAAGGGAAAGGTCTGGCATCCGGGAGGAGCCCACCCCTTCATGGGGATGAACGAAGCGCTCGTCCACAACGGAGATTTCGCCAATTATCATTCCCTAG
>JAOUKO010000479.1 GCA_029882525.1 Candidatus Aminicenantota bacterium | reverse complement strand
GTTCTGCTCCAGGGCCAGGCGGGCTGAGATCAGAGAGCCGCTCTTCCTGGTCGCCTCGACCACCACCAGAGCCAGCGAGAGACCGCTGATGATCCTGTTCCGCAGAGGAAAATGGAACCCCAGCGGAGGCGATTGGAGGGGCAGTTCGGACACGACCGCTCCCTGCTCGATGATTTTCTCAAAAAGCGAGCGGTTTTCCCTGGGATAGATGATATCCAATCCAGAACCTAACACAGCTACGGTTCTTCCTCCTTTGAGCGCCCCCCAATGGGCGATGGAATCGATGCCGCGGGCCAAACCGCTGACAACCACCAACCCTCGAGAGGCAAGGTCCCGAGCCAATCTTTCCGCAACAGCCCTGCCGTAAGCGGAGGGCTTGCGCGCTCCGACTATGGATACTGCCGGGCCTTTCAAGGCCTCGACCCTTCCCGCGCAATAAAGGACGAAGGGAGGGTCGAATATTTCCCTTAAATATTCAGGATAGCTCCCATCCTCCTGAGTCAGGATGGAATACTTTTTCTTCGCCAGCTTCTCAATTTCCCGCTGGGCCTGGTCGAGGAGCTTCGGGGAGGCAAGACGCTCTGCCCTCTCTCTGTCTATGCCTAAAACAGTGAAGTCGTCAACGCCGGCTGTAAAAGCATCGGCGAGTCTCGGGAAATGATCGACGACTTTCTTCGCCGCTTTGAGATCGTCAGCCAGAGCCAGGTTTAAGGCAATCCAATACTCTAAGCTATTCTCCAACTTTAAGCAAGGCAGTACGTCGGTGGGATGGCGAAAACCGGGATATGCGTGTAGGAGATCACCTTCTCGGTCGTACTGCCTAAAAAGAACCTCTCCAGCTTACTCTGGACGCAGGTGGATATGACGATCAGGTCATAGTTGTGGGTCTCGGCATAATCAACGATTCCGATGGCGGCGTTGATGGCCCTGTAGACTTCTTCGCGGATCTTGATCCCGGTCTTCTCTCTTTTTTTCCTCTGTTTGAGCCTTTTCAGGAGAGAATCCATCATGTCGTCCAACACCCGGGGCGAAAACTCGTAATCATGAAGCTCGAGCACATGAAGAAGGGTCAGCTCCGCGCCGAAACCTTTGGCGATCGCCCAGGCGAAGTCTCTCTCCACTTCCTCCCTCTCGGAAAAATCCGTGGGAACGATGAGCTTCTTGAATCGGGGCACGCCGGTCTTTTTCTTGGTCAAGAGTATGGGAACCGGGGAATTCCGCAGCACCTGATTGGCCACACTCCCGATGAAGAGTTTCTCTATCGCAGACATCCCTCTTCTACCTATGACGATCAGGTCCACCCCTTCTTTCTCAGCCACTTCTATGATCACTTTAGCCGCTGTACCTTCTTTGACTATGTTCTTGAACGTAATGCCTTTCGCCTTCTGCAAAGTCTTGAGCTTTTCCTCTGCGTCTTTCTTGACCGCTGCCACTTTTTTGACAAGCTCTCCCTTGATCACATAAGCCGCATCGTAGAGAGCCGCCGAAAAATCAGGGATCACATGCAGGGCCACGATGCTCGCCTTGAAAGCCTTGGCGAATGCGTCGGCATAGAGAAGCGATTCCTGAGCTTCGTCAGAGAAGTCAGTTGCCCAAAGTATCTTTTTTAAAAAACCAGCCATTTTTCTCTCCTCTTCTGAAAAAAGGGGCCAGGCCCCTTTTTCTCACAAAATTCGCATGGTTATTTTAACAAGAAAAAATAAAAACACAATAAGAAATTGGGGACAGTCCCCGATTTTTTATCCGCCGAGGAGGATGGAGCCTGTGGTAAAGAAGGCTCCGGCCACAGCCCCGGTCATGAGGCAGGCCAGAGTCGCCGCCAGAAGAGCCCTGAACCCCAGACGCGAGAGGTCCTTCAACCGCTCCGGAACCAGAGCTCCGATTCCCCCCACG
>JAOUKO010000129.1 GCA_029882525.1 Candidatus Aminicenantota bacterium | reverse complement strand
GGATGAGTCATGGTCGAGCAGCCGGGGCTGGAATGCGTTTTATACCTATGTTCTTATTGATTCCCTTCATACACAAAAAGAGGTCGAAGCGAAGACAACAGATTTCCTGATGGATTTCTATTCTTTCTCCGGAACCAGAGAGGAGATGATGAATCGAACCCGGCTTCATCTCCAGCCTGTCACCTCTATACACCTCCACTCTCCTCTGGAAAAGGAATTCGGTCCCAACGGCAACATCGCCTATGTTTACATGTTTTCCGCTCTGGCTCTTTTTATCCTGCTGATTGCCGGGGTGAATTTTATCAATATCTCTACGGCCCAGGCTTTTAAAAGGATGAAGGAGGTTGGTGTCAGGAAAGTCATCGGAGCCCAAAAGCTTCAGCTGATCCTGCAGTTTCTCGGAGAGTCGTTGTTTTTGTCTCTATCAGCAGCTGTCCTGGCTGTTTTTCTGGTTAGCCTTTCTCTACCTGTTTACGCCCATTTATCAGGAAAAAGCATCAGTTTTTCTCAAGTTGGGACTCCTCAGAATCTGGTCCTCCTGTTTGCGGTGGCTGTGCTGATCGGGGTATTGGCCGGTCTGTACCCAGCTTTTTTTCTTGCCGCCTTCAAGCCTGTCAATTCCCTGAAGGGCGTGAAGGACCCGACTTCCTCTGCGCCCAGAATCCGAAAGGGGCTGGTTGTCTTTCAGTTTGCCATATCTATTTTTATGATCTTCAGCACTTTTACCATTTCCAGGCAGATGGAGTTTATTCGCCAGAAAGACCTGGGATTCGATAAAGACCAGATTGTGGCTATAAAGCTCTATGGAGATTTGAGGCGCGGTCTCATAAAAAATGCCCAGGCTTTTAAAAACGAACTTCTCAGTTATTCTGCGGTTTCAAAGGTCACAGCGTGCGACAAGCTGCCTGGTGAACGTTTCTCCCTGGAAGACTTGCGCTCCGCTGGGACTCCTGATGATGTTGATATTCCCACTATGAGATTCGTAAGAGTGGATGAAGATTTCATAGAGGCGTTGAATATTGAGATGAAGCTGGGGCAAAGCTTCAAGAATATTTCGCCCGAACGGACAGTTTTCATCCTGAATGAATCGGCTGTACAATCACTGGACTTGAAAGAACCTCTTGGTAAGAAAGCTTCAAATTCACTTGTGGGGGAAGGTGAGATTATCGGCGTGGTTAAAGACTTTCATTTTGCATCGCTTCATAATGCCATTGAGCCTATGGTCCTGGATTATCGCCCCCGGGCTGCAGACAATCTTCTGGTGAAAATTCGCGGGGGGAGCATTCCCGAGACCCTCAAATTCATCGAAGAAAAGCTGAATGAGATAGCCCCGGGCCATCCTCTGATGTATACCTTTGTCGATGAGTACCTCAATAAGCTCTACATTTCTGAACAGGTTATGGGTGACATGTTCAAGTATTTCTCCCTCCTGGCCGTGTTTGTGGCTTGTCTCGGCCTTTTTGGCTTGTCCATCTATTCGGCCGAGGTTCGGATGAAGGAGATAGGTGTTCGCAAAGTGCTCGGCGCTTCTCTGCCGAATATTGTGGTATTGTTATCCAAGGAGTTCACAAGATGGGTGCTGCTGGCCAACATTATTGCCTGGCCCCTCGGTTATTACGCCATGAACAGATGGCTTCAGAATTTTGCTTACAGAACAGGGATCGGAATCGAAATTTTTATTATGTCGGGTGTGATCGCTTTCGCTATTGCCCTGATCACAGTCAGCTATCAATCCTTAAAAGCAGCTCTGGCCCGTCCAGTGGATTCCCTGCGGTATGAATGAGGAGCGGCCAAATCACTCTTCTTTGGTCGCTCTGGTATGGGAAGGTTATTTTTTTTCATGTCCCCTTGATTGTCCTTACAAACGATTTGTTCTTTTTTCGCGCTTCTCTTTAATTTGCCATGGAATGCTTTGGCAGAGTGTTTCTGATTCCATAGTGAATTCTTGACGGAGGGGACCTCCTTAATAATATTGACATTGATATAAATCAGAAGCAGTTATAAAATCGAAGAAAATTTCAATAAAGGCGTAGGAATGAAGGACTGTTTGATCATCGTGCCCGGCGGCTTGAACACGGACATCATCGGTCTTGGCGTGAAGAAACTCCTGGCTCCGGGTGAGCTGACCCTCGGAGGCGAGCTGAGGATAGGTCCTGGCGGCAAAGCCCGCAACATGGCCCAGATGGCCGCCACCTACCTGGGAGAAGGAAAAGTGGCGATGATCGGACGGAGCAGTCGAGACCCCTTCGGGTTATGGAGGATTCCCATCCAGTTCCTGGATGAGGCCGGTGTGGACACGACTCACATCAAGATCCTGGATTTTGAGGAGTCGGGCCGGAAATATCCAGGCATTGCCCTGATTCCGGTTGATGAGCAGGGAAACAACCAGATCTATGTGCTTCCGGGTGTGAACGAAGATTTCAGCAGCGAAGATGTCGATGAGGCTCAGGAGCTTTTTGAGAAGACAGAGGCTCAGAAGATTTTGCTCCTGGCTCTGGAGATTCCGATGGAGACTGCAAAACACTGTCTGGATAAAGCCGCTTCGAGCGGAATCCGGGTGATACTCGACCCAGGCGGAATCAGCGGACCTGTGGATGAGCTCATGGATGAAAGGATATTTCTCCTCAAGCCGAACGAACATGAGGCCAGAATACTGATAGGCCAGGGGGTCGATGATTTTGACTCAGCCAGAAAGGCATCCGAGCTCTTGTTATCCAAAGGCGTCCAGAATGTCCTCATCACCCATGGCGCCAAAGGTGCCTATCTATTCAATAAAGATGTCAGCCTTCATATTCGCATCCCCGATGTGGAGGGTACCGGCGTTCACGATGAGACCGGATGCGGGGACCAGGTGACAGCCATTGTTGCCTCCTGTCTGGCAGAGGGGAGAGACCTGATCGAGTCCGCGGAACTGGCCGTAAGGGCCGGCACTCTTCAGTTCTTTAAAGCCGGTATTCAGCCCGTCAGCAGAGAAGAACTCTTAAGCTGAGCTTAAACCTCTTCGATCATCCTTGTTTCTTTCCATTTTCCGGAACGTTCGGCCCGCAGTGTCTTGATCTCCAGAGGTTTTAGGGAAAGCTTAATGCCTGTTTTTACGCCTTTTATTTTCAGTCTTGCTTGAGACTCAAGCCCGCTGCTTTCCTGGAGGCGGATGACGAGGGCTTTGCCGTCCCAGGACTGCTTACAGGCGATCATCCGGACATTCTCCGGCTCCAGGGAAAAAACCTCCTCTCCTTCCTTACCCATAGAACCGGCAGGCAGATGGGCATAGGCGACTGGCGGCGCGTTCAGCCAGTCAGCCAGGGCGGGAAGCAGAAGACGGACCGAATCCGCATTTCCTGCAATGACCAGGAGCCGGATATCGTGGACTCCCTGGTCCATGAATTTCCGGTAGGGGTAATCAGCCAGCTTGAAACCCTGTTCATGGCAGTAAGCAGCGCTGCGGAGGACGGAAAGCCGCACTTCACCTTCTTTATAGTCCAGGCCGTGTTGTCCGCTGGTGACGATTCCCAGGGCTGACGGAATGCCCTTCGGCTCTCCATTGAGAAGAAACCAGCGTCCGAACACTTCTTCCTCGCCATCAGCAGAACGCTTGATCATTCCGCCCGGAATTTCACACAGAAGAAATTCATTATCAAAGATAGTTGGGATAGATAGCTTCAGGCGCTTTTTTTCTTCGTTCCAGTGGACTCGAAGTCGGTATTCGAGGACAGGCCAGTGAGTATAGGCGATCGTCTGCATGGCTATTTTGCTAAGATTGTGGAAGAAGATGGCTTCATAAACCGAACGGATGGGGCCCTGCTCGATAACCTTCATGCTTTGCGGTTCCACTTCGAATTGTCCCGCGGTCTTACGGTATCTCCAGAGGTCTGTTCCCCAGGAATCTCCGGTGTCTTCGACGACGAACGGCTGCATCAGTGGGGCAGAGAGGCAGTTGCGGCCTTCTCCTGAGACCAGCCTGACCACCAGCCCCGTTTTTTTGCCGATGTCAAAATTGAGGATGGGTTTCCCCATTTCCTTCCTTTTTTCCCCTTTGACCGCTTTCAGTTCGAGATTGACCGCGCCGACACCTGGAAGGTTGGCCATGAAGACCACACGGCGGCGCCATTGATTAAAGGGAAGCAGTGCTTCTGGCTGTGCCTCCTGGCAGGGGATTTCTGTGCCGTCCGCTTTGGACAGCCGCAGATGCCAGGGCCCCTGGAGAGGGCGGTGGGATATCATGCACTCCACCTCCGCAGGGGCTATGGTGATACCCGGGTTTGTGTTCATCACCGTGACCGGGATGGAGAATTCCTGTTTAGGACCTTGATTGAATGCAGCCGCCGCTTCGAGACGTACGCGTTTGACTGTCTCTCGAACCCGGCCATAAAGGTCCATAGCGTCTTTCTCGGCAGGCTCGGTGCAGGTTCCCGTCAGGATATCATGGAAGTCGTTAAAAAGGAGGTCGCGCCAGGCATCATCGAGCTCCTGTTGGGGATAATCCTGTTTGTATGCCCACCAGGTCGAAGCCCGGAGCGTTTCCGCCTGGACAAGCCTGTGAAAGGTTTCTTGAGCGGTCTTTTTAAGGCGGGCAAATGAGGTGTAGCATCCGGTAAAGACACGCTGCAGGTCTCCTTCGAAAACAGGCGCGCTCTTAGCTGCGTCCTTTACCGCTTCGTAAAAATTATCGGGAGTGCTGTGGATGATCTCGACTCGCTTTTCTTTCTTGATAAAAGCATCGATTTTCTTGAGGTCTTCCTTGGTCGCACCCCCTCCGTGGTTTCCAAGCCCCCAGAAGAGAGGCACATCGCGCTTCCATTCAAGAGCCTGAGCCACTCCCTCCTCGAGGCGCTGCCCGATGTTGTCATGCTCGGTGTGGTAAAGACCTATGCTGATCCTGTATCCGATGATTTCCGTACCGTCCACTCCCCGCCAGCAGTAGAGGTCAGACGGAAGCTGCAATTCGGGGCTCTGCGGGCGCATGTGGATGTACATCTTGTATCCGGCCTGAGCCAGGATCTGAGGGAGGCCGCCGCTGTGTCCGAAAGAATCGAAGTTGTAGGCGACTTTCGGCTGCACGTTGAAGTGTTCGGAAAAAAATCGTCTACCCTCAGCGATATGCCGGATCAAGGATTCGGTGGGGGGAAGGTTGACATCGGGTTGAAGGTACCAGCCTCCGCTGATAAACCAGCGCCCTTCCTTGACCAGTTTTTGGATGTCTTTGAAAAGCGCGCGGTCATATTTCTTGATCCAGCAGTAGAGAAGAGATTCGTTATGGTTGAAAATGAGGCGGTCGTGTTCCTGGAGCATTTTTACAGCGTTGCGAAAGGTGGAGAGCGCTTCCGCACACCCCTCTTCCCATCGCCACTGCCAGACCGGGTCGAGATGGGCGTTACAGATCAGATGAACACAGGACTTTTTCATATTTGCTTTTTTTTAGCTGGATTCTTCTTTCAATCTCTCTCTTTCTGATTAATGAGAGTTTTGAGACTGAGTGAGCCTCCCTTTTAAACTTTATCATAATAATTCTATTTATCTATCTATCTTTTTTTCAGCCTGCTTCTTCTTGGTTGCACTCTCGTTATCTCTCAATGTTTTTGTTTCACCTTTTTAATTCTCCAGATCATACACATTCCTTTTCTTGCATATTTATTAAGCCTCGTCTTTAGAGGGAAGGTTTTTGTACCAGGTGAAATAAAGAACGATACCGAGGGCCATGGCGATGAAAAGCCAGGTTATAGCCTGATTCCACTTCCGGAGAAAGCAGTAAAAGGGGATAAGGGCCAGAGAAAACTGAAAAACAGCCGTGAGAAGACCGTTGAGCGCATCGAGCCTCGGCATCGGGTCTCTGGCCGGCACAAGGCCCCGCCGGACAGCTTCTCTGCGCACCGGTCCCCAGAAGCCGAAAGGCCGGATTCTGGAATAGAACTTGACGATGATGTCCATGTCCGTTGGCTTACTGATAAAGCCGATGAAAAGAGTCGCCAGAAAGCAGGCCAGAATATCATACCCTAAAGATTGAGCAGGGGACAGGCGGGGGAGGAAGATTTTCTGGAGGACAACCAGGGCAGCTGAGGCAGCCATGCTACAGACAAAGGCCTTGGCGCTGAAGCGCCACCAGTGCCAGCGCATGGTAGCCGGAACCAGGATCATGGTCACCACGACAAAGATCATCGTCTCCCAGGCTGTGACGACATCGGCAAAGGAAAGGCTGAAGACAAATCCGATGGCCAGGGCGACTATCGAGGCCAGCTGGCCGAGCCGGACCAGCTGTTTTTCCGAGAGATTCCTGGTGAAATAGCGTTTGAGAAAATCATTCACCACCACAGAGCTGGTGACGTTGATCATGGCGTCGAGGGTGCTCATCAAAGCAGCCAGGAGAACAGCCATGAATATTCCCCGGATTCCCACCGGGAGGTTAGTCAGAACAAGGGGCATGATTTTCTCGGCGTCAAAACCGGCCTGAGAGCCGAGGTAAAAAATGCCCAACATCAGGAAAGAGCATCCGAGGATCCAGCGGAGTGTGTAGCCGACAGTCCACATTCCGCCGGCCATGGCCGCATCCCGTGCGCTCCGGGCCGTTAGGAAAAACTGGAAATCCCAAACATTGGGGCCGGCAAGGATCCGAAATATTACCCAGGAAAAACCTGCCAGGAGGATGGGTCCGAAGAGGTAGAAGTGCTGGTAGCTTGCTGGCGTGGCTTCCAGGTACCCGGACCAGAGATTCCAGGGGATGGAGAGCGAGCTCCAGCCCGAATCCTGCTGGGAGAGGAAGGAGAGAGGTGAAGTGTTCTGAAAGACCATGACAGCCATGATCACCGCGCCCACGGCGATCAACACGGTCTGGAGCATATCGGTGAGAATCACTCCGAAGAATCCGGCCAGCACGACATAGACTCCGACCACGGCAAACACCACCAGGGCTGCTCCCCAGCGGGGGAGAGGCAGGAACTCCTCAGCAAATTTCCCGATGCCCACAGCAATGTACATCAAGTTAAAAATCATCAGGAGAAGAAGAAAGAGAGCCGCAGCGATCCGGGCCATCTCGGCATCTTTGGTATCGCCATAGCGCGTTTTGTTCCATTCGGCAAAGGTCATCACACCCGAGCGGCGGATCCACTTGGCCTGGAAGGCCATGTAAAAACAGATGATGAACCACCCCCAGTAGATATGGGTTACCCAGATGGATTTCAAACCCAGATAGAAGAGAGCTCCGACCATGGCCATGGTGCCGCCGATGTCGATGTAGCTCGAACAGCCGGAAAGCCCGAGCATCCACCAGGGCACGTTGCGCTCAGCCAGGAAGTATGAATCCAGTTGTTTGGTGGCCCGTTTTTTAACCCAGAACCCGATCAGGGCCACAACGATAAGATAAAAGCCGATGAGAAGAAGGTCTACAGAATGGAGGTTCATGGCCGTCCCTAAACGGACAAAAGGAGGAAATCCTCCATGGTTCGTGAGTCATGATATTAAATAATCTTGGCTTTCACAAGCAAAAAAAGAAGGTTCTCTTCCATTTTGTGCGGGTAATTTAATGACTCAAATACACGGAAATGGCATCGCTCCCTTCAGATTTTTAACGCCATTCCCTCACCGTCCCCCTCGGCGCCTGCGTAACTCCGTACTCAAGACATGTCACTTCAAACCGGAAGTCCGTACTCTACCATTTTTCATC
>JAOUKO010000477.1 GCA_029882525.1 Candidatus Aminicenantota bacterium | reverse complement strand
CTTGGCCCGAGTACGCCTTTATCGACTGTTCTGTTTGATTATGGTTTCGACGCTATATCCGGTTCTATGGTCACTGATCGTGATCGAGTCCTCAATTGCATAAGCCAAGGCGCCAATTTTCGGCAGGTGAAGGGTGTGCGAAAAGTGACGCTGCGACGCGGAAAGTGATTTATCCCCCCGCTTCGTCCTGAGATGAGATGATTAGAATACAGATCTGATCAGACAGGCCTGCCACTTTACAGAAAGGCCTATTTTTTATACTGGAGATTGAAATGGCTTTATATCAATTTGAAGGACTCAAACCTCAAGTCGGACCAGGCTCTTTTATCGCGGAGTCCGCCTTAGTCATCGGCAATGTGAAAATCGGTAAAGACGTCTACATAGGTCATGGGGTGATTCTCCGTGGCGATTACGGCACGATCATTGTTGGAGACGGGACGGCTATTGAGGAAGGCGCAATAGTCCATGCCCGGCCCAATGACCGGACAGTATTCGGCAACCAGGTAACCGTAGGACACGGTGCCATGATTCATAATGCCCGGATAAAAGATTTCGCGGTAATAGGAATGAGAGCGACCATCAGTGATTACAGTGTTGTGGGAGAGTGGGCGATCATCGGCGAGATGGGCTTGGTAAAAAATAACCAGCATGTTCCTGATGGCAGGGTGGCTGTGGGGGTTCCGGCCAGAGTTGTGAGCAAAGTGGATGAAAAGCAAAAGGAGTTATGGAGTTATGGAAAAAGGCTTTATATAGAAATGGCGCACAGATACAATGCCCCTGGCTCGTTTCTGCGGGTCGATCAGCCCAAAGAATAAAGGCCAGAATCTTATTACCTAATAATTATTAGCGGCAATGGTGGGCGTTACGGCCGTGACGAAGAAGATTCCATTCCATCATTCCTGAAAAAGCTATAAAGGTCTGGAATATCTATATGAATATTTCTTCCCGAAGCGGGTTTGGACCCAACCTTTTCACCTGTTGAGTAAATTCATTAGTTACTTTTGCATATATTGGCGCTTCCGACGCTGAAACCCACCAGAGCCCGATACGATCTTTCTCTAAACCAAGAGTCTTAAAGATATTATGGAGCATCACATATCTTCGTCGGGCATTATAATTTCCCTTTTGGTAATGGCAGTTACCTGGATGGCAGCCCATCATCATCACTCCATCAGCTTCCTTTAGATAACACTTTAAGACAAAAAGAGGATCTATTCTTCCCGAACACATAGTCCTGATGACCCTGATTGATGAAGGGATTCTCAGGCGAGATGTGCCGGCCAGGTCGGCACCTGTGTATGAGCACCAGGTGCAGAGGAATCCGATTATTTTTGGCATATCATTGTTATTCATGCGCATTGCCCCTGTTTAAATTTTATTTATCCGGAACCTGAATACTCACCTGTTTCCACAAACTCTTCTTCTTTATATGTGCCAGAGGGAACAGTCTCTTCGACATCTCTTCCGGGAATATAGTCAAACATTCCCTGGAGAGAGGCTCCGACAATTGAAAATAGGGTGGAAACAGGAATATTGACCGGACAGACATCAGAACACATGCCGCAGCTGACACAAGAAACAGCCATGTGGCTCATCCTTCCCAGATGAAAATATATGGTACCAGGAGGCACCCTCAGCCCCCCCTTTTGCTTCAGCTCAGAGCTGAAACTCACGGGCTTGTACTCTTGGGTCTTGGAATCAAAATCACACAAAACCAAGTGTATCCAACTAGGAGACAAGGTCCGTGACAGCCTGAATGATTTTTTTTATCTTTTCGGAATCCTGTAAATAATAACACCTCAAATTTCCCGATTGGCGGAAATCCACAATCCCAGAATATTTCAAGATGTTTAAGTGCTGAGATATGTTTGGCTGGGTGGCATCAAATAAATCTCTGATGTCATTC
>JAOUKO010000476.1 GCA_029882525.1 Candidatus Aminicenantota bacterium | reverse complement strand
GCGGGGGCAGAGAAGCAGATCGTCAACGACATGGCCCGGTACGAAAGAGCCGGAGTGGGGCTCTATTTCGGAAAAGACGAGGAATTCGAGAGGGGAGCTTTTTGGGTCTGCATCATTTTTGGATGGTGAAAAAATGGCTAAATTATCGCGTAGGGATTTTTTACTTCTTTCAGGGCTGAGCTCAGCCTCTTTGCTTTTTGGACCTGTAGCAGGGAGTCAATCCTTCGGGAAAGAATCCGCAGGGCCTGTTTCTCATCCTGACTGCGATCCCTGGGTGGAGCTCGACCTGAAGAACATGACCTGGAACCTGAGCCAGATAAGAACAGTCACCAGAGCGAAGGTCATGGCTGTCATAAAGGCGAACGCCTACGGACACGGACTGGTGGAGGTCGGAAAACATCTGGAAAAAGCGGGCGTCGATTTTCTCATGGTGGGCAAGCTCGATGAGGCTCTCCTCCTCAGAAAAAACGGTGTTTCTGTCCCCATCCTCAACTTCGGCCCCTTCAGCAACGGGGAGTGTGAAGAGATCATCCGGAACACGGTCTCCCAATCCGTTTTTGACGAAAAGGCCAGAAGCCTCAACGAAGCGGGTCTGAAGCTCGGGAAGAAAGCCAGGGTCCACATCCATGTGGACACGGGCATGGGCCGAATGGGAATCCAGCATCGAGATGCGCTGCCTTATATTGACGAGGTTTCCAAACTGAAGGGATTGTCCATAGAGGGAATATCGACCACCTTGACCGAAGACGATGACTTTGACCGGGAGCAGCTCGAGCGGTTTCTCAGCCTCTGCCGGGAGGCGGAGAAAGGAGGCATTTCTCTGGGCCTGAAACACGCTGCCAGCTCCGACGGCTTGCTGGATCTCCCCTCCTCTCATCTGGATATGGTGAGGCCGGGAATCGCGATCTACGGCTATTATCCTTCGGAAAAGACCCAGAAGGAAGACAGGCTTGCTTTAAGGCCGGTCCTCCAGCTCAAAAGCCGCGTGGCTGCGGTCAAAACCCTCCTACCCGGAGATTCCGTCTCCTACCATCGCCTACACACGGCCCAGAAGAAGGAAAGGATCGCCATCGTCCCCGTGGGTTACTCCGACGGCTATCCGCCCAACGTGATCGGCAAAGCATCGGTCCTGATTCGGGGCAGAAGATATCCCTTGCTCGCCGCCGTAACCGCCAACCACTGCACAGTTCTTCTGGAAGAGAACTCTTCCGTTTCTCCCGGGGATGAGGTCGTCCTCCTCGGCTCTCAAGGGAAAGAAAAGATAACAGCGGATGAGCTCGCCAGCTGGGCAGGTGTCTCCTCCTACAAAATCCTGATAGCCCTCAACCCTCAACTCCCAAGAATCATAACCAGCCATTAATAAGGAATAGGAGCTTATCTACCGAAGCATTTCCAGATCCGTGATATTTAAGAAAAATGGAAATGTTTTTGGAAATATCCGAAGCGACCTTGAAGATTTAGCCTTCCTGAGACGCCCTCAAGGGAAGTCGTTTCGGCCGGTTGAAATGTTTGAGCAGAAGAAAATCAGAAGGAGATGCAAGATAATAGCGCGGGTATTCATTTTGAGCATGATGTAAAGGTGCGCAGTTTTGAGACCGCCGCAGAGGGCGATGAAGGAATGGCGTTAAAAATCTGAAGGGAGCAGAGGAATTTCCAAAAACATTTTTTCATCACGAATCTGGAAATGCTTGCTCTTCCTTTTCTGGATTGATTTGGGGTTTCAATTCTGGTATGTTGATTCCGCCTATTTTTCGCTAGACATTTCAAGGAGGCGCCCATGTTAAAAAAGATGCTCTCTCTCATCTCAATCCTGGGCCTGTTCATCGCCCTGTCCGGTTTAAGCCCCGCCAAAGAGGACAATCCCCAGGTCCTGATGAAAACGACCAAAGGGGATATCACCATCGAGCTCTATCCTGACAAGG
>JAOUKO010000012.1 GCA_029882525.1 Candidatus Aminicenantota bacterium | reverse complement strand
GTATTTATCGATAAGGTATCTCAAAGTGCGGTAGCTGATTCCGAGGATAGAAGCCGTTTCCCTGAGTTTCCCTCCGGCGGCATGGCGCGCCTGCTCGATGTAATTCTTGGCGATATCATCCAGATGCGAGTTGAGGCTAAAGCCCGGCTCGAACAGGTAACTTGTATCAGGTTTTTTATGCGGCGCGAGAAGCTCTTCAGGAAGGCTCTCTAGAGTGATGATCCCCCTCTCCTCTATGGCTACAACCCTCTCTATCACGTTCTCGAGCTCTCTGACATTACCCGGCCATGGATAGGACTCGAAAATATTCATGACTTCGGGAGCAATCCTCTTTGTCTTCCGTCCCATCTCCTGGCAGTATTTTTTTATAAAATGAGAGACAAGAAGGGCAAGGTCCTCCTTTCTTTTCCGAAGAGGAGGCATCTCGAGGGAAAGGACATTCAGACGGTAAAACAGGTCCTCCCTGAATTTTCCTTCCCCGATCTTCTTCATCAAATTCTGGTTGGTGGCGGCGATTATCCGGACATCCGTAGGAATTTCCTCTGTGCCCCCGACCCTTCTGACTTTTTTATCCTGGAGGGACCGGAGGAGTTTGACCTGGGTCATGGTCGACATCTCCCCCACCTCATCCAGGAATAAAACTCCGCTTTCAGCTACCTCGAACAGCCCTTTCTTATCCACCACAGCTCCCGTGAAAGCTCCTCTCATGTGGCCGAAAAGCTCACTCTCCAGGAGGCTTTCTGGTACCGCACCGCAATTGATGGAAACAAACGGTTTTTCGCGACGGTGACTGAGAATATGAATGGCTCTGGCCGCCAGTTCCTTTCCGGTCCCGCTTTCCCCCTTGATAATAATAGTAGAGTCTGTGGCCGCTATCTTTTCGATCAGGCCGTAAACCTCCTTCATCTTCTTGCTCTTTCCCACTATATTTTCGAAGCTGTACTTTTCCCTGAGCTGTTTCTTCAGCAGGATATTCTCCTGCTGCAGTTTCCCTCTTTCCAATCCCTGAGCAACGATGATCCTCAGTTCATCCACATCAAAGGGTTTAACCACATAATCCATCGCCCCTTCCTTCAGAGCTTCCACTGCCTGCTTGATCGTTCCGTAGGCTGTAATCATGATGACCGGGATAAAGGGCTTTTTTTCCTTGACATAACGGAGGATATCCATCCCGCTTTTCTGGGGCAGTTTAATGTCAGAGATGATAAGGCTGAAGTCGTCTTTATCGATCAAATCCAGAGCTTTAGGGGCAGAGGGAGAGGTTTCAACTTTGTAGCCCTCTTTTTTGAAAACGACAGTCAGAAGGTCAAGGATACTCTTCTCGTCGTCTACAATGAGTATTTTTTCCGTTGCTCTCTCCTTTTTCTTGAAATTTCGCCCTGTTCTTTCAGGCTTTTCCCAAAGGCAGGGTTATGGTTATCTCCGTCCCTTTATCAGGCTCAGAGACCACTTTGATTTTTCCTTTATAATCATCCACGATCTTGCGAGCCACAGCCATCCCTAAACCCTGACCATCCTCAAAGCCTGAATAAAAGGGCTCAAAGATTCTCTCCCTCTTTTCTTCAGTCATACCTATTCCCGTATCGGCAAACCTCAACTGAATCACATCCCTTTTTATCCTGTTAAAATCTATGGTCAGCGCGCCTCCCCCAGGCATGGCCTTCAGAGCATTCCTTATAATATTCCAGAAAAGCTGCTTAAACTGATTTCTGTTGCCAAAATACCGAACATCATTTAAGCTGTAATTGCCCTTAACCTCCAGGTTTCCGTCCATCGCACCACTGCTTTGAAGGAGAGTCAGGGTCTCTTTCAGAATATCTGTCAGGTTGATGGTGGAAAAAACCTTCGGCCCGATCGAGGCCAGATTCAGGAACTGCTCGATGGATTGGGAAACTCTTTTTGACTCGTCGACGATGATATCCATCAGCTCTCTCTGCTCTTTCCTCAGCCCCAATTCATCCTTCAGAACCTGGACTGATCCGGAGATGGCTGCCAGAGGATTCCTGATCTCATGAGCCAGCTGAGCGGAGATTTCTCCGGCCACAGCCAGCTTGTTCTTGATATCGAGTTCTTTCTGAGCCAAAATCATCTCATTCCTTGCTCTTCGTAAGTTCTCAGTGAGGTAATTTATTAAGAAAGCCACAAGGAAGAATGCACTCCAGGCCATGAAAATATTGTAATTCATAAGGCCCAAAGAGATCTCTATTTGTTCTCCTGGTCCATAATAAGGGATAACCTTAAAATACATCAGCTCTACCATTAGGCCCAATAATATCGCTGAAAGAGCTGCTGTGATGTACGAAGCACGCTTAGAAATAACAATACTGGCCGCGATGATGTCAAAAATATACAGGAAATAAAATGAACCCTGTAATCCTCCTGATATATAAACCAGAGCAGAAACCAAAATGAGGTCGAAAAAGATTTGAGCTGAAGCCTGAAGAGTATAAAACTTTCCCCAAAGATAGAGAACGAGATAAGCCAGCGAAAGAAGGTAGAAAGAGAGAATGAGGTAAAACTGATTAAGCGAGAGGAAAGCCTCAGTGCTGAATTGAATGATAAATGCCGAAACGACAAGGGTGGTAACGATAACCAACCGGATGAATATGAGCCTTAAGATGTCTTTTTTTTCAGTGATCATCCAAACTGTGAGATCAGGCTGAAGACTGGAAGATACATGGAAATGACGATCGTCCCGATCAAGCTTCCGACGAAGATAAGCAGGATCGGCTCCAAGATGGAAAGAAGCGAACCGACCGAAGCTTCGACCTCTTCATCATAAAAATCCGCCAATTTCATCAACATGGAATCCAGAGTTCCTGTCGCCTCTCCCACTCCCACCATTTGAGTCAGCATGAGAGGAAGCTGACCCGTATCTTTGAAGGCATCGGTGAGGTTCGTTCCCTCGGCGACCTGAGTTCGAGAGGCCATGATACGGCTTTCCAGGAGAACGTTGCCGGCTGTGGAGGAAGTGATCTTAAGGCTCTCCATCATCGGCACACCTCCGGAAAGAAGGGTGCTTAAAGTTCGTGTCACCCGGGACAGGGCGACCTTCTCGACCAACTTACCAAAAAGCGGTATCTTCAACATGGCGGTGTCGATGGTGCGTCTTCCCATCGGTGTCTTCCTAAAGTACCGGAAAAGAAACACGAGACCTATGAATCCGACAGCCATCCAGAATATGTAACTCTGGATAAAGTTGCTTACCGCCAGCATAATCTTGGAAAGCATCGGCATGTCCGCACCCAGTTCATTAAAAATGCCGGAAAAAATGGGAACAACCTTCCACAGCATAAAGATCGTCACCAGGATAGAAAAAATAAAGATGGCAAGGGGATAGGTCATAGCCTGTTTGACCTGAGACTTCAGTTTAACTATCCTTTCCTGGTACTCCGCCAGACGACGCAGCATGATGTCCAGCGATCCGCTCTGTTCGCCTGATGCAACGAGGTTGCAGTACAGGTCGTCAAAAACCTTGGGGAATTTCTTTTTCGCCTGGTTCAGAGTAGCGCCGGCCTCGACATCCCTCCTCACCTGAGCTATGACGCTCTTGAAATACTTATTCTTTGTCTGCTGGGCCAGCATCCCCAGGCCTTGTATCAAAGGCAGGTCGGCGTCTATCAGCACAGAAAGCTGCCGGCTGTAGACCGCCAGTTCCTTCAGGCCGACTTTTTCTCTTTTTAAGAATGGGATTTTTAACTCGGCCGGTTTTTTCTTGACATTGATGACGGTGATCTGTTCTCTCTGGAGGATCCTCGTCAGGTCCACAGCGGACTTGGCGACACGCTCTCCCTCAACAACGTCCCCTAAACGGTTTCTCCCTTTCCAGCTAAAAATAGCCATTTTTTCCCCCTTATTATTTTCTCATATTCGAAGAATGGCCGGGTGCGGGAGCCCTTACTCCCTCTCTTCTCTGGATAATCTCGGTCAATTCATCCGGCTTATAAGAAATCTTCATTGCCACATCCAGAGCGATCGCACCCTGAAAATAGAGGCTGGCCAAAGACTGGTTAAAAGTCTGCATCCCGTACTTCTCTTGGCCCATCTGCATGGCGGAGTAAATCTGGTGAAGCTTGTTCTCCCTGATGAGGTTCCTGATAGCTGCATTGGGGATGAGCAGCTCCATGGCCAGAACTCTCCCTCTGCCGTCGGCTCGAGGTATCAGAGCCTGAGTGACCACGGCTTCCAAACACATGGAAAGTGTGATCCTCACCTGATCCTGATACTGGGGAGGGAAAATATCCACAATCCTTGAAACCGTCTCCGCGGCTGAGTTGGTGTGCAGGGTTGAGAAAGTAAGGTGTCCGGTCTCAGCCACATGCAGGGTGGACTCCACCGTCTGCAGGTCTCTCATCTCGCCCACAAGCACCACGTCAGGGTCTTCACGCAAAACAGAACGGAGCGCATTGGGGTAGGAGAGGGTATCCACGTGCAGCTCTCTCTGGTTGATCATGGATTTCCGGGGAGTGAAATAATACTCAATTGGGTCCTCGATGGTGACGACATGGACATCTCTCTGCACATTGATGTAGTTGATCATGCAAGCCAAGGTCGTTGACTTTCCGCAGCCAGTGGGCCCGGTGACCAGGATCAATCCTCGCGGTAAAAAGCAGAGCTGGGCTATTCTTTGAGGAAGACCGAGCTGCGCGAAACTCCATTCCGTACTGAGGAACCTTCGAAACGCAGCGGCAACCGCTCCCCTTTGCATGTAGACGTTTCCTCGAAAACGCCCCATGTCCTTGATGCCGAAAGAGAAATCCAGTTCGAATTTCTCCTCGAACATTTTTTTCTGCTTATCGGTCAACAGGCTGTAGACGAGCTCCTTGGTCTCAGCCCCATTCAAAGGCGGATAATCGAGCGAAATCAGATGTCCATGGACTCTGATCCGAGGCGGAATTCGCGTTGTTAAATGTAAATCGCTGGCATTCCGTTCAACCGTCTGTTTCAGCAGTTCCTGAATCGTTATCGCCACGCTTCACCTCCATATCTCTGACTGTCTCTCTCAAGACTTCTTCAATCGAAGTGACACCATCTTTTATTTTTTGCAGCCCGCTTTTCCGCAAAGAGAGCATGTTGTTCCTCATAGCCGCTGCTTTTATATCCTTGGGCTGCGACTTGGCCAGAATGAGGTCTCTGATCTCATTCGTGATCTCCATGACTTCAAAAAGCCCGACCCTTCCCTTATAGCCTGTATCAGAGCAAACACTGCAGCCTTTCGCTTTATAGGGCTTGACCTTCTCGGCCTCTTCAGGAGAATAGCCGATATCGATCAACGCTTCAGGGGTGATTTTGTGTTCCTCAACACATTTCTTGCACAATCTTCGGACTAGCCTCTGGGCCACGATCAAGATGAGAGAGTCTGAAATCAAAAAAGGCTCGACATTCATGTTGATCAACCTGGCGATCGTCCCTGCGGCATCATTGGTGTGGACTGTGGAGAAAACCAGGTGTCCTGTGAGCGCGGCCTTGACGGCGATATCGACGGTCTCGTAGTCACGCATCTCTCCGATGAGCATGATATCCGGGTCCTGTCTCAAGAACGACCTCAGAGAGGAAGCGAAATTCAAGCCAATCTCTTCCTTAATCATGACCTGGTTGATTCCGGGCATGTAAAACTCGACAGGGTCTTCGGCAGTCATGATGTTCTTTTCCTGGGAATTCAAGTTCGAGATCGCGGAATAAAGCGTGTTTGTCTTGCCGCTTCCTGTAGGGCCGGTAACCAGGATAATCCCAAAGGGCCTGTGGATGGCCTCATTGAAAAGATTGAGAGATTGTTTCTCAAAACCGAGTTTCGTAAGATCGAGCTGTAAGTTTTCCCGGTCAAGGATACGGGAAACGATTTTCTCTCCAAAGATCGTGGGCACACAGGAGATTCTCATGTCGACTTCTTTCCGGTTGTCGTCTCCCCACTTCACTCTCATTTTCAACCGGCCGTCCTGCGGCAATCTCTTCTCGGCGATATCCATGCTGGAGAGAATCTTCACTCGTGAGATGACCGGGTTCTTGAATTTCATGGCGAGATCCATCATTTCATGAAGCACGCCGTCTATTCGGTATCTGACCCGGAAAGAGCGCTCATAAGGCTCGAAATGGACGTCACTGGCCCCTTTCTTGATAGCATCCATGAATATCGTGTTCACCAGAGTGATGACAGGAGCTTCTTCCGTAGACCGAGTCAACTCTTGGATGTCATATTCTTCCTCTTCTTCCTCGATGACGTTAACCGATCCATCATCGGCCTGCTCGATCTCATCGATTATCTCTTTGACCCGGAGAGAGTCCGAAGCACCATAATACTTGTTTATAGATTCCATGATTCCTGATTCTGAGGCGATAACAGGCTGGATGCTCAGGCTCGTCCGGAACCTGACGTTCTCGATCACATCGAGGTCTGTGGGGTCAACCATGGCCATGGTCAGGAAAGACCGGATGCGATGGATGGGCATGATCATGTGCTTTCTGGCAATGTCGGCAGGAATGAGCTCGATGACATCCGGGTAGACCTCGAACTGGCCGAGGTCTATGTACGGATATCCCAACTGACGGCTCAGTGCTTGGGCCATATCTTCTTCTGTAATATGGCCAAGGGCAATCAGCGCACTTCCGATAGAGACCTTATTCTTTTTTTCGTAATCCAGAGCCTCCTTCAGTTGTTCGGCCGATATGAGTTTTTCCCGTATGAGGAGTTCACCAAGGTTTGATCCCATTTTCAGTCCTTATAGAGCGTTAATAAAATAATAAATTTGACAATATTTGTCAACTTCTGTTACAAGACTTGTTATCATCGTCTTATCCAGTCACTCTTTCGAAAAAGACGCTCTCTTCTTCGAACTTTTCTCTTTCTTGTGAATTCAGATGAAAAGGCATTCAAAAATCACCTTTTACAGCCTCTAATCTTTGCAGAGTATCCCCGGAGTGTCAATCATCAGTAGGGAGGATATTAAAGGTGAATTTTGAAATCATTCCCTCATCCAAAAGGGTTAAATGGCTCACCGCGATGGATGATGACCCAAATGCGCGCCCAAAAAAAGACGACCTGAAGGCAAAGGATCATCTATTCCGCTACTCTTCCGTTCGATGCAGATTGAACAACTGAAATACACGAAAATCAGTCTCGGTCCATTCATGGCTTAAAGGATTGTGCTTTCCAAAAAAGCACGGATTTATCGTAAGAATAAAATTGAGAGGCTCAGGTCATTGAAGAATCGGATGAGGTGAAATGACATGGATACCGGGAAATAAGGGATTTATTTGTTTATATGTTTTCCCACCAATCCCCGATTTCCTGGGGTTTTCCCATTTTATTTCTGAAGAGCAATCGTGCAGCTCTTTCTGCCTCACCATCCGCTTGCTCAAAGATGATCACTTTGCAGAGAGGGCCGATCTGCTCAAAATATTCTTTGGCTTTTGCTCTCGCCTCTTCAAATGAATAGGTCGCATCATCAAACAGGATCGGAAAGCCGACTTTTTCCTTATAGCCTCGAATATAGTATCTTCTTTCCATTCATCCCTCCTCCCTGTAACCTGCAGCTAGCCTGAGCATTTTACTCAAGGCACGTCTCGCTATCCCTGGCGGGCGGTACTTGAAGAACCTCATGAATAGGACGTATAAACGCCACGAAACGTCCTGCAGCATAAACTACCCCTTCTCCCAATAAATGCTCAAAAAGGTGCTCCTTCCCCTCTCGGACATTCCCTTGTTTTCAGCTTTTACCCTTTTCTCCATTTGATGATGCAAGCTCCCTAGAAATCGAGGGCCTTTTCTCCACAGATTTAGTCGGTCAGGAGGAAACAAAATTGAAACCCGGATTCCTGTGCTTTAAAGAGAGGGGGATAAAAGAAGAGAAGCAGTGGCGCGCCTGGAGAGACTCGAACTCCCGACCCGCTGCTTAGAAGGCAGCTGCTCTATCCACCTGAGCTACAGGCGCACCCTTTATTTGTATCCACTTAACCCGAATATCCTGCGCTCTTCTTGAGCTAAATCGGGGAGATCGGATTTGAACCGACGACCTCCTGCTCCCAAGGCAGGCGCGCTAACCAGGCTGCGCTACTCCCCGGCTGCAGAAAAAGGGGACAGGCCCCTTTTTCAGGGACTGTCCCTATTAGTCCTTATACATAAGAAGGAGAGGGACTGTCCCCTTTCTTTAAAAAGGGGAACAGGCCCATTTTCTATCTCTCTTCTTTTTAGCAGAACATAAAATTGTTGTCAATTTCCGTCTCTTTTTAAGCCCCGCTCAATTTCCTTCCTGCCGATTTTGACCACAATCGGCCTTCCATGAGGACAGAGTGATGCGTTTGAGGTCTTAAACAGTTCCTCAACCAGATAATTCATCTTTTCGAAGGGCAAAACCTGCCCTGCTTTGACAGCCGTTTTACAGGCGAGGGTGGCCATGACCCTCTTCTTCTTGTCCTCGATCTTCTCTCCTTTGACCTCCTCAAGCAGGGAAAACAATATCTCCCTGGCCTCCATTTCTTCGAACAGATCAGGAAATTCCTTTAAAGAATAACTGCGGCCGCTCATGGCCTCCACTCGAAAACCTATCTCCTCCAACAGGCTCTGGTTCTCTTCAAAGCTCAAAACCTGAGACGGGGAAAGCTCAAAAAGGACGGGAAAAAGGGCCAGCTTCTGAGGCCACTTTTTTTTCCTGTCGATCTCCTGGTATTTTTCGAAAAGAACTCTCTCATGGGCATTGTGTTGATCGATGATGAGTATCCCCTCATCCGTAGAGGCAATGATGTACATATCCAGGTACTGCCCCAGGACGCGAGGACTCCTTTTCTTCTCCTCTACCCTAGGAAACAGGCCTTCCCTCTCTAACGGCTTTTTCACATCTGCCGGGAAAGCAGGTTTATCCCTCCTTTCTTCAACTCTTGCTCCGCTCTTCAACTCCTCTCGGAAAGGATAAACCTCCTTGATTCCCTGCTGCTTGAGCATCGCCTTCTCAATGCTGTGGAGAACAAGTTGGAAAACAGGGCGGGAATCCTTGAACCTGATCTCTGCTTTGGCTGGGTGAACATTGACATCCACCTCTTCATAGGGACAGAAGAGAAAAAGGAAAGCCTCAGGATACTGGTCCTTTTCCAGAAAACCTCTGTAGGCCTGATTCACAGCCGCTTGAAGAGTCCGGTCTTTAACCAGCCGCTTGTTCACGAACAGGAGTTGATGAGTCCTGTCTCGACGCCCGGATGGCGGAGCGGAGGCATACCCGTTTATCCGTCTTCCTTCTTCCTCGTGATCAACCTCCATGAGATTCTCCAGCAAAGATTTTCCAAAGACTTGAAAAATCCTTTCTCTCAGGCTTTTCACAGGAGGATAATCAAAAATCTGCCGTTTTCCATGGGTCAGGGAAAACCTCTTTTGCGGATGGACCAGGGAGACAAAAGTCATGTATTTCACCACTTGAGTGAGCTCAGATTTCTCAGAGCGGAGGAATTTCTTCCTGGCAGGAAGGTTAAAAAACAGGTCTTTGACTTCAAGGCCGTCCCTATCGGAAAGGCCACATCCGAGATAAGGATGACTTCCTCTCCTTCTCTCTCTATCAGAGTCCCTTTTTCTTCCTTCCCGTCAGACGTCTTCAGGATAACCCGGGAAACTGCGGAAATACTGGGAAGCGCTTCACCTCTGAAGCCAAGAGTGGCAATCCGGCCAAGGTCTTCGATCGTGGCAATTTTGCTGGTGGAGTGTCTCTCAAAACAGATAAGGGCATCCTCCCGGCTCATTCCTTGGCCGTTATCCGTGACTCTGATGAGCTTTTTCCCGCCTTCAAGAAGCTCGACCCTTATCTCTGAAGTCAGGGCATCCAGCGAATTCTCTACCAGCTCCTTAACAGCCGATAGAGGTCTTTCGATGACTTCGCCCGCAGCGATCTTCTGGGCCACCTCTGAGGCAAGAATGAGAATGTTATTCATAGGTCTATTCTATCTTTGATCCGACCTTTTATCCAATTCTATAACGGCGACATTTCATACAAAAACAGCGAGGTTGTCAACAATTGGGGATGTCATTATTTGACGGAGACGAAAGGGCTCCCTTTCAGATAGACGCGCCAGAGCCTGTCTCGGCCTTCCCGGATCCCTACCCGCGGTCTCCAGGCCAAATCTTTCCTTTTCTCATCTTCATTCGTCCTCTCGATAAGAATCAGGGGAGAACGCGGGGAAGAGACCGATACTCCGTTGAGCGCCAGGTCAATATCCAAGGCCTGGCAGAGCTTGGCCGGGCCTGAGCACAGATTCAAAACATCATCGGTCTTTCTTCTCTGCTGCATCAAAGCCATCCCTTCGAGCGGCTCCAGAGCCCGAATGAGCACAGCCGCTGGAAAGCCTTCTTGCTCTGTGACCACATTGAATAAATGATGCATTCCGTAGGTTAAATAAACAAAGGCCCGAGCCGGAGGCCCGTAGAGCATCTCACTCCTCTTTGTCCTTCCCCTGGAGGCGAAGGAAGCCGGGTCATCCTGACCACGATAGGCTTCGGCCTCCACGATGATGCCCGAGGTGAGGCCATCTCCGGACTTCCTGATCAAAACCTTTCCGATCAGGTCTTCAAGAATTTGAAGGGTCGGGCGTGAATAAAAGGCAACAGATAGCATCATGGGAATGAGGTTGAAGCTCAGGCGTCAGGCAGCCTCTTGATCCGTCCCCTTGTCTCCTGCTCTTTCACTTCCGTGATTTCCACCCTGACTTCCGCTTTCTCCGCTGCAGATGAGGGAGGAACGAAGACTTTAAAATAATTGAAGGTCAAGACCTGATCCTGAGCCCTGCTCTTCTTGATGACTATCCCATCGCATTCTTTACCCAAAAAAAGCCGGCGGAATTCCATGTTCTTCTTTCTGGATAGAGCCCTGAGGGAGGCCGCCCTCTGCTTCTTATTTGCCGCCTTGACTTGAGGCCAGGCCTCGGCCATGGTCCCGGGCCGGGGAGAATAGGAAAACACATGACAATAGGTCAGGGGCGAATGCTCTAAGAGGCCAAAGGTCCTCTGGAAATCCTCCTCAGTCTCCCCGGGAAACCCGACAATAATATCTGCTCCCAGTGAAGCCAGGGGAGATTTCTCCCTTAAACAGGAAAGGATTCTTTTATAATCTGCGGCCTTTATCTTTCTTCCCATACGTCGCAGGACTTCATCAGAACCGCTTTGGAGGGAAAGATGAAAGTGAGGGCATATCTTCTCGCTCTTTGTGATGAGATCAAGCAGTGAAGGCTCGAGATGCCGGGGATCAAGGGAACTCAGCCTGATCCTTGTGTCCCCCCTCAAGCATGTGATCATCTGGATAAGATCGAGCAGGGAGCTTTTCGGCTTGAGGTCAAGACCGTAGCAGTTGAGATGAATACCGGTGAGCACAACCTCTTTGAAACCCTGAGCTATGAGTTCTCTTATCCGGGTGAGGATCTCCTTCTTTTCGATACTGACACTGTGTCCTCTAACGCTGGGTATGACGCAAAATGTACACTGATAATCACAGCCATCCTGAATTTTTACCAGGGCTCGAGACCGGAAGGGTGCGGTTGATTCCTGCTTCATTGGCCGGGATAGAGCCAGGACCTTCGCGCTTAAATCCCTTTTCTCCGAGTTGGAGAAAACCTCCCAGACCTGGGGCATCTCTTTCAGCTCTTCAGGAACCCGCTCCGCGTAGCAGCCGGTGACGATCATTTTTGCCCCCGGGTTCAGCCGCGCCACTCTTCTGATGAAACTCCTGGTGTCGCTATCGGCCCGGGCAGTCAGAGTACAGGAATTGATAACGACCACATCGCTGTGGATATGATCCTGTTCGTGCTTGAGCCCTTTCTTCTGAAGCACATCCGTCCACCAGAATGCTTCAGCCTGATTGACACGACAGCCGAAAGTTTGAATCGAGAAAGAGGTCATATTTTTTGCTTGATTTTCTTGGACTTGTCTTCCACCTGGGATGCCATTTTCTCTTTATATTCCTTCAACCTATCCCTGAGGGTGGGCTCTCTCAGGCTCAAGATCTGGACAGCCAGAAGGGCTGCGTTGGCAGCCCCAGATTTTCCCAGGCCCATGGTCGCCACAGGTACTCCTTTGGGCATCTGTACTGTTGAGAGAAGGGCATCGAGACCGTTCAGCGTCGGGCTCGCCACCGGCACTCCGATAACCGGACGGACTGTGTGGGCAGCCACCACCCCGGCCAGATGGGCTGCCTTTCCGGCGACGGCGATGAAGACCTCAACACCTTTCTCCTCACAGGATTTTACGAGCTCCACTGTCCTTTCAGGAGATCGGTGGGCCGAGGAAACCTCCAGGGAAAAGGAAACTCCAAACTTCTTCAGGAGCTCCAAAGCTTCCTTGGCTGTCTCATAATCCGAATCGCTTCCGATGAACACTGCGACCATCATTTTGCTTCCTCTTTAGCGGCTCCGATATCCTTCCGGAAATGCATGCCCTCAAAGGATATTCTGGCTATTGCTTCGTATGCCTTTTCCAGGGATTTGGCGAGCGTCTCTTCTGATGCGCAAACCCCCATCACTCTTCCCCCGTTTGTGTAATATTCTCCCCCTTCATACCTTGTCCCGGCGTGGAAGATGGTTATTCCGGGAATCTCCTGGGCCTCTTTAAGCCCTTCTATCTTTTTCCCTTTTTCGTAGGCCAGCGGATAACCGCCAGAGGCCAGAACCACACAGGCTGAAGGATTGGGGCTCCATTTGATCTGCGTCGCGGATGCTTTTCCCTCGATAACAGAGAGAAGGATATCGACCAGGTCACTCTCCATCCTCAACATCTGAGGCTGGGTTTCCGGGTCTCCAAAGCGGCAGTTATACTCAAGGACCTTGGGCCCTTCATCTGTCAGCATAAGACCCACGTAGAGAACACCTTTATATTTTCTTCCTTCCTCGCGGAGGTAATCCACGGTGGTAAAGACAATGGACTCCATAATCTTCAAAAAAAGATCGCTTTTGACGAAGGGCGAGGGAGAGATGGCTCCCATTCCTCCTGTATTCGGACCTTTATCACCGTCGTAGGCGTGCTTGTGGTCCATGGTGGTGACCAGAGGCACGACGTTTTCTCCGTCGGAGAGGACGATGAAAGAGGCCTCCTTTCCTCTTAAAAACTCCTCAACCAGTATCCTGTCCCCTGAGTCATCGAAGATCTTCTCCACCATGACGGCCCGGACAGCTTCCTCAGCCGCTTCCCTGGTTTTACAGATAATGGCTCCCTTTCCCACAGCCAGGCCATCTGCTTTGATGACCAGAGGAAAAGAATACCGATCCGAGCTCAGGAGATCCTTTGCTTTCTCCGCAGAATCAGCGACCTCTGCCTGGGCTGTGGGAATGCTGTGGCGCACCATGAACTGCTTGGCAAAGACCTTGCTGCCTTCCAGCTCAGCCGTCTTTTGGTCGGGGCCGAAGATTCTCAATCCCCTCCTCTCGAATTCATCAACTATCCCGAGCGTCAAAGGAAGCTCCGGTCCCACTACCGTCATGTCCATTCTCTCTCTTTCAGCAAAGTCAGCCAGCCCGATGATGTCGGAATCCTTGATGGGGATGTTCTCCGCAATATCCATAGTCCCCGGATTTCCGGGTGCGCAGAAGAGTTTTTCCGTACGCGGGCTTTGGGCCAGCTTCCAGGCCAGAGCATGCTCCCTTCCACCTGAACCAATCACTAATATCTTCATATGACTTTCCTTTTTTGGAATGATTCTGACAGAAAAGGGTCAGTGCGTCAATGTAAAACAGGCCTTTCCGTTTATCATCTTTCCTTCTCCAAATTCTCCATAAGCAGGTCGACAAAGCCAGGATAAGCGAACACGCTCTTCAAGATCTTAGAGGCAACAGGAATCGCCTCTTTAAGGGATAAACAGAACTTCATCTCGAGAAAATTCTCTCGTAATCTCTTCACCTCTTCTTTAACATCCTTGTTCTCGATAATGACCTCGGCTATCAGGCCAGAAAGAACGTCAAAATCCTTTTCCTGCACACCAAAACGGGTCATCTCCTGGACTCCCATCCGGATTCCGCTCGACTCAAGAAAGGTCTCATCATCAGGCAGAGCCTGATAATTGGTCACGATATTGTTGTCCTCAAGCCGTCGAGCAATCTCCTGTCCCAGGCCGTATTCCCTGACCCTGATGACAACCTGATGAGTCTCTGTGAACCCATCTTTTTCATCTCCCTCTACCTGTATTCCTTTATCTTTCAAAGACCGGGCAAAGGCCTTGGCGTTGCTCCGGACTTGAGCCTGATACTCATCTTTGAATTCGTTCATCTCATACGAGGCCATGAGAAGAGCCAGAAGGGTCCCCAGATGATGATTGCTGGTCGAGCCTGGAAAAGCCCGGCTCATGATGTCCAGCCATAATTTACGAAGAGGACTCCCTTTGGCGAAGTTACCGGCCACCAAACCCCGTTGAGGCCCGAAAAAAGTCTTATGCGTACTCCCGGTTATGACATCAGCACCTTCCTTGAGAGGAGTCTGAAAAACGCCGTAGAGGCCTAGAACATGAGCCATATCATACATGATGACCGGTCGCGCATCCCAGTCTTTCACCAGCTCGGCGACAAATTGGACAGGCTCCTGATAGAGGAACATGCTCTTGCCGAACACCACCAGCTCGGGTCTATTCTGCTCCATGAGCTCACCGAGTCTCTGGAGATCAGGCTTGTAGGGGTTCTCCTTCAAAACAGGAAAATTGACGACATTCTCCTTTCCCGTCGCAGGATCCTCGGTAACATAATTAAAGAGCGCTCCCATCGGTTGGGAGCTCAGATGCCCTCCTTTGGTCAGGTCATTATTCATGACAAGCCTCATCTTCCTCATCGGTTGCCCCTCAGGCCGGTCACGATTCAGGAAGCGCACCATTCCTTTAAACACAACCTCATTGGCCATCTGACCGCTGATGGGTCTGAGTTCCACATCCGTGCAGCCAAAAAACCGGCAGAGCTCCTGATGCACCTCCTCCTCCACTTCCCTGATGAAGTCTGTCCCTTGATAGAAATAGACCTCCTCGCCTTTCATCGTCCTGTGTTCAGCATAGCGGCCAGAGGGGTCTGAGATCTCACACATCTTCACCAGAAGAGAAGGAGTGGTCTCAGAAGGGATGAGGTTGAAGGATTCGCGCTGTCTCCATTCGTTGTTTTCCAGTATTCTTTTGGCTAAGGATTTAATTCTTTCATGAAACGAAGACATTCTTTTGCTCCTCTCCTTATGGTCTAAAATTTTTTTCTTCGACTTTATGGATTTTATCGATTCTTTCCAGATGCCGACCTCCCTCGAACTCGGTTTCAAGCCATATTCTGACAATTTCAAGGGCCTCATCCAGAGGAAGAACCCTTCCTCCCAGGGTGAGACAGTTCGAATCGTTATGACTCCGGCTCATTTCAGCAGAGTATTCGTCACAACAGGGAGTGGCCCGGATTCCCTTGAACTTGTTGGCCACAATCGCCATACCCAAACCCGTTCCGCAAATCAGGATGGCCCGGTCATGCCTCCCCGAACAGACGTTCTGGATCGCCTTCTCCGCATAATCCACATAGTCCACCCGTTCGTCCGGACCACACCCATAATCCTCAAAGTCGATTTTCCTCTCAGCCAAATAAGACAGGATCCCTTTCTTGAGATCATACCCCGCATGGTCCGAAGCCGTGGCTATCTTCACTTCTTCCTCCTTTCCTCGAAGGTCAGGAACATCCATTCCTTTTTTCTTGATGTGTCATTATATCAATATTTCAAAGACTGTGAAATACACAAGGCCGGGTCGGAAGCATCTCCACCTCCCGCGATATCATAGGTTACTCAAGATCAGGCTGGGTGCATCGAAAACACGCAGGCTTTGCCCCAGCGAGTCAAAGCCTGCTCGGTTTCAGGCTCCGCTCTCCTCTCCTGCGGAGAGGAACCGTGCCCGCTCCGCCTTCAAACGGTTTTCTCAACACCCAGCCTGATCTTTCCTACAATTTCATACTCACTTTATCCATCATGCAGGTGGAGATTCTTTCAGCCGCGCCTTGACTATAGACAAACACATAAGTCAGGAACTGTCTCACGATTTCTTCTTTTACAGAACCGATGATTATTGATGAGAAGTCAACTTGGAGGGGGAACTGACTTCCCCCTTCCAACGCTCGCTTCCGCTCGCTGCCTCCCCTTCTCGGGCGGGGCATGAACCCACGCCCTGCGACCAAGGGGGCATACCCCCTTGGATCCCCCAACGATCGGTTCCCGCGGCAAGCCGCGGGGCATATTATCCGATCGTTAACAATCAAGGGCCGGGTTTATGGATTCGGCAGCAAGGCTTCAGTTGAAAATTTTTCCTGGATGAGACTGTTTTTTCCTGGAAAAGCCTTGCTTAACTCGGGTTAGACGATGAAAGGCGTTAGCCGGGACTCGAGGCCAACTCGACCTGCTCAGGCCTGCATCCCAATTAATTGATCTAGTCCTTTTTGATCATCGATGTGGCCTCAGGCAAAACATCGAGTGCTTTGAGGACGACCGGGTCATTTATCTGGTAGGCCCACCATCCATCTGGAATGCTCCAGATTGAAGAAAACAACTCCCTCTCCAGCTCTCTCTTGATCTCCGATCTCGCCTCTTCAAATTGTGCCGGGTCAAACTCGATCTTGCTTTCCCTAAGATAAGACCTAAAATCCTCGATGACCTGCAGATCGGCTCTGAAATCCTTCCCTATGATCTTCTTCCCTTCGGCAGCTCTTGTTTTTGATGGCTCATCCTGAGGAAAGACAAAGTCTCTGGAAAGGAGAGTTTCTTTCTTCACGAATTTCTGGGCATAGGTAAAGAACGCACCCCTGTACAAGAGTATAAACGTGATATCTTTAGGACGGGGTATATCCACCTCAAAATCCGGAGCAATCCCCCCCTGACCGAGGACCATCCTCCCTTTGGAGGTGTACCTGACTTCTCTTTCTTCAACAGGAGCCTGCTTGCTCAACATGTAATCTTCGATGTGGGAGTAATCCCTCTGGATGGACCTCCCGCTGGGAGTGAAGTAGCGCGCCGTGGTCAGGGCCACGGCTGCACTCTCGGAGAGGGGGAAGACCGTCTGGACAAGACCCTTTCCGAAGGAATTCTCTCCGACGATCAATCCCCGGTCATTATCCTTGATGGCACCGCTGAGGATCTCGGGAGCACTGGCGCTGCCTTTATCGATCAATAAAACAAGAGGGATCTTTTCGTACTGATTGTCACGGAACGCCCGGAATTCATTGTTGTAGTCCCTGTTTCTCCCTTTCATGGAAACGATGGTAGAGCCGCTGGGCAGAAACTCATCAGAGATCTCGATGGACTGGACTAGGGTACCCCCGCCGTTCGACCTCAAATCCAGTATCAGCTTTTTCATCCCCTGTTTTTCGAGGGCGGCCATTTCTTCTTCAAATTCCCTGGTTGTGGTTCCGGAAAAATTGCGGATGTGAATGTAACCGACATCATCCTTGAGCATAAACGCATACGAAATACTGCGGAGCGGGATTTCCTCTCTTGTGATAGTCATCTCTAGCGGCTTCTCCAGCCCCTCCCTGGCGATAGAAATGTTAACCTTTGTTCCTTTTGGCCCCCTGAGCAACTGCACAGCATCTTGGCCTGTTATGGGCTTTGTGCTCTCGCCGTTGATATGGGAGATCACATCTCCGGCCTGGATACCCCTCCGATAAGCCGGTCCTCCCTCAATAGGGGAGATAACGACCAAACGGTCTTCCTGCTTCTGGATCAGGATGCCCAGTCCGTAGTATTTTCCCACATGCTCTTCAGTCAGTCGAGAAAGGCGGTCAGGGTCCAGAAAATAAGAATGGGGGTCAAGGGTATAAAGCATGCCTCTTATGGAGGAATAAGTCAGTTCATCGTGGTCGATGTCGCTGAAATAATTTTCCTCGATGAGAGCCGTAATGGCAATCACCTTATTGATAGACAGCCCCCAGATGTCCTCATCCTTGGCAGGAAGGAGGACCAACACCAGGATCAGGAGGACCAGAGAAAGTATCTTTTTCTTCATATCTGACCCGCAGAATTTTATACTACCAGAGCCTCCGGGGAAAGTAAAGATAAGGTTGACTTCTCCCTGAGGAAGGGCTATATTTCCATAAGCCATTCAAAATTCAAAGAGTAGGACAACATGTTCGGAAACATAGGATTTCCTGAGATACTCCTTATTCTTGCTCTCGCTCTTCTCGTCTTTGGCCCAAAAAAGCTTCCGGAAATCGGCCGGTCCATAGGAAGAGCCCTGAGAGAATTCAGGAGGACATCCGACGAGATCAAAGAAAAGATCGAAGAGGAAATCCAGGCCGACGAGCTGAAAGATATAAAAGACGAGATTGAAAAGGGCATCGAGGGAAATGAGGAAGGGAAAAAAGACTCCTGACAATATGACCTTCCTCGAACACCTCGACGAACTCAGAAAAAGGCTCTTTTACTCCTTCATCACCATCGTCATCACAGCCATCCCCGCCTGGATATACCACAAAGAAATCTACGAAATCCTTGCTCTCCCGGTAACTCTCTTCCTGCCTGAAGGGGAAACACTCGCCTACACCAAGCTGCAGGAACCCTTTATGACCTACATCAAAGTCTCCATTCTTGCCGCAATATTCGTCGCTTCTCCGATCATCTTCTTCCAGTTCTGGAAATTCGTCGCTCCGGGCCTCTACCAGAGAGAGAAAAAATATGTCATCCCCTTTGTCATTTTAACCACCTTTTTTTTTGCTGCGGGAGGCCTCTTCGCCTACTTCGTCGTCTTCCCTTTTGCCTGCCGTTTTTTCCTCAGCATGGGAGCCGATTTTCGTGCTGTCATCACCGTTAACGATTACTTCAGCCTGGCTTTCCGGGTGATCCTGGGAATCGCCCTGGTTTTCGAGCTCCCCACCCTGGTCTTCTTCCTCTCCCGCATGGGGCTTATCACCGCTAAATGGATGGCCAAGAAATTCAAGTATGCTTTTTTGATTGCCTTCATTATCGCCGCCATCATCACTCCCACTCCTGATCCGATCACCCAGAGCATCGTCGCTGTACCCATGCTTGCCCTTTACGGAATAAGCATGCTGATCGCTCTTTTCTCAGAGAAAAGAAAAAAGGGGAAAGCTAAAGAAGCACAGGAAGACTTAGCCGGATAAATCAAACTCGAACACACAGAATGAGGACCCAAGAAAAAGTCATCCTTAGGAATGTCCCCACTTATAACCCGGAAACCATAAAAAAGATCATCCAGGAAGGAATCCAGGATTTCGGCCTGGCTTCGCGGATCAACGGCAATATCACCATAAAACCCAACGTGGTCATGGCGCATCCGAAAATCGCTCCATCTGCGTTCACTCGCACCGAATTTCTCGATGGCCTGATCAGCGCTTTGAAAGCGGAAAGAAAAGGAGACCTCAAAATCACCGTTGCTGAAAAAACGGGCGCCGGGCTGCCGACTTCCAGGATGTTTAAACATGCTGGCTACCCCAACCTCAAGAAAAAGCATAAAATCAAGCTCCTTCCAATAGAGGAGGCGAAAAAAAGAACGGTTCATCTCCAAAAAGGAGAAGTCCATACACAAGTGACCACAGCCAGAGAAATCGTGGAGAATGATTTTCTTATCTATGCTCCCAAGCTGAAAAGCAACGTCCTCAGCCATGGTTTCTCAGCGGCTTTGAAGCTTAACATGGGGCTGCTCCTTGACCGGGAAAGGCTGTGGAACCATAACTATGAACTGGATAAAAAAATCGTCGACCTCTTAGAAGTCGGCTGTCCTGACTTTATCGCCACGGACGCAGTGGAGATCTCTATAGGGGGAAATCAGCTCACTCAGCACGGAAGACATCTGGGAATAGTCGTGATGGCAACCAATCCTCTGGTCCACGATGTCGTCTGTGCCCATATCCTGCACCTCGACCCTCGCCACATCCCCCATCTCCGCCTGGCCCACGAAAGGGGGTATGGCTCCCTCAGCCTTGACAGCATCAAATTAGAGGGGGATATCGCTCTGGAAGAGATTCAACAGAGGACGAAAGACCTGGCCCTCGGTTTTATGAAGGTGGATGAAGTGGATTGCGGTATGCGGATAATTGTCGGCGAGCCTTACTGCACTGGCGGCTGCCAGGGCATCTTCCTGGACTGGCTGTACATGTTCAAAGACAGAAAACCCAGACTATGGAAAAACATGCCGCCCTGGACGGTTGTCATCGGTCAGTATAAAGGGGACGTCTCTGCTTCCAGGTTGATGGTCATCGGCTCATGTTCTAGAATCGAGGGCAAAGTTCAAGCGCGAACACGAAGAAAAATCAAGGGCTGCCCGCCAAGACACAAGGACCTCGTCCTCCTCTTTTTTCTGAAAGCCGGCATTCTCAACCCTCTTTTCAGGCTGGATCTGATCCTTGACGCCTATTTTTTCCTGTTTCTATCCTGGCTCAGAAGATTAATTAAAGGAAGGTTGTGAATCCATGGACGGCAGGCTGATCATCGAGAACAAACGGGTAGAAACATATCTCAGATTAAAATCCATCAATCCCGCCAACCTCAAACCCGTGGGAGAGGTTTTTCTTGCTTCTACAAAGGAATGCCAGCAAGCCATCCAGGCCGCAAAAAATGCCTTTCCTTCCTGGAGGGAGCTCCCCTTGAGAGAAAAAAGGCGAATCTTCCACAAGGCCAAACTCATCCTGCTTCAAAGGTCAAGCGAGGCAGCCCGTCTGATCACCGCTGAAAAGGGGTCTCCCTATCCAGAATCCCTATCCATAGAGATCCAGGCAGTCCTCGAAGCCCTGGACTATTACGGCCAGAACCTGGGCAGGGCTACTCAACCAAGGAAAATGAAGCATCATGTGATTCTTTTCTCTAATAAAAAAAGCTTTTTCCGCTTCCAGCCCTTAGGCGTGACGCTCATCATCTCTCCCTGGAATTTTCCCTTCCTGATTCCCTTCTGCGATATCCTGGGATCCCTTTCGGCCGGGAACACAGTGGTCTTCAGGCCGTCGACCTCGACGCCGTTCACAGGGCTTCTCATCGGGGATATTCTGACCAGAGCCGGGCTCCCGCCCGGGGTTTTGAACGTCGTCAACTGTAATGTTCTGAAGGCGGAAAAAATGATACTCAGCCCTGAGGTCCAGACCATCTCGTTCACAGGGAGCGTTGCCACAGGCAAAAGGATATCAGAACTTGCCAGCCGCAACCTGACCCACACCGTTCTCGAGCTCGGGGGCAAGGACCCCATGGTCGTCCTCAAGGATGCCGACCTGGAAAGAGCTTCGAGGGGAGCGGTCTGGGCAGCTTTCATGAACAGCGGGCAAAGCTGCGGCTCAGTGGAAAGATTATATGTTGCCCGGGAAATCGCCGATGATTATGTCCAGAGGGTCTTGAACCTTGTCAGAGAACTGAAGGTCGGCGATCCCCTGGCGCCTGAGGTAGACATGGGACCGATGACCACTCTCAGCCAGCTTAAAACAGTCGAAGAGCATGTGAAGGATGCTGTTGACAAAGGAGCTCAGGTGCTTCACGGAGGGACAAGGGCTGAGAATTTACCCGGATACTTTTTCCAGCCGACGGTCCTCACCGGGGTAAATCACTCGATGAAGGTCATGCGGGAAGAGACCTTCGGACCGGTGCTGCCGATCATGGTCTTCTCCGACCCTGAAGAAGCGGTCAGCCTGGCGAATGACTCTGATTATGGACTGACAGCTTCGGTCTGGACAAGAAGCAAAAAAATGGCTGCCTGGATGGCTGAGAGGATAGAGACCGGCACCGTCACCGTGAATGACCACATGTTTTCCTTCGCCGAGCCGGGAGCGATATGGGGAGGGATCAAGCAGACCGGAAGAGGACACAGCCACGGGACGTACGGCCTCCAGGAAGTGGTGAATATCCAGTTCTGCAGCTATGATTTCTCCAGAAAAAAGAGCCAGATCTGGTGGTATCCTTACAGTGCTGACCTGCCTCAACTTTTGGAAAAATCCCTGGTTCTTTTTCACCACGACAGGCTTCTGAAAAAGCTCAAAGCCTTATTCTCTCTACTCCCTTACAGGTCCAGGATCCTTTCTGGCAGCCCCCTCTTGAATTTTTTGAAGAATCTTCCTAAGCTGTTCAAAAGATGAAAAAAGACCCGAAACTCATCGGCCTGACAGGAACAAACGGCTCCGGAAAGGGCGAGGCTGCCGCTTTCTTCGGAAGAAAAAGCTATGCTTACCTCTCGCTTTCCGACCTGATCCGGAAAGAGCTCCAGAAAAGCGGTACCGCTGTCACCCGGGATAACCTGATAAAAAGGGGAAACGAGTTGAGAGATAGATTCGGCCCGGACATCCTGGCCAGGCTGGTGATAAAAGAAGTGAAAGGCAAGACGGTCATCGACAGCATCCGCAACCCTTCCGAGGTCGAATACCTGAGAAAACAAAAAAGATTTATTCTCCTGGCAATCGACGCGCCTGTCGAGTTAAGATATGAGAGAGTCAAAAAAAGAGGGAGGGAGGAATCCGCTTCGTCCCTCGACGAATTCATCAAAAAAGAAAAAGAGGAGATGACGGACAGCGTCAAAGGGCAACAGCTCCACAGCTGCATGACAATGGCTGATTCTGTCATCATCAACGACGGATCCCTGGAGGACTTTCACCGCAAGCTGGAGGAATCGCTATGAATCCCAAAAGAATCTCCAAAAACCAGTATTACTTAGGGATTGCAGAAGAGGTGGCTCGGCGCAGCACCTGCTGGCGCCGCTCCATCGGGGCCATCATCATCCGCGACGACCAAATCATCTCTGCCGGTTATGTGGGAGCGCCGCGAAAAACGAAGTCCAGTTACGAGCATGGTTTCTGCCTCAGGGACAAGCTGAACATCCCCCACGGCCAGCGTTATGAGTTGTGCCGGAGCGTGCACGCCGAACAGAACGCCATCATCAACGCTGCCCGTGCCGGCGTCAGCCTTTTAGGGGGGGACATGTATATCTTCGGCAGCCTATCTGGAAAATCCGAGCCGATAAACGCCTTCCCCTGCTTCATCTGTAAAAAAATGATCATCAACGCTGGCCTGGATCGCGTCATCTGCTCGACCGCAGACGGAAAGATGAAAGTCTTCCGGGTGAGCAACTGGGTCAAGGATTGGCAGGAGAAAGACATCATCGATGACAGCCATCAATACGGCTGAAAAATTATAAATCAGGGACTATCCCCGATTTTCAAGGCATGGAGACAATAATATGAGAGCACATCCCTTTAGCCGGTTCTTTCTGACAGGCCTGTCTCTCATCCTTTTAACGGCCCTGGCTTTCCAGGCATCGAGACAGGAGACTCAGCAGCCCGAACAGGCTGAATCCAGCCTGCTCGAGCTTCTGGGCATAACACCATCTCCAGAGTCTATCGATTATCTCCAGGATAAGACACAATTCCAGCTCCACACTCTCATCACCGAACAACGCCATGCCAAAACATGGGACCTGAGCGAAAGGATCCAAAGAAACTGCGCGGACGGCCTCAAGATGCTTTTCTCAGTGGATGAGGATATCTCGGAAAAGCTGGAGGCTCTATCCCAAGAGAAGGAAAGCCTGGAACAGGCGGCAGAGGCTGTCGAGGAGGCCATCCTTTCCGGCCACAAGATATACATCTATGGCTGCGGCGCCACGGGCCGTCTGGCCAAACAGATGGAAAGTACCTTCTGGCGTCCGTTCTGGAAAAAAGTCAAGGGAAATGGAAAGATATGGGCAAAGCTCCTGTCCCTTCTGGGTGATAACATCGAAAACCGGCTTATAGGAGAGATGACCGGAGGCGACAGGGCTCTCATCAGTTCCCTGGAAGGATTCGAAGACCTCCAGCTCATCGGATATCTACAGCTTGAAGACAGGAAGGTTGAAAACGGCGATGTGGTCATCTGTGTGACCGAAGGCGGGGAGACGTCCTCAGTTATCGGGGCCATCCTGGCCGCACTGGATCAGTGGAAAAACGCCATTACCTATGACCCGGCACAGTCCAGAAAAAAACTCTATTTCATCTATAACAACCCGGATGAAATCCTCCTTCCTTTTGACCGCAGCCGCGCTGTCCTCGAAGAACCGGGCATAACCAAGATCAACCTCTCCACCGGCCCTCAGGCCATAACCGGCTCCACCCGGATGCAGGCCACAACGATCGAAACCTATGTCATCGGGAATATTCTCCAGACAGCACTCGACCGGATCCTGAGAAAACATCTTTCAAGCAAGGATATGGAAAAACTCGGCTTTATAACCGAGATGCGTCTGAAATTCAAGCTGTTAGAATTTTCAAAGGTCCTGAAACAGGTCCAGTCAGCCATCGATGCCACAGCCAAATTCACAGAGCTGGAGGCTCAGACCTACCAGAACGGACGGTTTTCCACCTATTTTGCCCAAGATGGACTGATCACTGTTTTCATCGACAGCACTGAAAGGAGTCCGACCTTCCGTCTCTTTCCCCTCGACACAGTCAAAGTTGAGCAGAGGAAATGCTGGATCCAGGTCTGGACGCCTGCCGCAAACCTCCAAGATGCCTGGCAGGCCTTTCTCGGAAGACCGTTCAGAGGACTGGCCCCCTCCCTCTATAAAGCTCCCTTTGAAGAGAAGATCGAGGACCCCTATCTCAAGAGGGCAGCTCTTGACAGCCTGAAAAACGCGGGTGATGACCAACAACTTTTGTATGATTTCTCTTTTGCCGACTTCAACCTGAAAAACCGAGCACCCAAACCGGGAGATCTGGGAGTGGTGGTCTGCATCCAGCCTGAAGTGGACTCGCTCCGGAAGAAGAATTCCGACTTCAGGAAGTTCATCGACCTCTTTTCCGGCAGCAAGGCAAACCTGGCCCTTATCCTGGTTACCGACAAAGGCCCTGAAGAGGTGATAAAGCTGGCCCATAAGATTCCTGGATATGATTTTATGGGGAAAGACGCCCTTGTGGCCGTGCCTCTGAAAAGTCAAAATGACCCCCTCGGCATCAACCAGCAGATCGCCCTCAAAATCCTCCTGAATGCTCATTCCACCGCGGTCATGGCCCGGCTGGGGAAGGTCATCGGAAACACCATGACCAATGTCAGCCCGAGCAACCTCAAACTCATCGGCCGGGCAACTTACCTCATCCAATCCCATGTGAACGACACCCTCAGCCGCCCCCAATGGGTCAAGCTCTACGGCAACCGGGAGCCGATTTCCTACGACGAAGCCAACGCTGTCCTGTTCGACGCCATCCGCTTCCTGAAGGACAAGACGGAAGAAGCAGGCCAGACAGCGGAGGTCGCTTTTTCCATCATCCGGGTCCTGGAGTCTCTCCGGCTGAAGAGAAATTTTTCCAACGCGGAAACCCTGAACATCGTCAAGACGACAGGGCTCAGCCAGTATCTCGGCCAAGTCACCTCAGAGTCCAAGTAGGACATTGAGCAGACAAAGGAACACACGCAAAAGCCTCTTCTGTGTTCTCCTCAGTCTGATACTCTCAACCGGTTTCCTGTGCCCGGAGACACCCTCTCCGGATAAGCTGGTCAAGCTGGGGAACGAAATTTTTCTGAATAAGCTCTCGGCTGGCCTCAAAGGAAAATCTTTGGGTCTTGTCCTCAATCACACCTCTGTCCTCCCCAATGGACAATCACTCCTCAACGCTCTGCAGGAGGACGGGCATAAAATCCAGGCCATCTTCTCTCCCGAACACGGCTTTTCCGGAAAGGTGGAAGCGGGAAAAGAGGTCAAAACCAGCCAGTTCAAAGGGATTCCCGTCTACAGTCTCTACGGAGAAACGAGAAAACCCACGGCGGAGCAGCTCCAGGACATAGACGCGATCATCTTCGACATCCAGGATGTCGGGGCTCGCTTCTACACCTACATCTCCACCCTCAAATATCTCCTTGAGGCGGCGGCACAGTCTCAGATCCCGGTCTACGTTCTGGACAGGCCGAATCCTGTCGGAGGTGAGATCATCGAGGGTCCTCTTCTCCAACCCGAGTTTGAATCCTTCATCGGAGCCCTTCCCATCCCCATAAGATACGGCATGACCTCGGGTGAGCTGGCCATGATGATGAAGGGAGAGGGTTGGGTAGCGGAAAGCTTCGAGCTCCACATCGTCCGGATGAACAACTGGAGGAGAAGCTATTTCTGGAAGGACACCGGTCTTCTCTGGAATCCGACATCCCCGAACATGCCCTCTCCTGAGACAGCCATCATCTATCCCGGATCATCTTTTTTTGGAGCCGTTAAAATCAATGAGGGAGGGGGGACTCTTCTCCCCTTTCTTCAATTCGGCGCGCCGTGGCTGGATCCTTCTTCCATCCTGGACAGCCTGGGCGGAGGTGAAGAGTTCGGTATTCAGCTGGAAGCGGTGAAATACACACCCCGTTCTCTGCCAGGAAAACTCATGTATCCCATTTACGAGAACAGGGCCTGCCATGGACTTCAGGTCATCATCAACCAGGAAGAAAAATTCCTGTCCATCAGGTTCGCACTGGCAATCATCCGCATCCTCAGGGAACAGCATCCGGATAAGCTCTCCTTCAACTCCTTCGATATCAACCGCATGTACGGGAATGAGCTCTTCAGCCGCTACCTCGAAGGATATATCAGCTATGAACAGCTGCTCACCCAGATGGAGGAAGATGAGGAGACCTTCAGGCAAAAGCGAAAGAAATACCTTCTTTATGAATAAATTGAAGGGTCAGGGCTCGACATTAGACATTCCTGATTCAATAAATAGTGGGTTGATGTATTTAAGGGACGTCTAAATCCAGGGTCAATCCAAATTCAACTGAGGCAAATTTTTAAGATTGTATAATCAATTGCGTCATTGGACATGATGAGCAATATATGAAGCATGAATATGTCTAATGTCGAGCCCTGACCCCATTAATGTTGGCGGACGATTTCCTTTACCCTCATCAGCTGGACCTGATAGGAGCGTTCCATCTCCTCTAAACGGCTCGAAATGTATTTTATGGTCTCCCTGATGTTGGGAATAAGGATATGCTCCAGGGCATTGACCCGACGCCGCGTCACTTCGATCTCACGAGAAAGAAGCTCGACCGCTTTCCAGAGCCGGGACATCTCCATTAAATCCTCGATGACTTCCTCTGTCTTTTTGACTCCGATATCGAGCTCGCTTTCCGTGTTGAGAAGATCATAGTCTGATATTTTCTTCTTTGCTATCTCGAACCGGGGAATGAAAACATTGAAGACCCTCTCCTTCTGTGGAGAAACGATCAGCTCTCCCTCCGGTATGAGCTTTTCCAGCTGCTGCCGGGACGACCTGGTCCGGACAAGGGCAAAAGAGACCATGGCTTTTTCCAGTTTGACGCTTATCTCCTCCTGAATCTCAAAAAGTCTCCGCATGAGCTGGAGAAAGCGGCGCATGATCTCTTCAAGCTTATCCTTGAGAAGCTTGTGGCCTCTCTCAGCCAGAACCAGACGCCTGCGGAGCCTGAGAAGCTCCATCCTGTTGGGATTAACGGACAGCCTCATGGTTCTTTAAGAAATTTTCTTCCAGATTGTGTGAGTGAAGTACACGGGAATGGCGTGAAAAATCCGAAGGGAGCGATGCCATTTCCGTGTATTTCACTCGTTCGATCCATATTAAAAGGAAGAAAAATCATTTTGCATAATACTTGTCGAGGTATTCCGGACGAATCCTCTTGAGTTCCTGTCTAGGGATGGTGCGAAGAAGCTTCCACCCCAGGTCCAGAGTATCCTGGATGGTACGTGACTCGAACTCTCCCTGCTTCACAAATTCATCCTCGAAAAGGTCGGCAAACTTCAGAAAAAGCTTATCCAGGTCACTCAGGGCAGCCTCACCCAGGATAAGCGATAGCTCCCTTGCCTCCTTTCCCCGAGCATAACAGGCAAAGAGCTGGTTGAGAACATCCGCATGGTCTTCTCGTGTCTTTCTCTCACCGATTCCTTTATCCTTGAGCCGGGAAAGACTGGGCAGCACATCTATGGGAGGATAGATCCCTTTTCGATGAATCTCCCGGCTGAGCATGATCTGTCCTTCTGTGATGTATCCAGTCAAGTCAGCAATCGGGTGGGTCTTGTCATCTTCGGGCATGGTCAGGATGGGTATAAGGGTTATGGAACCCGTTTTTCTTTTGATCCTTCCCGCTCTCTCGTACATGGAAGCCAGGTCGGTATAAAGATAACCGGGATAGCCTCGGCGTCCCGGAATTTCTTTTCGGGCAGCGGATATCTCCCGGAGAGCTTCCGCATAGAAGGTCATGTCCACCAGGATGACAAGGACATGCATATCCAGCTCAAAAGCGAGATACTCGGCGCAGGTCAGAGCCAGGCGCGGTGTGGCGATGCGTTCGATCGGAGGCTCGTTGGCCAGGTTCAAAAAGAGAACGGCTCTTTCCAAAGCTCCGGTGTTGCGAAAATCCTCGATGAAGAAATTCGCCTCTTCGAAGGTAATTCCCATGGCGCCAAAGACCACGGCAAACCTTTCCTTCTTGCCTAAAACAGCCGCCTGACGGGCGATCTGGGCTGCGACCCGGGCATGAGGCAGGCCGCTCCCGGAGAACAGGGGCAGCTTCTGACCTCTGACAAGCGGGTTCATCCCGTCGATGGAAGAGATTCCGGTCTGGATGAACTCGGACGGGTAGTCCCGGGCATCCGGGTTTATCGGACTGCCCGTGATATCCAGCATCTTCTTGGCGATTATCTGCGGACCGCGATCCTTGGGCTGCCCTGAGCCATCAAAGATCCGACCGATGATCTCCTCCGAAACGGCCAGCGTCTGAGAACGGCCGAGAAACCTGACTTTGGACTTGTCCACATCCAGCCCGATGGTCCCTTCAAAGACTTGAACGACGGCCCTCTCGGTCGAAATATCCAGCACCGTACCCCGTCTCAATACTCCTCCAGCAGCTTCGATCTCCACCAGTTCACCGTATTTGACATCCCTGATCTTTTCCACGATAACCAGAGGACCAACGATATTGGAAACGGTCAAATACTCTTTATACATTCTCCTCACTCGTTCCTTTCACCTGGAGCAGTTCTTTGAAGGCGTCGTCGACCCCCATGTATGTCTCCAGCGTTCCCGGGTCATCCTCGGGAAGGAACTTCATCTTGGAGATTTTCTCCCTTACTCCCAATGATAGAATTTCTTCTAAGTCCTTTCCTTCGTCAAGCGCGTTCAAACCTGAATGGTGGAAGTGCAGGATGGTCCGCAGCATCAGATACTGTTTCCTCATCGAAGTGTAGGTATCCTGGGGATGGAAGGCGTTCTGATGGAGAAAATCTTCCCGGATGGAGCGTGCCGATTCCAGGATAAGCCTTTCCCTGGCTGAAAGGGATTCAACACCGACGAGCCTGGCGATTTCCTGAAGCTCGGACTCCTCCTCGAGAAGCTGCATCGCTTCCTGCCTGAGGGCAATAAATTCCTCGGCAACATGAGTGTTGAGGTAATCCTTGATATTCTCCACGTAAAGAGAGTAGCTCAAAAGCCAGTTGATGGCTGGGAAGTGCCGCATGTTGGCCAACCGGTCATCCAGAGCCCAAAAGACCTTGACCACTTTGAGAGTGGCCTGCACGACAGGATCGGATAGGTCACCGCCCGGAGGAGAGACAGCGCCCATGACGCTCAGCGCTCCCATGCGCCTGTCCGAGCCCAGACAGACCACTTTTCCAGCCCTCTCGTAGAATGCGGCGATGCGGCTGGCCAGGTAAGCCGGGTAGCCCTCCTCCCCGGGCATCTCTTCCATCCGGCCAGAAATCTCTCTCAATGCTTCAGCCCAGCGGCTGGAAGAATCAGCCATGAGAGCCACGGAAAAGCCCATATCCCGGAAATATTCAGCGATGGTCATCCCGGTGTAGATCGACGCTTCTCGAGCCGCAACAGGCATGTTGGAGGTGTTGGCTATGATCACCGTCCGCTCGAGGAGGGGACGTCCGGTATGAGGGTCCTCAAGCTGGGGGAAACTGAGAAGCAGGTCTGCCACCTCATTGCCTCTTTCTCCACAGGCCACAAAAACGATGATCTGCGCGTCCGACCATCGAGCCAGCTGATGCTGGACAACTGTTTTGCCGCTGCCAAACGGCCCTGGAACACAGCCGGTTCCGCCCTTTGCCAATGGGAAAAGCGTGTCCAGGACCCGCTGTCCTGTGGTCAACGGCTCGTCAGGCTTGAGACGCTCGTAAACCTTTCTGTTCCTGCGGATCGACCAGGTCTGGAACATCTGGATGTCCTTCACTCCCTCTTTTGTCTGGATTCGGGCAATGACCTCCTCGACCTGGAAC